>SEEV01000191.1 GCA_004211695.1 Rhodococcus sp. (in: high G+C Gram-positive bacteria)
TTCACTACGCGCGGGTATCGTTCACACAGTTACACAGAATGTGACGCGGAATACTTGTGCAGATTGGAAGCGCTATGACTGAACTCGCGGATCGGACGAACTCCGATCGCGATGCCACCACCGGAAAGGGCACCGGGGCCCGCCGCAGCACGCGACTCCCCCGTGACGCCCGGCGACTGCAGCTACTCGCCGCAGCCAGCGAGGTCTTCGTCACGCGCGGGTACCACGCTGCCGGAATGGACGAGATCGCCGAGTGCGCCGGTGTGAGCAAGCCCGTCCTGTACCAGCACTTTCCCGGCAAGCTCGAGCTGTACGTGGCCGTGCTGCAGAGCTATGTCGACAGCCTGATCTCCGGGGTTCGCCAGGCGCTGCGTTCGACCACGGACAACAAGCAGCGCGTCCGCGCCGCGGTGCAGGCGTTCTTCGACTTCGTCGACAACGACTCGCAGGGCTTCCGCCTCGTGTTCGAGTCGGACCTCATGGGTGAGCCACAGGTGCAGAGCCGCGTCGAGCAGGCCACCGAGGCCTGCGTGGACGCCGTGTTCGACCTCGTCAGCCACGACTCCGGTCTCGACCCCTACCGCGCCCGCATCCTCGCCGTCGGACTGGTGGGCGCCAGCCAGTTCACCGCGCGGTACTGGCTCGAGGCTGCACGCCCGATCCCGAAGGAAGAGGCGGTCGACACCACCGTGACACTCGCCTGGGGCGGTCTGTCCCGCGTGCCACTGCACCCAGAACAGCGCTAGCACCGTGCATGAGAAAGGGCCCGCAGTCGAGTCGACTGCGGGCCCTTTCTCATGAGCTCACTTGGTCGGAGCGAAACCGACCTTGCGGATATCGGACGGGCCGATCTCCACGTAGGCGATCTTGCTGGACTGCACGAGGTACTTGCGTCCCTTGTCGTCCTGCAGAGACAGGATCCCGTCGCCACCGGTGAGGGCGAGACCCAGCACGGCCATGCGTTCGGCGTGCATCTCCTGCATGCGGTCGAAGAGTGCGACGACGCCGTTGAGGTCGCCGGACGCGGAGATGACGAGTTCGGTCAGCGCCTCCCGCTGCGCGAGGACGAACTGTGCCTGGGTGATGGCCTCGCCGAGCAGTCGCCTGCCCCACAGCATGAGGCGGTCCTTGTCGCGGTTGCTGGCCTTGATCGCCTGCTGTACCTCGTGGACGACGAACTCCGAGTGGCCGGTCTGCGAGAGCACCTCCTCGACCGTCCGCGAGACCTCGGCGGGCAGCGAGTGCCCGATCTCGCGGTAGAAGTCGGCGGCGATCCCGTCGCCGACGTACGCCTTCACCAATGCCTCGAGCCACGTCGACGGGGTGGTGGACGCGTGGTAGTTGTCCAGTGCGCGGACGAAGGGGTCCATCGCCTCGTAGATGTCGAACCCGCGGGCGGTCAGAGCCTTCTCGAGCATCTCGAAGTGACCCATCTCGGCGGCCGCCATGCTCGCGAGTGCCACTTTGCCCTGCAGGGTGCGCGCCATCAGCGCGTCCTCGGACAGCCGGTAGAACGCGGAGATCTCGCCGTACGCGAGGACCGCGAAGAGTTCACTGACGCCGGGGTGATCAGCGGGAATGGTGGAATCAGAGGATGCAGGCGTGTTGTTCGTCCTCACGGAGAACGCGGGTCGAGTGATGATCGATCACGATCCGATCGGCGGTTCCCACCGATAATGTGCGCGCACCTGATCGACGGTCCCAGCCGCGCCTCGCCGAAATCTCCGATTTCTGCGCTGAGGCAGAGGCAGGATCGACTCGGAAGAGGACATCGACGAGAGCGTCGACTGGGAAATCGGGCCGACCAGCGGCCTGGCCCTTACCTCGTGCGTGCGTGCAGCTACGAGGAAGGCCAGTCCCCTGAGCAAGATCACTGTCGACCATGAAGACGACGCAACCGAGACAACTCTCTCGGCGCAGCTCGACTCCACGCACGTCGCCCCCACTTTCGCCGAGCTCGGAGTTCGCGACGAGATCGTCCGCGCGCTCGACGAGATCGGCATCGAGCGCACCTTCGCCATCCAGGAGCTGACGCTTCCCCTCGCCCTCGCCGGCGACGACCTGATCGGTCAGGCCCGCACGGGCATGGGTAAGACGTTCGGTTTCGGCGTCCCGCTGCTCCACCGCATCTCCACCGGCACCACCGGCACCGCAGCGCTCGACGGCACGCCCCGCGCGCTGATCATCGTCCCCACCCGTGAGCTGTGCATCCAGGTCACCAAGGATCTCGAGGGCGCCGCGAAGTACCTGAAGGGCGAGAAGAACAAGCTCGAGGTCCTCGCCATCTACGGTGGCCGCCCCTACGAGACGCAGATCGCGACTCTCCAGAAGGGCGCCGACGTCGTCGTCGGCACCCCCGGCCGCCTCCTCGACCTGGCCAACCAGGGGCACCTCATCCTGGGCAAGGTCGAGGTCCTCGTGCTCGACGAGGCCGACGAGATGCTCGACCTCGGCTTCCTGCCCGACATCGAGCGCATCCTCGGGATGGTTCCGGACAAGCGGCAGACGATGCTGTTCTCGGCCACCATGCCGGGCCCGATCATCACCCTCGCCCGCACGTTCCTCACCCAGCCGACGCACATCCGCGCCGAGCAGGCCGACGATTCGGCGGTGCACGACCGGACCAGCCAGCACATCTACCGGGCGCACGCGCTCGACAAGGCGGAGATGGTCGCCCGCGTGCTGCAGGCCGAGGGCCGCGGCGCGACGATGATCTTCACCCGCACCAAGCGCACCGCCCAGAAGGTCGCCGACGATCTCGCCGAGCGCGGATTCTCCGTCGGTTCCGTCCACGGCGACCTCAACCAGGTTGCACGCGAGAAGGCGTTGAAGGCGTTCCGGACCGGCAAGATCGACGTGCTGGTCGCAACGGACGTCGCAGCTCGCGGTATCGACATCGACGACGTCACGCACGTCATCAACTACCAGTGCCCGGAGGACGAGAAGACGTACGTCCACCGGATCGGCCGCACCGGCCGCGCGGGCCGCACCGGCATCGCGGTGACGCTCGTGGACTGGGACGACATTCCCCGCTGGCAGCTCATCGACAAGGCCCTCGGTCTCGGTATCCCCGATCCGGTCGAGACGTATTCCAGCTCTCCGCACCTGTACGAGGAACTATCTATCCCGACCGAGGCGACCGGCACGATCAAGCGCGCCCGCGTCGAGAAGGCCGAGAAGGTCGCTCCGGAGCAGGGCGAGAACGCCGAGCAGGGTGAGAGGGCCGAGCGCACGGAGCGTCCGGCACGCACCCGCGCCCGTCGCCGCACCCGCGGTGGCCGTCCCACCGATTCCGTGGGCCCCAAGTCCGTGTCGCCGGAGCCGACGGCACCCGAATCCGCTGCTCCGAGCACGGACAGCGACGGCGAGGGCGCATCCAAGCCCCGCCGGCGCCGCCGCCGCCGGACCACGAAGGTCGGCGCCGCCGCGACGAACGCGGAGTAACCGGCCACCGTGCTCGCACCTGAGCGGCGCTCGCGCGCCGATCTCGTCGTCGCGGCCGGAATCGCAGTAGCGGTGGTGGTCGCCATCACCGTGGTGTGGTTCCGCAGCGACGCCCGGGGCACCACGTCGATCACCGCGGCCGAGCCGCCTGCCGCGCTCGTCACGGCGCTGACCGTCCCGGAGACGCTGAACCCGATCTGGGATTCGTCCAGCCCCGCCACGACCGCACCCCTCGTCGTCGGTGGTGCGGTCGTCACCGCGGAAGGCGGAGACGTCGTCGGACGGGACCGCATGTCGGGCACCGAACTGTGGCGGTACGAGCGCGACCTCGACCTGTGCGGTGTGACGGCGTCCTGGGAGAAGGTCGTGGCCGTGTACCGCGACCACCGCGGATGCTCGCAGGTCACCGAACTCGACGGCGGTACCGGCGAGCGCCTGGCCCAGCGGAACAGCGACGCGGATTCCGAGGTGTCGCTGACGTCCGACGGCACCTATGTGGCGGCCCTCGGCGACAGTCGTCTGGAACTGTGGCGTTCCGACCTGGTGCGCACCGTGGAGTACGGCCGGGTGGACGCTCCGGTGAATCCCAAGAAGCAGCCCCGCAGCGGGTGCACGTTGATCGACGTCGGTTCGAGCAGTAGCCGGCTCTCCGTTCTCGAGCGCTGCCCCGGCGAGGCGGCCAATCGTCTGACCGTCATGAATCCGTCGCCGAAGGACAACCAGGAACCCGAGGAGTACGGCTCCAGCGTCCTCGCGGGTGTCGACGCCGGCGTCGAGGGTGCCCGCATCCTCGGGGTGTCGGGCGAGACCACGGCCGTGTATCTCCCCACGGGGAAGACGTACGGGCCGCGGATCGGCCTGTTCGACGGCACCGGCAACGCCGTGTCCGAGTACGCACTGTCCGGTCCGGTGGGAACGGAGCCCGTCACCTCGACGAGCAGTTCGGTGGTCAGGTGGTGGACCGGTTCCGAGGTGGTGTCCCTCGGCGCCTCCGATCTCGCACCCCGCTGGGCCTTTCCGGGCGCTCTCGGCCCCGGCGCCGTGATGGCCGGCAATCTGCTGGTTCCAGTGGACTCCGGCATCGCCGTGCTCGACCTGTCGACCGGAGCGTTGTTGCGGACGATCCCCGTGGCGCGCGACGCTGCAACCGGTCCGATCACCACGACCGTGGCGGGCGACGTCGTCCTCGAACAGCGCGCAGACCGGGTCGTGGCACTGCGCTGAGGTGACCGCTCACGCGCGCTCCCCCACACTTGGACGAATGAGCACCCCGCACCCGTCAACGAAACGTGGCGCGGTATGCGGTGGGTGAGACGCCGACGGTGCGAGAGAGGTGCTGTCGTAGCGACGTCGCGGTGCCGAAACCCGCGGCCCCGGCCACGTCGTCGACCGGTAGATCGGTGTTCTCGAGCAGTTCGCGTGCGCGGATGATCCGCTGTTCGAGAATCCACTGAGTGGGTGACATCCCTGTCTCGGCACGGAATCGCCGGGTGAACGTGCGCACGCTCATCGACTCCCACGCGGCCATCTCCCGCAGCGACAGCGGTTGATCGAGCCGGGTCAGTGCCCGGACCCGTGCTCGCGCGGTGGATGCACCGGCGGCCTCCGGGACGGGCTCGGTGATGAACTGCGCCTGACCACCGCTGCGGTGGGGCGGCACGACCGTTCCCCGCGCCACCTCGTTGGCCACCGAAGCCCCGTGGTCGACCCGGATCATGTACAGGCACAGATCGATTCCGGAGGCGACGCCGGCGGCGGTGAGGACGGCACCGTCGTGGGTGTAGAGCACTCCGGGGTCCAGGCGAACGTGGGGGTACAGCCGCCGGAACGCGTCCGCCGATTTCCAGTGCGTCGTGGCGCGCCGGTTCTCGAGGAGCCCGGCGGCCGCGAGAACGAACGAACCGGTGCAGATCGACGCCATCCGGGTTCCGGGGCGAATGTGCGCGAACGCGTCTGCGAGCGGGCGGGACAGGCAGCCGTTTTCGGGTGGGTCGTAGTCCTGGTCCGATGCCGGGACCACGACGGTGTCGGCCGTGCCGAGCAGTGCGGGACCGTGCTCGACCGAGATCGTCACGTCGGTGTCGGTGCGGACGGAACCGGGAGTGAGGGCGCACGTCAGGACTTCGTAGAGCGGCTCACCGTCCCGCGATCTCGCCTCCCCGAACAGGCGGTGGACGATGCCGAACTCGATCGGGAGAACGCCGTCGCGCACGAACACGACCACACGGTGGGGACGCACGGACCGCGAGCGGTCTCCCGAATCGGACATGGCTCGATTATTTCACATAGTGTCCTGTGGGCCACTGTCGCGACGGCATCGACGCACGGATGATCGGAGGAGGCAGGACGCCCGAGCGGAAGGTGGACCATGAAGATCCTGTGGGTATCGGCACATCCCGAACCGAAGTCCCTGAACGCGGCACTTCGCAGCGACGCCCTCGCAGCGCTGCGCGGCGCCGGCCACGAGATACGGACCTCCGACCTCTACGGGATGGGATGGAACCCAGTGGTCACAGCAGACGATTTCGGCCACGACCCGCACCGTCGCCTCCGGGTCGGCGCGCGGTCGGCGCAGGCCCTGACCGAGGGGACCCTCGCCCCCGACATCCGTGCCGAGCAGCGAAAACTCGACTGGGCGGACGCGGTGATCGTGCAGTTCCCGCTGTGGTGGTACGGCATGCCCGCAATCCTCAAAGGGTGGTTCGACCGGGTCTTCGTCGAAGGCTACGGCTACGGATTGCGCCGCGAGGACGGCTCCACCCGGCGGTACGGCGACGGCACCCTCGCCGGCAAGCGGGCGATGACGGTCGTCAGCTTCGGCGGCAGCGCAGACAGCGTCGGACCGCGCGGCATCAACGGCCAGATGGACGAGGTCCTGTTCCCGATCCATCACGGAATCTTCTGGTACACGGGGATGTCCGTGCTGCCGCCGGTCCTGATCGACAGTGCGGACAGACTGCACGCCGACCACTATCCCGGCCTCGCCGCCCGGCTGATCGATCGCCTCGCCGGACTGTCCACCGAGGCGCCGTTGCCTTTCCGTGCGCAGGACTGTGGCGATTACGACGCACGCTTCGTGCTGCGGGAGGACCGGGCGCCCGGCGTCACGGGAATGCGCGCCCACTACGCGGAGTCCACACCCGCCGCTCGCTGTAACGTGTTCTAATTCACAGCATGGCAACCTACGTGATCACCGGCGCGGCCTCAGGCATCGGAGCGGCGAGCCGCCGCACGCTCGAGGCCGCCGGCCACACCGTCATCGGCGTCGATCTCGCACAGACCGACGTGGTGGCGGACCTGTCGGCCCCCGACGGACGGGCGGCGGCCGCGGCCGCCGTCGACGAGGCGAGCGGAGGCGTCGTGGACGGTCTCGTCTGCTGCGCCGGACTGGGGTCGCTGTCCCACGTCCCGGGCGGCACCCTCGTCGCCGTCAACTACTTCGGAGCCGTGGACCTCGTGACCGCCCTCAAGCCCGCCCTGGAACGCGCCGGCACCGCCTCGGTGGTGGCGATCTCGTCGAGCAGCACGACCACGCAACCGGGCATTCCCGAGCATCTGGTAGCCGCGTGCCTCGACGCAGACGAGGCCGAGGCGGTACGCATCGGCGACGAGGTGACCGCCATTCCGGCGTACCCCGCGTCCAAGCTGGCGCTGGCGTGGTGGATCCGCCGTGAAGCGGTACGACCCGAGTGGATCGGCAACGGGATACGGCTCAACGCGATTGCGCCGGGAATGATCGACACACCGATGACCAGCGGGGACGACCTCGACCCCGAACTCGCGAAGGCTCTGGACTTCTACCCGGTGCCACTCGGGCGGCGCGGACGTCCGGACGAGATCGCCGCGCTCGTCGAATTCCTGCTCGGGCCGGGGTCGACCCTGTTCTGCGGAAGCGTCGTCTTCACCGATGGGGGCACGGATGCCCAATTACGGCAACAGGATTGGCCCGCAGCGTGGAATCCCACGACGGAGGAACTTACTCGGCACTTCCAGGCGAGAAAGTAGCGAGTCCGGATCCCGCCCAGTGCTTGGCGAGGTTCTCGGCCAGGTCGCGGTACGCCTGGGCGCCCTTGTTCTTGCGTCCGGCCAGGACGGTGGCGCCGGAGGCCGTCGCCTCCGCGAATCGCACCGTCCGCGGGATCGGCGGAGCGAGGACCGGCAGGTTGTAGCGGTCCGACACGTCGGAGAGCACGTCCCGGCTGTGGGTCGTGCGCGCGTCGTACAGCGTCGGCAGCGCTCCGAGCAGCACCAGATCGGGGTTGGTGATCTGCTGCACCTCCGTGACCGTCCGCAGCAGTTGCCCCACACCGCGGTGCGCGAGCGTCTCGCACTGCAGCGGCACCAGGACCGACTGCGCCGCCGTGAGCCCGTTGAGCGTGAGGACGCCGAGTGACGGCGGGCAGTCGATGATAACGGTGTCGTAGTCGTCCAGCAGAGGCGCGAGAGCACGCTTGAGGGCGAATTCGCGACCGGGACGCATGAGCAGCAACGCTTCCGCGCCCGCGAGATCGATCGTCGCAGGGAGGAGCGCCACACCGTCCGCGGTGTCGATCACGGCGTCCTGCGCCGCCAGATCGCCCGTCAGCACCTCGTGGACGGAGGCATCCAATCGGTCCGGGTTGTGCCCGAGGGAGAACGTCAGGCATCCCTGTGGGTCGAGATCCACCACCAGGACCCTCTGCCCCAGCGCGACGAGAGCCGCGCCGAGCGAGGCGACCGTGGTGGTCTTCGCGACCCCACCCTTCTGATTTGCCACTGCAAGAACCGTTGTCACGGCTCGATCCTTACCTACTTCGTCCTCAGAGGCGAGCCATACACGCATATTGACTGACATGATGGATGGATGCCACCCAGTGATTCGCCGCGCGGCCGTCGGATCGTCCTCCTCCGACACGGCGAAACGGAATGGGCCCGTTGGGGTAAACACACCGGTCGAACCGACGTACACCTCACCGAACTGGGCGAATCCCAGGCGCGGCGGATGGGTCCGGCGATGGACGCACTCGAACTGCGCGATCCCCTCGTCATCGTCAGCCCGCGGCACCGCGCCCGGGAGACGGCGGAACTGGCGGGATTGAAGATCCAGCGCACCTGGGACGCCCTCGCCGAATGGGATTACGGAATCTACGAGGGCATGACGACCCCGGAGATCAGGCAGCAGGTGCCCGACTGGACCGTGTGGACCCATCCGTGCCCCCGCGGGGAGCAGGCCGAGCAGGTGCACACCCGGTGCGACCTCGTGCTGTCCGTCGCGCATTCACAACTCGTCGACCGTGACGTGATCCTCGTCGGGCACGGGCACTTCTCGCGCGCGCTCATCGCCCGCTGGGCGGAACTTCCCATCAGCGAGGGGCGGCGCTTCGCGATGTCGCCCGGCGCGTACTCCGTCCTCGGCTTCGAGCACGGGGCGCAGCAGGTGATCAGCCACAATGTGACCAGCGAGAAAGGTGCCCGATGATCAGACGCGCAGTACCCGAGGACGTCGCCGCGATCACCGCCATGATCTACGAACTCGCCGACTACCAGAAGGCCCGCGACGAGTGCACCGTCACCGCCGAGCAGATGGACGACGCCCTGTTCGGTCCGCGACCGTCCACGTTCGCCCACGTCGCGGTCAGCGACGACGACCGGGTGGTCGGGATCGCGGTCTGGTTCCGCAACTTCTCCACATGGGACGGAACACACGGCATCTATCTCGAGGACCTGTTCGTCAGCCCGTCCGAGCGCGGTTCCGGACACGGCAAGGCCCTGCTCGCCACACTCGCGAAGGAGTGCGTCGACAACGGCTACACCCGGCTGTCGTGGTCGGTGGTCAATTGGAACAAGCCGTCCATCGCGTTCTACGAGTCGCTGGACGCGCACCCGCAGGACGAGTGGACCACGTACCGGCTCACCGGGGATCCGCTCGGGCGCCTCGCCTCCGAGGTGACCTAGCGGTCCGTCGGGTTGTCGGCGTCGGCGTCGGTGTCCTGGCCGTATTCGGCGGCCAACCACTTGGACGTGGGACTGCTGAACAGGCACCCGAGGGCCGCCACCACGATGACGCCGAGCAGTACACCGAAGAACGGCTGGTGCGAATCGGTGAGCAGCGACCACGCCACCGGGAGCAGGAGCAGCTGGGCGACGATCGCGATCGCCCGCCCCCAGCGACGGCCGAAGATGAGGGCGAGTCCGGCGGCGAGCACTGCGCCACCGAGAATCGCGAACCACGCTGCGGTTCCGTAGCCACTGCTGACACTCTGGTCGTGCCCGAGGAGCCCCCGAATCACCAGCGCGACGGCCACGCCGACGGCGACCGCGCCCTCGAGCGACACCAGGGCGCCCGCCGCGCGGACCGTGGTGGGCGTGGACTTGCGGAGAGACGGATTCGGCACGTCGGCCAGCCTAGAACACCCCGTCGCCGTCAGCCTCGGGACGGTGACACCGCCTGCCCCCGCTAGGCTTGGGCCCCGTGCGCGCGCTGCTGATCGTCAACCCCAATGCCACGTCGACGACCCCGGCCGGGCGTGATCTGCTCGCCCACGCACTGTCGAGCCGGGTGCGGTTGACGGTCGCGCACACGACACACCGCGGCCACGCCGCCGAGCTGGCGCAGCAGGCCTGCGTGGACGGAATGGGCCTGATCATCATCCACGGTGGCGACGGCACCGTGAACGAGGTGGTCAACGGGCTGCTCGGCATCCCGGAACCGAAATCCATGAGTGCGGTGACGGTGGGGCCCATTCCCCCGATCGCCGTCGTTCCCGGCGGCTCGGCGAACGTCTTCGCCCGTTCGCTCGGCATCGCCGCTGACCCGGTGGACGCCACCAACCAGCTCATCGATCTCCTCGCCCGCAGGCAGCGGCGCAGGATCGGCCTCGCCCACTGCGACAACCGCTGGTTCACGTTCAACGCCGGTCTCGGCTGGGACGCCCAGGTGTGCGAGGCGGTCGACATGCACCGCGAGAACGGGCGCCCCGCCACACCGGCGCAGTACGTCCGCGCGGCCGTTCGCGTCTTCTTCCGATCGAAGTACGCCGACCCGACGCTCACCGTGGAGATTCCCGATCGCGATCCGGTCGAGGGCGTTCATTACGCGTTCGTGTCGAACGCGAGTCCGTGGACCTATCTGAACAAGCGCGAAGTTCACACGAATCCCGACACGACCTACGACACCGGACTCGGTGTCTTCGCGATGAGGTCCACGGCGATCCTCACCACGCTGCGGGTCGCCCGCCAGCTACTGACTCCAGGCACCCGCCCGAAGGCGAAGAAACTCGTCCGGGTCGACGACGTTCCCTGCGTCCGGATCTCCGCGACGGAGCCCATCGGGCTGCAGATGGACGGCGATTACATCGGACTTCGCAAGGTGGTCGAGTTCGTGTCGGTGCCCGACGCGCTCGACGTGGTCGCGCCGGCGCGACCCTGAGCACATCTCGAGAATCCCCGTTTTCACCTAGCGGGAAGTGACGGCACGGGGTACAAAGGACGGCGCACCTCGAAAGGGCAGCCTAACTACGTGAGCTCCCCCACGGTGCGGCGGTTTTCTATTGACATCCCGCCAGTTCGTGAAAGCATTCACAAGCAACAGTGCGGAAACATTCTCTACGCACACATGAACTCACCAAGACAAAACGGTGCACGACGCACCCAGTTAAGGAGCAGAAGGATGGACTGGCGCCACAAGGCAATCTGTCGCGACGAAGACCCCGAGTTGTTCTTCCCTGTGGGCAACAGCGGTCCGGCCCTCGCGCAGATTGCCGATGCCAAGGTTGTCTGCAACCGCTGCCCGGTGACCGCCGACTGCCTCTCGTGGGCACTCGAGTCGGGCCAGGACGCCGGTGTGTGGGGCGGCATGAGCGAAGACGAGCGCCGCGCACTCAAGCGCCGCAACGCTCGGACGCGTGCACGCACCACCGTCTGATACTTCAGAAGGAGACGGGCCCGGCACCATATGGTGCCGGGCCTTTTGCTTGCCCTTCGGCGATCAGTACCGCGGTCCACGGCGCCCCAGCGGTACCCGCAACACGGCATCCGTTCCCCCGTCCGCCCCGGGATGCAACCCGAGCGAACCGTTCAACTCGGCGGCCACCAGGGTCCGCACGATCTGCAGTCCGAGGCGATCGGACCGCTCCAGGCTGAACCCGGGCGGCAATCCCCTCCCGTCGTCGTGGATCACGACGTCGAGCCACCGCGCGGACCGTTCCGCCCGCATGGTGACCGTGCCCGGAGCGCCGGGTTCGAAGGCGTGCTCGATCGCGTTCTGCACGAGTTCGGTCAGCACCATCACCAGCGGTGTCGCCCGCTCCGCGGAGAACACCCCGAAACTGCCCTCGCGGCGGACCTTGATCGGCGTGCTCACCGTCGCCACGTCGGACAGGATCGGCACGAGGCGGTCGACGACCTCGTCGAGGTTCACCTCCTCGTCCACCGACATCGACAGCGTGTCGTGCACGAGTGCGATCGAGGTGACGCGGCGCACCGATTCGCTCAGCGCCTGCCGGGCTTCCTCGTTGTTGGTCCGGCGGGCCTGCAGCCGCAGGAGCGCCGCCACCGTCTGCAGATTGTTCTTCACTCGGTGGTGGATCTCGCGGATTGTCGCGTCCTTGCTGAGCAGCGCGCGATCGCGTCTCTTCACCTCCGTGACGTCCCGCACGACGACCGCCGCGCCCACCCGCTTCCCGCCGGGTTTCAACACGAGCGCCCGGAGCAGGACGGTCGCTCCCCTGGCTTCGATCTCCATGCGACGGCCCGGCTTGTCGGCGATCGTGTCGCGGATGTACCCGGCCACCTCCTGCGACTCGAACGGGTCGGTGACGAGCGATCGGGTGGTGGCGGCCAGGTTCTGACCGATCAGGTCCGAGCTGAGGCCCATCCGGTGGTAGGCCGACAGCGCATTGGGACTCGCGTAGACCACACGTCCCTCGGTATCGAGGCGGATGAAGCCGTCGCCGGCGCGGGGACTCGAATTCGTGTCCGACCGCGCCTCACGGATCGGGAACGTGCCGTCGCTGATCATCTGGCACAGGTCCTCGGCGCAGTCGAGGTACGCCACCTCGAGCGGGCTCTGCGCCCGCTGGTGCGACAGATTGGTGTCTCGGCTGAGGACGGCGATCACCTCACCGTCCCACCGCACCGGGACCGCTTCCCCGCGCGGCGGCAGACCCGCGTGACCACCGCCGTCCTCGGGGCGCACGACGCTCCCGTCGAGCAGCGCCTGCAGCACCTGCGGGTGTTCCGACTCCGACACGACCGTCCCGACGACATCCTCCGGGAACGCGGTCGACGCGGTGGTGGGCCTGCAGTGCGCGACGCAGATCAGGGTGCCGGTCGGGTTGGTGGCCGCGGAATCCGTTCCGACCCACAGCAGAACGTCCGCGAAGGAGAGGTCGGCGAGCAACTGCCATTCACCGACGACCCGCTGGAGATGATCGACGGCCTCACCGGGCAGGTCGGTGTGTTCGGCGAGCAGATCGCTCAGAGTGGACATCGTGGGTGGGTGTCAGTCAGCTCAGGAGATGACTGCGATCAGGTCGCCCTGCTGGATCACGTCGCCGACCTTGACGTCCACGGAGGTGACCGTGCCGGGCTCTTCGGCGATGACGGGAATCTCCATCTTCATCGACTCGAGGATGACGAGGGTGTCGCCTTCCTTCACCTCGTCACCCGCGCTCACCACAACCTGATACACCGTCGAAACCATTTCGGCGCGCACGTCTTCTGCCATTGTGATCCTTCACTCCCGGGTGTCGAGAAAGCCCTGTTGCAA
>SEEV01000192.1 GCA_004211695.1 Rhodococcus sp. (in: high G+C Gram-positive bacteria)
CCGATGTTGCCCAGGCCCAGGACCGCGGACCCGTCGGTGACGACGGCGACAGTGTTGCGTTTGATCGTCAGCCGGCGCACGTCCTCGGGGTGTTCGGCGATGGCGGTACACACCCGGGCCACGCCGGGGGTGTAGGCGCGGGAGAGGTCGTCGCGATGTTTGAGCGGAACCGTGGGGACCACCTCGAGTTTGCCGCCCAGATGCAGCAGGAACGTGCGGTCGCTGACCTTGCCGACGACCACACCCGGCACCTCGGCGATCGCGGTCGCGATTTGGTCGGCGTGCGCGACGTCCGAGGCGTCGCAGGTGATGTCGATGACCATATGGTCGGAATGACTCTCGACCACATCGAGTGCCGTCATGGCACCTTTCACGGATGCGATCGCCGCCGCCAGCGTCGACGTGGTGCCGGCGCCGACCGGTGCATGGACGCGAACGGTGATCGAATAACCGGGGCTGGGACTGGGCATTGAAGCTCCTGAGTACTGAATGGTGACCAGAAGGGCAAGCCAGAGCAACGACGGTGCCCGATCGGAAGGCACACACCCATGCTTTCGCCCGCAATACCTTCAGTCTGCGCGGCGAACTCCCGCCCGACAAGACGGCAACCAGCCCGAACCACGCAACTGCGCCGCAGCGGCCTGGAACGCCCGCGCAGCGCGTCAGCGAACGATGGATCCGCGCGAGGGCTCGGACGCCGTTCTGCCGTTTCACCTGCTGCTTTTCAGGGCAATCCTGAGGTGTTCACAGACCGCGTGCACGAATCGCGCGCAGAGGTGCTGGAGACCGGGTTCGCTATCCCGTTTACTGCTGGAGTCGGGGACTCTCAGGATGAGGTGAGCACCATGATGAACAAGATCGCGGTAACACGCCACCGCGTCGGCGGTCGTCGCGCCTGCCAGGGTCTTCGCGGGCGGGGCCGCCGCCGTACCGACTCCGAGCGCCGGAACGTCCGGTGAAGTGGCGGTGGCGGTACCCGCCGGCGAGAACTGGACCTACTGCGGATTCGAATCGGCTTCAACTTCAGGACAGACGGTGAAGTAACTGTTCATCCGGTCCCCGGGGCACGGCCTGTGGCTTGTTTTCGATCCAGGGCGTGTCGGCGACCTGTCAGCGGTCGACCTCTCGGCTACCACACTCGAGTGAGAGGCGTCACCGGTTCGTGATCTCGGTCGACCGACAGGGCTGGTCGACGGATTGATCGCCCGAGCCTCCACGACGGTGAACCACCGTCTCGGGATGCCGAGGATCGAGCATCGCCGCAGGTAGTGGCCGATACTGGTAGTAACGGGCCGGGCCGTGTTCACGATATCAATCAACTAAGCCGAATACGTCCGACCCACTGGCAAGCGACCCCCCGTCGCTGTCGGGAGGTTCCCGCAATTGGATACCACGAACAGCAGCGAATCGACTGCCCGAAGCCGTCCCGATGCCTTCCCGCTGTCACCTGCGCAGCGCGGGATCTGGCTGGCCCAGCGTCTCGCACCCGACGTACCGATGTGCATCGCGCAGTACGTCGAGATTCGCGGCGCCCTGGATCTCGACGCGTTGGACGAAGCGTCGGTGACCGCGGGCCGCGAGTTCCAATCCGCGTTCCTCCGCGTGTTCGAGATCGACGGAGTACCGTTCCAGGCCGTCGACCCGACCATCGAGTTGTCGACCGGGTACGTCGACCTCGGGGGCACAGCCGACCCGGTTGCGGCCGCGCACGCCTGGATGGAGCGGGACTACACGGCCCCGCTCGACCCGACCCGGGATCTCCTGGCGACGTCGACGGTGTTGCGAGTCGGTCACGAACACTACCTGTGGTACAGCAGAATTCACCACGTCGCGCTGGATGGTTACGGTGCGATGACACTCGTGAACCGGATCGCTGCGCTGTACACCGCGCGAGTGGAGGAGCAAACCCCGGAACCCGGCAGGGCCGCGGATCTGCACACGCTGCACCGACTCGACGAGCAGTACCGGTCGTCGCCGCGGTTCGCGTCCGACCGCGCCTACTGGCGCGACCGCCTCGCCGCCATCGACTCGGGATCGAGCCTGTCGTCGAGGTCGGCGCAGGCAGTCGCCAAGAGCACCCTGGTGACCGTCCCGCTGGCCTCGTCGACGACAGACCGGCTCCTCGGCTCCGGCGTGCCGCCGGCTGCCGCCGTGGCCGCCGCCTTCGGAACGTACCTCGCGCGCATGACCGGCCGGGACGCGGTACTCGTCGATCTCCCGGTGTCGGGCCGCACGACCACGCTGCTGCGGCAGTCCGGCGGGATGCTCGTCGGAATCGCGCCGCTGCAGGTGTTTACGGAGCCCGACGACACCGTGGCGGCGTTGACGCGCCGGGTGCACAGTGAGGTGCTGGGCGCACTCCGGCACCAGCGGTTCACGCTGGAGGACATCCGTCGCGACGCCGACGTTCCGGACGCGCTGTCGGGACCGATGATCAACGTCATGCTGTTCCACCCACGGATTCAGCTCGGCCCGATCACCGGCGACTTCCACGTCGTGACCTCCGGGCCGGTCGACGACCTACTGGTGAACGTCTATCGCACCGGTTCGGCCGGGCAGATGGTCGTGGAGTTCCGCGGCAACCCCCACCGTTACACCGACGACGAGCTGGCGGAACATCATCGGTCGTTCGTCGCCCTCCTCGACGAGTTCCTCGCAGCGGATCCCGACGAACCGGTCTCCGCGATCCACCCCGAGACCGCGGCCGAGGGTGTGCGACGTCGCGCACACACCCTCCACCTGGACTACTGGCGCACCGCCCTCGCAGACCTGCCCCGCTCCCCCGTGCTGCCCCGCGACCACGCGCCGCGGGACGCTTCTGCCGCGACCCGGTGGGGTCACGTGGGGACGCACCTGCCCGCGGAGCTTCATCGACGGATAACGGTCCTCGGGAGCGAGTGCGCGTTCGCCCCGTTCACCGTGGTGCACGCCGCACTCGGCGCACTCCTCGCGCGGCTGGGCGGAACCGGCGACATCGTCGTCGGAACCCCCGCGGGCGCGCATCGGTGGCCGCTGATCCTGCGCACTCGCGTCGACGCGACCGAGTCGTTCACCGCCTTGCTCGAACAGGTCCGCGCTGTCGAACTGCAGGCGTTCCGGCACGCGGACGTCGCATTCGACGAGGTCACCGCGGCGCTCGGTCTCCTCCACGGGCGCGAGGACTTTCCGTTCCAGGTCGGCTTCGACTGCGCGAGTGTCGATGATTCACCGCGCCCGGACCCCGACGACGGGGCCGACCTCTGGATCCGCTGCGCCGAACACGCCGGCGGCACCGGGCTCGATCTCGGGTTGACCTTCGCGCAGGACGTCTTCGAGCCGAAGACGATCCGTGCTGTCGCCGACCGGCTGGTGCGCCTGCTCGAGCAGGTGACGGCGGACCCCGACGTCGCGGTCGGCGATCTCGACCTGCTCAGTCCGGCCGAGCGGCTCCGGCTCGCGCCGGCGCGCGGGGACCCGGGCGTCACACCGCGAACACTGCCCGACATCCTGTCGAGCACCGCGCAACGGACCCCCGACGCGGTCGCCGTCCACGACGGTCTCGACGTGCTCACCTATCGCAGGCTCGACGACGCCTCCACTCGACTCGCCCGGTTGCTGACGGCGCGAGGGGCCGGACCCGAAACCGTTGTCGCAGTTGGCTTGCCTCGTTCTGCCAATTTTGTTCGCGCACTGTGGGCCGTCGCAAAGGCGGGCGCCGCCTTCCTGCCCGTCGACCCCGGATACCCGAGGGCTCGCGTCACGCACATGCTCACCGATTCCGGGGCGGTGCTCGGCATCACCGACGGACACCACCGCACCCTTCTGCCCGGCGATGTCGAGTGGATCGAGCTCGACGACCCGGGGGTGGAGCGTGAGCTGTCCGGGTGGGGCACTTCACCTGTCCTGGATCGAGACCGTCGGCGACCACTGCGGTGGGACCACCCCGCGTACGTGATCTACACCTCCGGCACGACCGGGGTCCCGAAGGGTGTGGTCGTGCCCCACCGTGGAATCGCGAATCTGGTTGCCGCGCAGCGCGATGGTCTCGACGTGACGGCGAGCGACCGCGTCGCCCAGTTCGCGTCACCGAGTTTCGACGCCTCGCTGTTCGAACTGCTCGCCGCATTCGGCGCCGGCGCACGGGTGGTGGTCGTCCCACCCGGCGTCGTCGGGGGAACCGTTCTGGAGGAACTGCTGACCCACCAGCGCGTCACGCACGCCGTGCTCACCCCCACGACGCTCGCGACCCTCGACCCCGGGCATCTGAAGGCGTTGTCCCACCTCACCGTCGCCGGCGAGGCATGCTCACCCGAACTCGCATCCCGCTGGGCAGCGGGGCGGCGTCTGGTCAACGCCTACGGGCCCACCGAAGCCACCATCATGTCCACCCTCGGCGAACCGATGACACCCGGTGCGCCGGTCGATCTCGGTACGCCGGTCCGGGGGTTCGCGTCGGCCGTGCTCGACGAGCGGCTTCACCCGGTTCCGCCCGGTACCACCGGCGAGCTGTATCTCGGGGGGCCGGGCCTCGCGCGCGGGTACCGGAACCGAGCCGGACTCGATGCCACCCGTTTCGTGGCGGCCCCGTTCGGCCCACCCGGCGCGAGAATGTACCGGACCGGTGACCTGGTGCGGTGGCGGAGGGTGTCCGAGCGCCAGGACCCGGACGACCTCACACTCGAGTACGTCGGGCGCAGCGACTTCCAGGTCAAGATCCGCGGGTTCCGCATCGAACTCGGTGAGATCGAAGCCGCCCTCCGCGCCGACCCCGCAGTGGGATTCGCGGTCGCGGTCGTCGAGACCGGCTCCGACATGGACGGTTCCGCAGTGGTCGCCTATGTCCTGCCGACCGCGGACCGGCCCGTGGACCCCGGGCGGTTACGCCTGCGGCTCGCTCGCTCGCTGCCCGCGTACATGTTGCCCGCGGCGATCGTCACCCTCGACAGCATTCCTCGCACGCCCAGCGGCAAACTGGACCGGGCCGCCCTCCCGAGACCGTCCTACGTGCCGAGCGGCGCCGGCCGCCGGACGCCACGCACATCCACGGAGGGCGCGGTCGCGGCAGTCTTCGAGACGGTGCTCGGGATCACCGGCATCGGAGCGACCGACGACTACGTCGACCTCGGCGGCAACTCCCTCACTGCGACGCGGGTCGTGGCACGTCTCGACGCGGCCCTCGACACCGTCCTCGACGTCCGCGACCTGTTCGAGCACCCGTCGGTGGAATCGCTGGCGGCCGAAATCGACAACCGTCGTGGCCGGGGGTCGGGACGACCGGTGTTGCGCCGGTTCCCGCGCCCCGCCGCGATTCCGCTCTCCCCGGCACAGGAACGCATGTGGTTCGTCAATCAGTACGACACGCTCTCCCCCGCCTACGACATTCCGTTGATCGTCCGGCTCACCGGGCGCCTCGACCTCGACGCCCTCGTCGCGGCCATCGGGGACGTCGTCGAGCGGCACGAATCACTACGGACGGTGTACCCCGCCTCGGACGACGGCCCGCACCAGGTGATCCTGCCCGCCGAGCGGGCGACACCCGAGATCGACGTCGTGCGGGTCGACGGGACCGAGGACCTCGACGCGTACCTGGCCCGGTCCGCGTCCGTCCGCTTCGACGTCACCGTAGACGTGCCGCTGCGGGCCACGCTCCTCACGGTGAGCGAGACCGAGCACGTCCTGGCTCTCGTGCTCCACCACATCGCCGCCGACGCCGCATCGACGAGCCCCCTCGCCCGGGACGTCTCCGTCGCCTACCGCGCCCGCGTCGAAGGGCACGTCCCGTCCTGGGAACCGCTCGCCGTGCAGTACGTGGACTACGCCCTGTGGCAACGCGAACTGCTGGGACGGGTCACCGATCCCGGCAGCCTCGCGTCGCGGCAACTCGACTACTGGGCCGAGGCACTCCGCGGGGCACCGCCCCTGCTGGCGGTGCCGACGGACCGGCCGCGCCCGGAACGGCAGTCCGCGGGGGGCGGCCGGGTGGAATTCCGACTCTCGCCGGCGATGCACGCAGCCGTACGCGCGCTGTCCCGCACCTGTACGTCAACGGTCTTCATGACCGTGCACGCCGCGCTCGCCGTCGTGCTTGCCCGCCTCGCGGACACCGACGACGTGTGCATCGGCACCCCGGTTGCGGGGCGCGGCGAACCCGCCCTCGACGACGTGGTGGGCATGTTCGTGAACACCCTGGTGCTGCGGACCCGCATCCAGCCCACGGCCGGATTCGCAGACCTCGTACGCACCGTGCGCGATGTCGACCTGGCCGCCTTCGGACACGCCGACTACCCGTTCGAGAAACTCGTCGAGGCGCTCGACCCCGAACGCGCGGTCGGGCGTACCCCGCTGTTCCAGGTGCTCCTCGAGTTCCGGAACGTCCTGGTTTCCGGGCACGAGACACAGTCGCTCGACCTCCCCGGTCTCCATGCCGAAGCGGCCGACTACGACGCGGGGATCGCGAAGTTCGAGCTGCAGGTGTACCTCAGCGAAACCTTCACCGACGACGGGACGCCGAACGGTATCGACGGCGGGATCGTGTATGCCACGGACCTGTACGAGTCCGCGACGGTGCGCCGGATCGCCGACCGATTCGTCCGAACCCTGGAGATCGTGACCGCCGACCCGGACAGCGCGGTCGGCGCCATCGACCTCCTCACCGACAGCGAACGGGACAACGCGCTCGCCTCGTGGCGGGAACCCCCCGCACCGGGGCCGACGACGACTCTGGCCGCCGAATTCGCCCGGGTGGCGGCACGACAGCCGACCGCGGGTGCGGTCACCTTCGCCGGTGACACGCTGTCGTACGGCGCACTCGCCGACCGGGCGAACCGCCTTGCCCGGCTTCTGATCACCTACGGAGTCGGACCGGAACAGCTCGTTGCCGTCGCCGTACCCAGGTCGACGGACTACACCGTCGCGACCCTTGCCGTGCTCGCAGCCGGCGGCGTGTGTCTGCCTGCCGATCCGGAACATTCGACCCCCGAGACGATCTCCCGGATCGTCGCCGGCACCCACCCGACCGTTCTTCTCACCACGGAGAAGGTGGCCACCCTGCTCCGCGGCGGGCACCTCCGCACCCTCGTCCTCGACGCTCCCGACACACTCGCCGACCTCTCCCACCGGTCCGGCGACCCGCTCACCGACGAGGAACGTCTCGCCGGAACCTCCGCGGCCACCACTGCGTTCGTCGTGTACACCGCGGGATCCACCGCGGCGCCGACACCGGTCTCGATCTCACACGGTGCGATTCTGTCCGCTCTCACAGACCACGAGCACGCCTTCACGAGCGACGACGTCTGGGCGATGGTCCCATCCCTGGTCACCGACTTCACCATCCTGTCGTCGTGGGGCGCATTCCTTCACGGCGGCCGGCTGGTGATCGTCGACGGCGCCACGGCATGCGCGCCGGGGCCACTGCGCGCGCTGCTGCGCCGCGAACAGGTGACCGTGCTCCCCGAGAGCCCGACCGCCTACGAGACGATCTCCCGCGCCCCACACTCCACTGCCCACGACGATGCGCTCCGCGTCGTCCTCCTCACCGGAGAGCCGGTGGACCTCACCCATGCCACGGGCCCCGTCGCCGGGGTCTATGCGTCGACGGAGACCGGCCCCCTCTTCGCATCGACCGACCCGGCCCCGTCCGCCACCGCCCATCCCGCCACCACAGCGGTGGAATACCGGGCCGCATCCGGGGGCCGGTTCGCAGTGCTCGACGATCGCCTGAACCTGGTTCCGCCCGGCGTCATCGGTGAGTTGTACGTCGGCGGATCCGCACTCGCCCGCGGCTACCACGACCTGCCCGCCACGACGAGCACCCGTTTCGTGGCCAGTCCGTTCGGGCCACCGGGCGAGCGCATGGTCCGCACCGGTGACGCTGCCCGCGCCACGCCCGATGGCTGCCTGATCATTCTGGAGCGCCGCGACTTCCAGGCCGGCCGGCGCGGATACCGAATCCCGCTCGACGGGATCGACCGCGTCCTGTCCGGGCATCCCCAGGTCGCTGCCGCCGTGACCGTGGACCACACGCCCCGCATCGGCGACCCGGTGCTCGTGTCGTACGTCGTGCCGAATACCGGTGCCGCGGCGGACACCGACGCGATCCGCGAATACGCCGCCATGATCCTGCCCCGCGTGTGGGTGCCGGGCACGGTCGTCATCCTGGACCGAATGCCGGTCGCCGCGACCGGCGAGGTCGACGTCGACGCGCTCCCCGTTCCTGAGAGCCTCCTGCACACATCGGTCTACCGCGCGCCGGCCACCCCCGTCGAGGAGACAGTCGCGGCAGTGTTCGCGCAGGTCCTCGGTGTGTCTGGGGTCGGTGTCGACGACAACTTCTTCGAGCTGGGCGGCACCTCGCTGGCCGCGGCGAAGGTTGTCGCCCGCGTCGATTCGGCGCTCGGAACGCGGCTCGGGATCCGAGCGCTCTTCGAGGCACCCACCGTCCGCGGGATCGCCGCCGTTCTCGACCGGAGCGAGGTGCAGCCCGACCGGCCGGTGCTCCGCGCTCGGGTGCACGCCGAACCCGCCCCCGTGTCGTTCGCGCAGCAGCGGATGTGGTTCGTCAACCAGTTCGACGTGACGTCGTCCGTCTACAACGTGCCGATGGTGGTCCGGGTGACCGGAGACCTCGACGCCGCGGCACTCCGCGCGGCCCTGGCCGACGTCGTCGCCCGCCACGAGTCCCTCCGAACGGTGTACCCCCTCGCCGAGAACGTACCGGTCCAGGTCGTCGTGCCGACCGAGAACATCCCGATCGATCTGACGCCGATTCCGGTGGCCGATGAGGCATACCTGCCCAGGCTGGTCGACGACCTCGTTTCCGAGGGGTTCGACGTGACGACACGCCCACCGGTGCGTACCCGGCTCTGGCAGCTGGACCACCACGACCACGTCCTTGCTCTCGTCGTCCACCACATCGTCGCCGACGGGTCGTCACTGGCCCCCTTGGCACGCGACCTCGGCGCGGCATACGCCGCCCGCCGCGAAAACCGCGCCCCCACCTGGGAGCCGCTGTCCGTGCAGTTCTCGGATTACGCTGTGTGGCAACGGGAGATCCTGGGCTCCACCAGCGACACGGCGTCGCCGGTCACACGGCAACTCGACTACTGGCGCACCGCACTCGCGGACCTTCCCGACCGCATGGAGTTGCCGGCCGACCGGCCACGTCCCGCGACCGCCTCGTACCGGGCCGCGACGGTGCCGTTCACACTGCCCGCGACACCGCATCACCGGCTGGCCGCGCTCGCACGGACGCACGACGTGACGACGTTCGTGGCCGTCCACGCGGCGCTGGCCGTGCTGCTGTCCCGGCTCGCAGGCACCGACGACGTCGTCGTCGGAACGCCGACCGCCGGACGCGGCGAGCAGGAACTCGACCCGCTCGTGGGTATGTTCGTCGGCACGCTCGTGCTACGCGCAACGATCGATTCCGCGTCCACGTTCGGCTCCGTTCTCACGACGGTGCGCGACACCGATCTGGCCGCCTTCGCGCACGCGGACATTCCCTTCGAGACACTCGTCGACGAGCTGCACCCACCCCGCTCGGCAAGCAGTCATCCGTTGTTCCAGACCATGCTGTCGTTCCAGAACATCGAGCCCCCACGCCTTCAGCTTCCCGGGCTGACAGTCGAGGTAGTCGATCTCGATCCCCGGGTGTCGCCATTCGATCTCAACATCGTAGTGCGGGAACGACGCTCCGCAGACGGGCAGGAGGCCGGGATCGACGGCCAGGTCGTCTATGCCACCGACCTGTTCGACGCCGCGACGATCCGCACGTTCGCCGACCGCCTGCTCCGGGTGATCACCGCGGTCCTCGCCGACGCCGACGTCGTGGTGGGCGACATCGATCTCCTCGACGACACCGAGCGCAGCCTCGTTCTCGACGGGTGGAACGCCACGGCGCACGATGTCGATGCCACGACGGTCGTCGACCTGTTCGGCACGCGTGTGGCGGCAACGCCCGACGCGGTCGCCGTGCGATGCGAGGACCACACCCTCACCTACGCGCAACTCGACACGTGGTCCACGCGCCTGGCGCGGGTTCTCCTCGCCGCCGGCGTCGGACCCGACTCGGTCGTGGCGCTGGTGATTCCCCGCTCCTTCGACATGCTGGCGGCGATGTACGCGGTCGTGAAATCCGGCGCAGCGGTACTTCCCCTCGATCCCGGTCACCCGGCGGACCGCATCGCCTCGCTGATCGAATCCTCTTCGCCCGCAGTCGTTCTGACCGTCGGTGATGCCGTTCCCTCAGCGCCTCAGGGTGTTCCGGTGATTCGGCTCGACCACGTGGATCTCGCCGACGTCGACGCGTCACCGGTGACCGACGCGGACCGTATCGTTCCGCTGCGCCCAGACAACCTCGCCTACGTCGTCTACACCTCCGGTTCGACGGGAAGACCCAAGGGCGTGGCGATCTCACACTCGGCGATCACGAACCAGCTGGCGTGGACGCGCACGCGACTGCCCCTCGGCGAGGACGACCGCACGATACAGAAGGCACCGATCGCGTTCGACGTGGCGATCTGGGAATGCTTCGCAAGTGTGTGCGCGGGCAGCCTCCTGGTCCTTCTGCCGCCGCAGCGCCAACTCGACCTCGACCATCTCTCCGGTCTGCTCGACGAATCGCAGATCACACTCGTCGAGTTCGTGCCGTCGCTTCTCGAGGTGTTCGTGAACGACCATCGGCACGCCTTCCCCGAGTCCCTGCGCCGTGTCCTCACCGGCGGTGAGCCGATCAGTGTGCGAACGGCTCAGAGCGTGCTTTCGCTCGGGGTGCGCCTGGGAAACATGTACGGGCCGGCGGAAGCCGCCGTGACAACCACGTACGAGGATGTCGAACCCGATGACGCCGTCCTCACCGTCCCGATCGGCACACCGGTATGGAACACACAGGTGCACGTTCTCGACGGGCGACTACATCCGGTCGTCCCCGGGGCGACGGGCGAAATGTACCTCGGCGGAGCCCAATTAGCTCGCGGGTACCTCGGCCGGCCCGCCCTGACGTGCGCCCATTTCGTCGCGAACCCGTTCGGTGGCGCCGGCTCCCGGCTGTACCGCACAGGGGACCTCGCCCGACGACGACGCGACGGCGTGCTCGAGTACCGGGGCCGCACCGACTTCCAAATTCAGCTCCACGGCTACCGCGTCGAACCCGGCGAGGTCGAAGCAGCCCTCCTGCGCCACCCTGCGGTCGCTCAGGCTGTGGTGGTACTGCGCCGCGACCGCAACGGCGCCGATCACCTGGTCGCCTACATCGTCGGCGTTCCCGGCGCCGAAATCACCGAGCACGAACTCATCGACCACACCCGCCCGACGCTGCCCTCGCACATGGTGCCGTCCGCGGTCGTGACCTTGTCTGCGCTACCGTTGACCACGCATGGGAAGGTCGATCGGGACGCCCTTCCTGCCGTCGATTTCGCTTCCCGCACCGCGGAATTCCGTCCTGCCGGGACAGCAATCGAGGAGACGCTGGTCGAACTGTTCGACGACGTCCTCGGTCTCGACACGGTGGGGGTGGACGATTCGTTCTTCGCGCTCGGTGGAGACAGCATCATGGCGATCCAGCTGGTGGCCCGGGCCAAGGCCGCCGGACTCGCGTTGACCCCGCGCGACGTGTTCGAGCATCGGACCATCGGACGGCTGGCTCGTGTCGCCGAGACGAACCCCGAGCCGACCCCGAGCCTCCCGGAGCTTCCCGGCGGTGGCGTCGGGACCACACCCCTCCTGCCCATCGCACGCTGGTTGCTCGAACGCGGCGGCGACCTCGACACGTACTGCCAGGCAGTCCTGCTCACCGCACCACCC
>SEEV01000645.1 GCA_004211695.1 Rhodococcus sp. (in: high G+C Gram-positive bacteria)
GTGGCGAACTGCGGGCTGGCCCAGGGACTCGACCTACCCGGCTCGGTCGCGCCGTTCATCCTGCGCGCGGTAACCCTCGTCGGGATCGACTCCGTCAACGCCCCCGTCAGCAGCCGAGAGGAGGCATGGACTCTGCTGGACAAGCATCTCGACGACGCACTGCTCGAGAAGATGACATCCACGGTCCCGCTCGACCAGGCTGCGGCGGTGGCACAACAGGTCCTCGCCGGAACCGTCCGTGGACGAACGGTGGTGGACGTCAACGCCTGAGGGCGACAGCGGACGGCGGGTGGCCCACCGGTACGGGACCACTCGCCGTTCCGTCAACAGCTCCACCCACGACGGTTCTCCCTCCGACGGCGCGCTTCCCCGGCGACGGTCGCCAGCCCGACCGGTGAGGACACGCCGGCCGACGTTTGCACACGACCGCCGCCTGTCGGAGCCGGAACCCGCTATCGGCAGGCTTTGACTACATGTGCCCGGACGGCCTGTCCGGGCACATGCCGTCCGGGTCTATCCCCGTGCCGTCACGGCTATCCCATACCCGACTGTCGGAACTGCCAGCAACGTCATGGCTCCGAGTTCAGGTGGTGACCTCGTTCCGCCGAGCGAGGACGGCGCGCAACCGGTCATCGGCGGACGGTCCGGGCTGAAAGCTGGTGTGCTCCTCATCGAGCGGATCCCCCGTGGAGCGACTAGACGGACGTTCGGCGCTTCGGGCGGGAAGTTCTCGTTGCCCCAGGCGTAGAGAGCGATCAGCACGGGTCGGAACGCCCGTCCGGATTCGGTCAGGACGTACTCGTACCGCGGGGGCCGTTCGCTGTAGCGACGACGCTCCAGGAGGCCCGCCTCGACGAGAACCCCGAGCCGACGAGACAGAGAGTTCGTCGAAATCCCCAGGCTCTTCTGGAACTGGTCGAAACGGGTGATGCCGTGCGTGGCGTCGCGCAGGATGAGAATGCTCCACCAATCCCCCACCCGCTCGAGCGCGAGCGCAATCGGGCAGTCCATGTCCCGGAAGCTGGTACGTTCCATAATGGAAGCGTACCGCCAGCGGCGACCGGCTGCACGAGACCACCCCTCGGGCAGCACGAAGGTCCGCGAGCGCGACCGTGCTCGTTGATGCGCGACCGTGCTCGTTCCGCGCAACGTCGCGGGTCGCCGGGCGAAATCACCGCCGGCACACAGCAGTCCAGATCAATCATCCCGCCCCGCTCCCCGCGCGAATCTTTACGATCCCTTCACGCCGTCAAATGTGCTATCTTTTTTTCAAGTCATTACTTGAAAAATGGGGTTCAGATGAGTGACATTACTTTCGCGCCAGCCCATGAGCAGGCCCGAGCCGTGGCTTCCGGTGAGGTGTCGAGCGTGGAGCTCGTCGACCTGTATCTCGAGCGGATCGCTGCTCACAATCGCCGACTGAACGCGATCGTGACCCTCGATCCCGACCGGGCGCGCGCGGAGGCCGCCGCCGCGGATTCGAAGCGCGCCGCGGGTGAGGAGCTCGGGCTGCTGCACGGCCTGCCGATCACCCTGAAGGACAGCTTCGAGACGCAGGGGATGCGGACGGTGTGCGGACGACCGGACCTGGAGGGCTATGTGCCGGAACGGGATGCCGAGGCGGTCACCAGGCTCCGCGCCGCTGGGGCGGTAATCATGGGCAAGACGAACATGCCGGCCGGCAATCAGGACGTGCAGGCCGACAACCCCGTCTTCGGCCCGACCTCGAACCCGTGGGACCTCTCGCGCACCTCCGGCGGCTCTGCAGGCGGTGGTGCGGTCGCGACGGCGGCCGGTCTGACGAGCTTCGACTTCGGCTCGGAGATCGGCGGCTCGACGCGAATCCCGTCGCATTTCACGGGCCTGTACGGGCACAAGTCGACATGGCACTCCATCCCGCTGGCGGGGCACGTACCCGGCGGTCCCGGCGACGGGCGCTGGCTCGACATGGATATGGCGTGCGCGGGCGCGCAGGTGCGCGATCCGCGCGATCTGGTGCCGATCCTGCAGGCGACCGTGGGCCCGCTGGATCCCGACGGGGGCTTCAGCTACGCACTTCGGCCGCCGCGTGCGACGAAGCTTGAGGACTTCCGCGTCGCGGTCTGGATCGACGATCCGGCGTGCCCGGTCGAGAGCGACATCGCGACGGCGATGGACGACGCCCGCACGGTGCTCGAGGCAGCCGGAGCCACCGTGGTCGAGCATCCCGCGAGCCTGCCCGTCGACATCGCGACCTCCCACAAGGCATTCCGCCCACTCGTGTACGGCGCGTTCAGCTACGACCGCTCCGGACTGACACCGGCCTCGAACGCCGCACTGCTCGGTCGGCTGCTGCAGCACCCCCGGGGCGACGCCGGACACGCCCTGAAGGGCACGTTCCAATCGCACTACAGCTGGATGCAGGCCGACACTGCCCGCCACGCGATCCGACTGCGATGGATCGACTTTTTCAAGGACTTCGACGTCGTGCTGATGCCCGTCGCCCCCACGGTCGCACCTCCCCACCACGACAAGCTGGTCGACAAGTTCGGCCGCTCGATCGACGTCGACGGCGAACAGCGCCCCTACTGGGACCAGGTCAAGTGGAGCGCCCTCGCGAACATCTCGGGTGGGCCGGCCACCACGATCCCGGTGCGCCGGGGGCGGACCGGACTGCCGGTCGGGCTGCAGGTAATGGGCCCCGCCGGGGGCGATCTCACCACGATCGAGTTCGCGGCACTGTTGGGCCGCGAGGTGGACGGCTACGTGCCACCGCCGGCCTACTCATAAGGAGACGGGCGCCACTTCAGCAGGCCGGGCGCTGCCGGCGCCAACGCCCGACTGCAGCGCGTCCGGCCCTGCCCGACCGCGGCATTCGTGCCCGCGAGGCGCCGGTGCGTCCAGGTCCACCCCGCTCCGCGCAGGTCGCCGGCTCGGCCGATCGTGACGCCGCCACCGGACTTGACCAGCTGCTCGACGGTCACCGCCTCAGCGCTCTCTCACCACCCTCGGAACCATTCCAGTTCATAAAGCGACACCATCAACTTTCTTGAAGTTTCATGGTTGTCGAATCCGCACCCCAAGGAGCACACCGTGACCTCCCTGCACGAACCCCTGACCCTGCCCAACGGCCGGGTGCTGCCCAACCGGATCATGAAGTCCGCGTTGAGCGAGGCGCTCGGCGACAAGACGAACTCCCCCGACCAC
>SEEV01000193.1 GCA_004211695.1 Rhodococcus sp. (in: high G+C Gram-positive bacteria)
CCACACCCCGGTACCCCACCTCCCTGGGCACCTCCACCGCCACCGAGATCAACCTCCTCGGCCATGACCTGGCCGGCGATCTCATGGGCAAGGTCGGCTTCGGGGAACTCGCCTTCTGGCTGGTCGCGATGCGCCGACCCAGCCCCGGCGAGCTCCGCGTCTTCGAATCCGTCCTCGTCGCCCTCGCCGACCACGGGTTCACCCCCACCGCCATCGCCGCCCGGGTGACCTACCTCAGCGCCCCCGATTCCCTGCAAGGGGCGATCGCCGCCGGTCTGCTCGGCGGCGGCTCCCGCTTCCTCGGCGTCACCGAGGACTGCGGACAGTTCCTGCACACCGCCCTCGACACGCACGAAGGACCGCTGCCGACCACCGAGGAGGAGTGGGACCAGATGGCGCTCGATGCCATCGCCCGCCAGAAGAAGCTCGGCAAACACGTTCCCGGCCTGGGCCACCCCAATCACAAGGACGGCGATCCCCGCACCCCGGTGCTGATCGGCATCGCCACCGAGGAAGGGCTGCGCGGCCCGCACCTGCAACTGTTCGAGGCGATCGGCCGGATGAGTGAACGCGGAGTCGGACGGGCCCTGCCGCTCAACGGCGCCGGAGTGTGCGGGGCGGCCCTGGCGGATCTGGGTCTGCCGGTCGAACTGCTCCGCGGCTTCGCCCTGCTGGCCCGGTGCGCCGGGTTGCTCGGTCAGATCGCCGAAGAACGCCGCAACCCGATCGCCCACGACATCTACATGAGCGTCGACCGCAACGCGGTCTACGTCGACCCGCAGACCGGCACCGACCCCACCCCCTGACCACCCCTACTCGAGTTCGAAATCAAGGAGACGACGATGGCCTTTGTCAACGAGGACAACATCACCGACCTCGCCATCAAACGGTGGTCCACCGCCCGGTCCCCGCGGGTGGCCGAGTTGATGACGGCGTTGGTGCGTCACATCCACGACTACGCCCGCGAAGTGGAGCTGACCTCCGAGGAGTGGATGGCGGCCATCGAATGGCTCACCGCCACCGGGCAAATCAGCGACGACAAGCGGCAGGAGTTCATCCTGGCCTCGGACGTGGTCGGGTTGAGCATGCTGGTGGTGCAGATGAACAACCGGTTCACCGAACAGGCCACCCCGGCCACCGTCCTCGGCCCGTTCCACATCGACGGGTCCCCGCCGGCCCCGTTCGGTTTCGACATGTCCGAGGGCATCGCGGGCACCCAGCTGTTCATCACCGGGAAGGTCACCGACACCTCCGGCACACCGATCCCCGGCGCCGTCCTCGACGTGTGGCAGGCCGACGCCTCGGGCACCTACGAAGCGCAGATGCCCGAGATCGACGAAGCCCGCCTGCGGGCGAAGTACCAGGCCCGCGAGGACGGCACCTACTGCGTGCGCACCATCGCCCCGCTCGGCTACACCATCCCGATGGACGGCCCCGTCGGCAAACTCATCGAGCGAACCGAGATCAGTGAATACCGGCCCGCGCACGTGCACTTCATGTTCGAGCAGCCCGGATACAAGAAACTGATCACCCATCTGTTCCAGAAGGACACCGACTACCTCGACAGCGACGTCGTCTTCGGCGTCAAGGACGCGCTGATCGTGCCGTTCGTCGAGCACGCCCCCGGCCCGGCCCCGGACGGGCAGGTCGTGGAGGAGCCGTTCCTCGTTGCCCACTTCGACTTCGCCCTGCAACCGGCCAGCTAGCGGCGTCCCCTCACTTGCCGGCCGGCCCCCTCCCCGCGGAGCGCCTGGGCCCGGCCGACAACCCCCTGTCCCGCCACCCTGGAAAGACCCCTCCATGGAGCCGTTTCACACTTGCACCGCGATCGCGGTTCCCCTGCGTCGCAGCAACGTCGACACCGACCAGATCATCCCGTCGAAGTTCATGAAACGCATCACCCGCACCGGCTACGACGACGGACTGTTCGCCCAGTGGCGCACCGACGCCGACTTCGTCCTCAACACCGCACCGTTCGATCGGGGCCGCATCCTGATCGCCGGACCCGACTTCGGTACCGGATCCTCCCGGGAGCACGCAGTCTGGGCGCTGTGGGACTACGGATTCCGGGTAGTGCTCTCCGCGCGGTTCGCCGACATTTTCCACACCAACGCCGGAAAAGCGGGTCTGCTCTGCGCCGAAGTCCCGCAACCCGACATCGAACGTCTGTGGAAAAACGTCGAGACCGAACCATCCAGACCCGTCACCGTGGACCTGCGAACCTGCACCGTCACCACCGAGCACTACGCGATTCCGTTCGATATCGATGACTACACCCGCTGGCGACTACTCGAAGGCCTCGGCGACATCGACCTCACCCTCCGCCACGCGGACGCGATCGACGCCTACGAGCGTTCCCGGCCCCGATGGAAACCCACGACATCCGGCAGCCACCAGGCCACCGCCCTGCCTCTTACACCTCACCCCGAAACCTGACGGCGACCCCACCGGATCACCGAAAGTCCCCGCACACCATCACTCACCGAGCCACCGGCACGGAAGATCAGGCCAGACGTTGCCCAACCATCAGCACACCGCGCCCGGAGACCGCCACGCTGGCGTCAGCAACATCAGGGCGTGGCGGAGCCGGTTGTCGCCGCCCGCTGGGGTTTACCAGAGCGTGAGAGGTAGCCCGGCTGCTTCGGCCTGCCGGATCCGTTGCTCGATCCTCACGGTGGATCCGCCCCGAGTGAGGCCGGTGCGGATGGCGGTGGCGAAGGCACGGCACGTCCTGCCGGTCCGCGGACATCAGCCAGGGGGCTGGCGAGATTGCGTCGGCGCAGGTGGTATTCGGTGCGGTTGACGGCGTTGGTGCCCAGCCGCATGTGCTGCGGGTTGACGCAGCCGGCGAAATCGCACTGATGACAAAGCACCGCGTCGTCGGCGCCGGACCACCCCAGCCGTGGAATAACCCCGTATTCGAGCTGGTACGCGAAGAGGCGGGCGGGAACGGTGCCGCGGCGGGACGGACCGGGCAGGCTCGCGGCGCGGAAAGCTCCGTACCCGGTGGGCGAAACACTGCCGAGCCACACCATGCGCCGGCCACCCGGACTTCGGTAGGTCTTGGCCTCGAATCGCGCCACGACGGTGGGGCGTCGAGCCAGGACCGCCATAGAACGCTAGGGGACCCGGATCGGTTGCGGCTGGCCGATCAGGGATCGTTGCGCGACCTCGCAGTCCGCCGAGGATGCGGGGGCATCCCGGACAGCATCGGCGCGGACGTGACCATGTGGGTTCCCTGCGCACCCGGCTTGTCGGTGTTGCTGGCCTTCGATCCCGCCCTCGACCGATATCGCAAATTCGTCGAGTGTGGCTTCAACCGACTCGAGCACTGGCGCGGTGTCTCAACCCGCTACGACAAGTACGCCACCACCTACCTCGGCGGCGTACTCCTCGCTTCCACATGACAAACCACCGACTGCGCACTGAGCAGACAGAACCTAGCTAGATGATCGACGACCCCACCGGCGGCTACCAGAGTCCGCCGTTCGCCAACCCCACGGCCGCTGCTCTCCCACGTCGTCAGACCACCGACTGAGCCAGTCCCGCGGCGCGGTGTGCGGCGTCCAGGAAGGCACGCACCTGCGCGCCGTCGCGGTAGTACTCGTCGCCGACTCCGGCGACGGCTCGTCGACGCCCGTACTCGTACAGCACGGCCAGCTTCCACAGGGCCAGTGCCGTGTACCAGTGCAGGTTCGACAGGTCGGCGCCGGTGGCGGCCGCATACCGCTGCGCCAGTTCGTCGCGGGTCGGGTAGCCGTCTTCGAGCACCGCGATGCCCAGGTCCTCGGTCGGTGTGCGCTGTTCGCCGGCGACGGGATACGAGGCGAGGAAGTACCCGAGATCGAACAGGGGGTCGCCGATCGTCGCGAGCTCCCAGTCCAGCACTGCGGCAATACGTCCCGGCGCGTCGGGGGCAAGGATGACGTTGCCGATTCGGTAGTCGTTGTGAATGATCGCCGCACCGGATTCGGTGGGCACATTGGCGCCGAGCCACGCGTCGATGTCCGCGAACTCCGGCGGCGGTGTCCCGTCCTCGGCTGCCACCAACCTGCCCATGCGGCGCAGGTGACGTTCGTTGAAGCCGTCCGGACGGCCCAGGTCGCCCAATCCGGCGGCCTGCCAGTCCACTGCGTGCAGTGCGGCGAGGGTGTCGATCAACGCCTCACCGATCCGGCGGCGGTCCGCGGGCGCGCTCAACGCCGGTGGTGTCTCGGTGGTGACCACCGGACCGGCGACGTAGTCCATCACGTAGAACGGGACATCGAGTACGTCACCGGCCTGACCGACGGCGAGGACGTCCGCCACCGGCACGCCGCTGCCCGCGAGGCCGCCGACGAGACGTGCCTCCCGCAGCATGTCGTGGGCGCCCGGCGGAACCGGCGGAGGCGGCGGCCGGCGGACGATCACCTGACGCACCCCGTCGGACACGAGGAACGTGAGGTTGGAATGTCCGTCGCCGATCCGGGCGGTCGTGAGCGGGCCCTCGGTGATCCCGCGATCGCGCAGGAACGATTCCAGCGCACCGAGCGTGTCGGGTGTCCAATCCCAGGTCATGCGGTCGCCTCCATCCATGTCGTCATGTGTTGATTCCTACTGCCCGGTGAAGCGCGGCGCCCGCTTCTCCTTGAACGCGGCGAGCGCCTCCGGCATGTCGGCGCACCGGGTGAGCAGCGCCTGCCCCCGGTTCTCCAACTCCAGCGCGGCCGCGGCGTTGAACTTCGCAGTGGGTGCGACGAGCCGGATGTCGGCGGCGAGCGCCAACGCCATGCCGCCACCGGACGCGGCACCGTGGATCGCCGCGATCACCGGGAAGGGCAGGTGGTGCAGCGCCGCCAGCCCACCGGTCGCGGTCTCCTGGAACCTCAGGAACTCGCGCACTCTCATTTCGGTGATCACGCCGATCTCGTCGAGGTCGAAGCCCGCGCAGAACACCCGTTCCCCCGCACCCCGGATGACCAGGGCCCGCGCATCGGTGTCGCGCAAGGCGTAGGCGACGGTGTTGAACTCCTCGAACATCTTCACAGTCATCGAGTTCATCCGGTCGGGCCGGTCGATCGTGAGGACGGCGATCTTGCCCTCGAGCACCTCGAGGGCAAGGGTCTCCAGCTGGGGCGGCGCGTAGTTGCTCAGCACCGCTGTATTCTCCCGCGTTTCCGTCTGCGTCATGTGGATCACCTTCCCGTGAACTGGGGGCTGCGCTTTTCCTTGAACGCGGCCAGGGCTTCGGGCATGTCGTCGCCGCGGGTGAGCAGCGCCTGCCCGCGGTTCTCGAGTTCGAGTGCGGCCGCGTACGAGGACACTTCCATGTTCGCGTGCAGCGCGCGCTTCGACAGCTGCACTCCGGCAGGCGAATTCGCACAGATGAGGCGAGACATCGCGAGCGCCTCGTCGAGCAGCGATTCGGCCGGAACGACCGCGTTCAGCAGTCCGAGGGACTCGGCCTCGACGGCCTCGATGAAGCGGCCCGTGTAGGCGAATTCCGCTGCCCGCGCCGGACCGATGAGCCGGGGCAGGTGCCACGACGCACCCAGGTCGCCGGCGGACAGGCCGATCCGCACGAACGCCGCGTTGAACCGCGCCGCCGGCGAGCCGATCCGGATGTCGGCGGCGAGGGACAGCGACAGTCCACCACCCGCGGCCGCACCGTTGACCGCCGCGATGACCGGGACGCGGATGCTGCGGATCGCGGAGAGCGCCCGCGCGGCCAGTTCCTGCTGGTCGAGCATGCCCATCGGCGTCATCGACGACAGCCCGTCGGCATCGTCGAGGTCGAATCCACCGCAGAACGCCTTACCCGCGCCGGTGAGGATCACGACTCGCAGGTCGTGCTGGTGATCGAGTTGCAGCGCCACCTTCTCCAGTTCGACGAACATGATGTTCGTCATCGAGTTCATCCGTTCGGGGCGATTCAACGTCACGACGGCGATGCCGGGTTCCGGCCGCTCGAGCGTGAACGTTTCCCATGTCGTGGGCTCGGTCACGAGTTCACTCCTTCTCAGTTCGACGATCCCAGGTGATCGCCGCAAGTGTCGTGGTGGTCCGGACGCCGAGCGCCCGGCAGGTCAGGTCCCCGCGGCGGCCTCGCGCACCTCACCCGAGCGGAGCCAGTCGGCGACGCGGCTGGAGTCGATTCCCCAGTCGGTCAAGATCTCGGTGGTGTGTTCGCCCGGCACCGGCGGACGGCGATCCACCGTGGCTGCGGTGCGGCTGAACCGCGGCGCGGGCGCGGGTTGGACGAGTCCGTCGACGTCGACGAATGCGCCTCGCGCGACGTGATGCGGGTGCGACGACGCCTCGTCGACGTCGAGGACGGGCGCGATGCACGGTGTCAGCCCCTCGGCGGCGGCGAGCCATTCCGCGAGCGTGCGGCCACGGACGGCGTCGGCGAAGATCTTCTTCATCTGCGGCCACTGGGACCGGTCGTTCTGGTCGGGGAGGTCGTCGGGCAGTTCCAGCAGCGCGACGAGGTCGGCGTAGAAGTGCGGTTCCATGGCGCCGACGGCCAGCCACTTGCCGTCCGCGGTCTCGTAGGCGTCGTAATAGGGCGCACCGCTGTCGACGATGTTGGTCCCGCGTTCGCGGTTCCACGTTCCGGTCTGGGCGAACCCGAAGAAGGGAGTCGCGAGGAGCGCGGCGCCCTCGACCATCGCGGCGTCGACCACCTGCCCGAGGCCCGAGCGTTGTCTTTCGAACAGAGCGGACACCACGCCCAGTGCGAGAAGCATTCCCCCGCCACCGAAGTCACCGATCAGACTGAGCGGCGGGGTGGGCGGCTGACCGTGACGCCCGATCAGCGACAGGGCTCCGCTAAGTGCCACGTAGTTGATGTCGTGACCGACGTGCTGAGCGAGCGGCCCGTCCTGCCCGAAACCGGTCATGCGGCCGTAGATCAGCCGTGAATTGCGCTGCGCGCAGTCGTCCGGTCCGATGCCGAGTCGCTCGGCAACCCCGGGGCGGAAACCCTCGATCAGGACGTCGGCGTCCGAGACGAGCGAGAGCACCACCGCGGCGCCGTCGGGATGCTTGAGGTCGACGGCGAGTGAGCGACGTCCGCGGTGCAGCAGTTCCGTGCGGAAGTCGGCGTTCGGCCCCACCAGCCCCGAACCTGTGGCGCGATCCACGCGAATCACGTCGGCGCCCAGATCGGCAAGGAGCATGGCGCAGAAGGGGCCCGGTCCGATCGAGCCGATCTCGACCACCTTCAGCCCCGACAGCGGCCCGGTGAACGAGCGTTTCGCGGTGTCACGCACCATCTACCCGCCTCCCGTCGATCTTTGGTCTGATAATAATACCTTGAAATCGTTCACGGAGGAATCCCCCCGACGCCGCGGCCGGGCGTGGGCACTGACGACCAGGACGACAGAGATCAGTACGACGGCTCCCCCGATCACGAGAGCGGGAGTGACGGGTTCGGAGAGGACGACGGACCCGAGCGCCACGGCCACCACCGGATTCACATACGTATGTGTGGCCACCAGCGACAGCGGGGCGTGGTGCAGCAGCCACGCGTACGCGGTGAATCCGATGATCGAGCCGAAGACGACGAGATAGCCGAACGCACCCCACGTGCGGGGCCCGATCTCCCCGTCCAGCCGTTCACCGGTCGCCACCGAGGCGACCGACATGGCCGCTCCGGCAGCCAGAAGCTGGTACATCGCACCGACATACACGTCCCGGGGCAACCGGACCCTCGGCTTGATCCACGAGCCGAACGACCAGGACAGACTGGACAGCACGATGACGGCCACGCCGACGACAGGGAGCCCAGGCCGTTCGCCGCCGTGCGGCAACACCAGGATTGCGAGACCGATCAGCCCTACCCCGACACCCGCCAACTCGAGCTTCCGCGGGCGGTCACCGGACAGCGTGCGGTAGAGGCAGATCCACAGCGGCACCATGGCGACGAGGAGCGCCGTCACCCCGGAGGACACTCCGTGCAGTTGACCGACCGAGGTCAGGCCGTTCCCGCACGCGAGCAGCAGCACGCCCAGGAACGCCGCACCCGCCGCTTCCCTCCAGGTGAGGCGCAGCCGCCGCCAGCCGCCGCGACAGGCCAGGAAGGCGGCCATCAACGCGCCCGCCAGGAGGAACCGCGCACCCATGGAACCGAGGGGCGGGACTTCTTCGATCACCAGACGGATCGCGAGGTAGATCGATCCCCAGATCACATAGACGAGGAACAGGGCGAACGCGACCGCACCCTTTCCGGCACGCACGGAGGACACGGCGTTCAGGAGAAGCGCGGGGCGCGCTTCTCCAGGAAGGCGGTGATGCCCTCCTTCGCCTCTCCGTTCTCGAACAGATCTTGTTCCTGAGCCACCTCGAACCGGAAGCCCTCCTCGAGCGCCGTGTCGAACGACGCGTCGACCGTGCGGATGACGGCGCGCTGCGCGGGCAGCGACATCGTGCACAGCTCGGCTGCGAGCGCCAGAGCGGCATCCGTTGCGGTGCCAGCGTCGACGAGCCTGTCGATCAGGCCGATCGCGTGCGCCTCGGCGGCGAGGACCTGACGGGCGCAGAGCATGATGTCCAGGGCACGACCGCGGCCCACGAGACGCGGAAGTCGCTGCGTTCCACCGGCTCCGGGAATCAGCCCCAGCTTCACCTCGGGCAGCCCGAACTTCGCGTCCGCTCCGCCGACCCGCAGGGTGCAGGCCATGGCGAGTTCGAGGCCGCCCCCGAGCGCAAGGCCGTCCACCGCGGCGATCGAGATGCGATCGGCCGACGCGAGCCGGTCGAGGGCCCCACGGAGTCGATCGCCGTACGCAGTGAAGGACCCCGCGTCCACGGACGACATGTGCTTGATGTCGGCGCCGGCCGCGAAGAAGCCCGGAATGTCGGAGCGGACGACGATCACCTTCACCGAGCCGTCGGCATCCGCCGCATCGAGCGCGGCGTTCAGCCCGTCGATGATCGGCAGCCCGAGCGCGTTCGCCGGCCTGCGCTGCAGCGTGATCGTCATGACGCCGGCATCGACGTCGCTCCATGCGACTGCGGGCGTTGCGGTTTCCGACATGCACACCATCCTTTTCGGTCCAATCCCACGTGAGCGGCAAAGTGTGCGTCGGCACACCGTGGCACTCACGTGAGGTATTGACCCAACCATACTAATTATCGGACCGAAATGGAAGATCAGGGGCGGCGTGGAAACTTCCCAAACTCCGGCCGCCGCTTGGCCTTGTACGCCTCGCGGCCTTCCTTCGCCTCGTCGGTCGAGTAGAAGAGCAGGTTCGCATCGTGGGCGAGCTGCTGGATGCCCGCCATGCCGTCCTCGGCCGCATTGAAACTCGCCTTCATCAACCGCAGTGCGAACGGTGAGAGCTGGAGCATCTCGCGGCACCACTGCACCGTTTCCCGTTCGAGGTCGGCAAGGGGGACAACGGTGTTGACCAATCCCATCTCGCGGGCCTGCTGCGCGTCGTACTGCCGGCACAGGAACCAGATCTCCTTGGCCTTCTTCACACCGACGAGCTCGGCGAGCAAACCCGCGCCGTAGCCGCCGTCGAACGACCCGACCTTGGGACCGACCTGACCGAACCGGGCGTTGTCCGCAGCGATGGAGAGGTCGCAGACCAGGTGCAGGATGTGCCCGCCGCCGATCGCGTAGCCGGCGACCATGGCCACCACCGGTTTCGGAAGGCGGCGGATCTGGATCTGCAGATCGGTGACGTGGAACCGTCCGACGCTGCCCGCCTTGCCGGGCTCGGTGAGATAGCCGGTGTCGCCGCGCACCCGCTGGTCGCCGCCCGAGCAGAACGCGTCCGGTCCCTCGCCCGTCAGCACGATGACACCGATCGACGAGTCCTCGCGGGCATCGACCAGCGCCTCGGAGATCTCCATCAGCGTCTGCGGACGGAACGCGTTGCGCACCTCCGGACGGCAGATCGTGATCTTCGCGATCCCGTCGCCACTGTGCTCGTATCGGATGTCCTCGAACTCACCGACCGCTGTCCAGGACACGAATTCCGTTGAATCACCGTTGTTCGTCATGAAGCGATCATAGGCACACATGCAAACGGTCGTTACCGTCCGGAGTCCGCGAATGCCGAAGGTGCGGCCCGGAAACCGAGCCGCACCTTCGTATCCGTGTATCCGTCAGGACATCGTCAATCCACCGCTGACCGACAGGGTCTGGCCGGTGACGAATTCGGCTGCGTCGGAGGCGAAGTACGCAACCGCGGCGCCGATGTCGGTCGCCTGACCGAGCCGCTTCATCGGCACGGCGCGGGTCATGCCGCCGATCACCTTGTCGGCGTCCTGGCCGGAGGTGTCCGCGAACTTGCGCAGCGCGGGAGTGTCGGTCGGGCCGGGGCACACCGTGTTCGCGGTGACACCCTTGGTCGCGACCTCACGGGCGAGGGTCTTGGTGAAGGCGATGATGCCGCCCTTGGCACCCGAGTAGACGGCCTCGAGCGACGAGCCGACGCGACCGGCGTCCGACCCGATGTTGATGACCCGGCCGAAACCGCGCTCGACCATGCCCGGGACCGTCGCCTGGATGACCCGCAGCTGGCCCTTGAAGTTGATGTCGAGAATCCGGTCCCAGAACGCCTCGTCCGTCTTCAGGAACGGCATGAAGTCGTCCCAGCCGGCGTTGTTCACGACGATCTCGACCGGGCCGAACTGCTCGGCGACCTGCTTCACCGCGGCCTGCACGGACGCGGTGTCGGTGACGTCGACCGGTACGGCGATGGCCTGGCCGCCGGCGTCGCGGATGCCCGCGGCGGTCTCCTCGGCGACCTCCAGGTTGAGGTCGGCGACCGCCACGCGGAAGCCCGCGGCCCCGAGGGCGTCGGAAATGCCCTTGCCGATGCCCTGCGCACCGCCCGTCACGAATGCGACTCGATTACTCATGTTCTTCTCCGTCTTGTGTGTTCGTGGTGAAGTGGATGTCGAAAACTGTCAGCGCAGGCTCGAGGCCCATTCGATGGGGCCCGCGACGATCGAGTGACTGGTGAGCTTGCGGCCGAGCACTGTCTGCGCTTCCCGCGCCGCGTCGATGACGCGGGGAAGGTCGAGACCGGTCTCGACGCCCATTTCGTGGAACATGCTGACCAGGTCCTCGGTGGCGATGTTGCCGGTCGAGCCCGCCGGAACTGGGCAGCCGCCCAGTTCACCGAAGCTTGATTCGAAGCTGTCGCATCCGGCCTCGAGGGCCGCGTATGCATTCGCGAGACCCTGTCCGCGGGTGTTGTGGAAGTGTGCGGTGACCTCCACGCCGGGCAGTCGTTCGAGCGCGGCGGCGAAGAACTGCGACGCGTAGGCCGGGTTGCACATGCCCGTGGTGTCGCCGAAACCGATCTCGGTGGCACCGGCCTCGGCGAAGCGCTCGGCCAGGTCGAGCACGCGGGTCAGGTCGACCTTGCCCTCGAACGGGCAGCCGAACGACGTCGCGATCACGGCGGCGCAGTCGAGGCCCTCCGCGACGATCCGCTTGGCCATGACGTCGTTGTCGGTCATGGTCTCGTCGACGGTGCGGTTGACATTCTTCTTGTTGTGGGTCTCCGACGCACTGACGAAGATCGCGACCTCGTGGAACTTGTCGCGCACCTTCAGTGCGTTGTCCAGGCCCTTGCTGTTGGGGACGAGGACCATCAGCTTCGTCTCGTCCGGGACCTCGATGCGTTCGAGCACCTCGACCCCGTCCGACAGTTGCGGGATTACGTCGGGTCGCACGAAACTGGCGACCTCGATCCGGGTGAATCCCGCCCGCCCCAGTGCATTGATCAACCGCACCTTGTCGTCGGTCGGGATGTGCTCCGGCTCGTTCTGGAAACCGTCACGCGGTCCGACCTCCCGAATGTGAACCTGCTGGGGACGCGTCATGGCGTCGACTCCTTTCCCTCACTCCGCTGCGGAAGCAAGGTCGTATTCCTCGAGATCGAATTCCAGTTTCTCGCGGTGCTCGGGCGCCGCGACCGCGATCATGCGGCGGGCACGCTCCCCGAGGGAACACCCCCGCAGCGCCGCGACACCGTGCTCGGTGACCACGAAGTCGACGTCGGCGCGGGCGGTAGTGACCGCGCCGTACTGCAGGGCCGTCTTGATCGTCGACTCGCCGCGAGAATCCGCCCGCATCGCGATGATCGAGCGGCCGCCGGTCATCGCCGCGGCCCGCGAGAAGTCCACCTGGCCCCCGACAGCGCCTGCGTAGGTGGTGTTGCGCATTTCCGCGCCGACCTGCCCGGTCAGGTCGACCTCGATGGCCGAGTTGATCGACACGAGCGATCGCAGCTGCGAGAGAACGTGCGGCGCATGGGTGTAGCTCGCCGGTCGGAACGCCACCGGGAGCCCCGGCAGCCTGTCGTACAGTGCCGCAGTTCCGAGCGCGGCTCCCGTCACGTGCAGTCCCGGGTCGATCTCCTTCCGCGCCCCGGTGAGTACGCCTCGGTCGATCAGCCGGAGCGCTGCGTCGGAGATCATGCCGGAATGCAGCCCGAGGTCCTTGTGCCCCTCTAGAGCGGTGAGGACGGCGGACGGCAGTGTCCCGACGCCGATCTGGATCGTGTCTCCGTCCGCGACGAGATCGGCGACGTTCCGCGCGATCGCCAGTTCCGTCGCCGCGGGCTCGCGGTCCGGTGCCTCGAGCAGCGGCCGGTCGGTCTCGACCACCGCAGCGAACCGTGACAGTGGAATTCGTGGTGCGCCGAGAGTGACGGGCATGCGCCGATTGATCTCGGCGATGAGGACCGGTGTGTGATCGAGGGCGTCCGCGATGTAGTCGACACCGACCCCGAGCGAGCAGTTCCCGGCTGAGTCCGGCGGTGACACCTGCACGAAGCCGACGTCGCAGGGCAGCCGACGCTCGGCGAACAGCCGCGGCAGTGCCCCAAAATGGCAGGGCACGACGTCCAGGCGGGCGAGGCGGCGGAGTTCGCCGAGTCCGCCGTAGGAGACCACGGAAACCTCGTCGGGCAGTTCGGTCATGAGGCGTCGATTCCAGGTGAGCCCCACGAACGCCCGGACCGGACCGATCGACGGCGCCTGGTCGAGGAGGGCGTGGACGAGCGGGGTGGGTTCCGCGCTGGTCTGGCTCCACCAGATCCCGTCGCCGGGCCGGATGTGCTGCCTCAGGTCGATCATCAGTCGGTCCGCTGGATGAGGGTCGCCGTTCCCAGGCCGCCGCCGCAGCACATGGTCACCAGACCGATTTCGGCGTCGCGCCGTTCGAGCTCCGCGACGATCGTGGCGATGAGACGCGCGCCGGTCGCGCCGACCGGGTGCCCGAGGGCGATCGCGCCGCCGTTGACGTTGACCCGGTCCATGTCGGGCTTCAGTTCCCGCTCCCACGCGAGGACGACCGAGCTGAACGCCTCGTTGATCTCGAAGAGGTCGATGTCGTTCATGGTCATCCCGTTGCGCTCGAGCAACTTCCGGGTCGCCGGGATCGGACCGGTCAGCATGATGATCGGGTCCACCCCGACGGTGGTCTGATCGAGGATCCGGGCGCGGGCGCGCAGTCCGTGTGTATCGGCGGCCTCGCGGGAGGCGAGCAGCACACCGGCCGCCCCGTCGGAGATCGGCGACGAACTGCCCGCCGTGATGCGGCCGTTCTCCCGGAACGCCGTCTTCAGCCCGGCGAGGCTGTCGAGGCTCGTGCCGGGGCGGACGGTCTGGTCGGTCGCCCGGGTCTCGCCGGCGAGGTCGAGGGGGATCATCTCGGCGTCGAAGCGGCCCGCCTCGATGGCCTCGGTGGAGAGACGGTGGGAGCGGACGGCGAACTCGTCCATTTCCTGCCGCGAGATCTCCCATCGGTCTGCGATGAGTTCGGCGCTCTCGCCCTGGTGCACGAAGTCGTACCGGTCGCGCAGCGCTTCCGGCCACGGGTCGCCGTACAGTTCGGAAATCTTCGCGGGTGAGGTGATGGGCACGTGGCCCATGTGTTCCACACCGCCGGCCACGACGACGTCGTGCGTGCCGGAACCGACCAGCGCGGCGCCCATCTCGACGGCCGTCTGAGCGGATCCGCATCGGCGGTCCAGCACCACGGCCGGAACCTCCGGCGGGTAGCCCACCTGCAGCCAGGCGTTGCGGCCGATGTTGCGGGACTGCTCGCCGAACGGTGCGGTGCAGCCGATCACGAGGTCCTCGACGACGGCCGGGTCGAGGCCGCTGCGCCGGATCAGGTCCGTGTAGACGGCGCCGAGCATGTCGTTGGGGTGGGTGTCGCGGAACCAGCCGCGCTCGGGGTGCGATTTGCCCATGGGAGTGCGCGCGGCTTCCGCGATGACGACCTCGCGCGCGGAACGCTGGAAGGGGTTGCGCTTCTCGGCCATCAGATCACCGTTCCGCCGTCGACGGGCAGTACCTGGCCCGTGATGTACGAGGCACCGTCGGACGCGAAGAACACGAAGCTGGACGAGATCTCGTCCGGTTCGGCCCAGCGGCCCAGCGGGATTCGCGCGAGCGTCTTGGCGGAGAGTTTCTCGTTGCTGCGGATGTTCTCCGTCATCTTGGTGGCGGCGAGCGGCGCGATCGCGTTGACCGTCACCTGCTTCTTGGCGAGTTCCCGCGCCAGCGACTTCGTGAGTCCGATGATGCCCGCCTTCGCGGCACCGTAGTTGGCCTGCCCGATGGTGCCCTGCAGTCCGGCTGCGGACGTCACGTTGATGATGCGCCCACTGCCGTCGGACGGCAGGTACGGGAGGACGGCCTTGCTGCAGACGAAGCTGCCGACGAGATGAATGTCGACGATGCGGCGGAAGTCGTCTTCCTCGAGGTTCGGGAACATCGCGGGTGCGATGGCACCGGCGTTGTTGACCAGGATATTGAGGGTGCCGTCGTTCAGCGCGGCGGCCTGCTCCGCCGCGGCCGCCGCTTGATCGCCGTTGCGGACGTCGAGGGCCGCGGACTTCGCCGAACCGCCGGCCGCGGTGATCTCCGCGGCCACGGCAGCCGCGGCGTCGCCGTCGACATCGGTGACGAGCACGGCCGCGCCTGCTCGTGCGTAGGCATGCGCCACCGAGGCGCCGATTCCGCTGCCGGCACCGGTGACGAGTGCGGACTTTCCGGTGAGTTCGAACATCAGTAGCTCCTGGGGAGGCCGAGGACGTGCTCGCCGAGGTAGTTGAGAACCATCTCCTGGCTGAGCGGGGCGATCTTGGTCAGGCGGGCTTCGCGGAAGTACCGGGCCACGTGGTATTCCTCCGAATAGCCCATTCCGCCGTGGGTCTGGAGGGCGCGGTCGGCGGCCTGGAATCCGGCGTCGGCGCAGAGATACTTGGCCATGTTGGCTTCGCGGGCGCACGGCTTTCCGTTGTCGTAGAGCCACGTCGCCTTGCGCAGGACGAGTTCCGCGGCGTCGAGACGGGCGAGCGAATCGGCGAGCGGGAACTGCAGGCCCTGATTCATGCCGATCGGACGGCCGAACACCTCACGCTCGTTGGCGTACTGGACACCCCGGCGGAGTGCGGCCCGGCCGATGCCGAGGGCCTCGGAGGCGACGAGCATGCGTTCGGGGTTGAGGCCGTCGAGGATGTACTTGAAGCCCTTGCCTTCCTCGCCCACGCGGTCTTCGACGGGGATCTCGAGGTTGTCGATGAACAGTTCGTTCGACGTGACCGCGTTTCGCCCCATCTTCTTGATCGGGCGGATGTCGACCTTCGAGCGGTCGAGGTCGGTGAGGAAGAGTGTCAGACCGTCCGTCTTCTTCTTCGCGTCCTCGAACTTCGTTGTGCGGGTGAGGAGAAGGATCTTCTCCGACTCCATCGCCTTGGAGATCCAGACCTTGCGGCCGTTGACGATGTACTTGTCACCCTCCCGGCGCGCGAAGGTGGTGATCTTGGTGGTGTCCAAACCCGCGCCGGGCTCGGTGACTCCGAAGCAGACGTGCAGGTCGCCGTCGACGATCCGCGGAAGGGTGCGCTGCTTGAGTTCCTCGGAGCCGTGCACGATCACCGGGTGCATCCCGAAGATCGACAGGTGCATCGAACTCGCGCCGTTCATGCCGGCGCCGGACGCGGCGACTTCCTCCAGCAGGATGGAGGCCTCGGTGATTCCCATGCCGTGCCCGCCGTAGGCCTCGGGTGTGGTGATGCCGAGCCAGCCGCC
>SEEV01000646.1 GCA_004211695.1 Rhodococcus sp. (in: high G+C Gram-positive bacteria)
AATACACAGCCCTACGAGCGGCGCGAAGATCTCGCGTCGCACATGCTCCAGGAGCGCGCAATGGCACCCGCCACGGCAGGATATTTTCGTCGGCTGACTCGCAGGCTCACCGAGGACCTGGAGCAGCTGGACGCCGAGGAAATGGCCGAGACGTCACAGGCGTCCGGCGCACAACGTGCCTGCGACTGCAGCCGCGGCGAAGAGGTCACCATGCTGGGACGGCTCCGCAGCGTCGAAGCCTGTCCGAAGTCCGGGAACGCCAGCATCGAAGCCGAGTTCTTCGACGGCACCGAACAGATCAAGTTGGTGTGGATCGGCCGGCGGAGAATTCCGGGCATCGAGCCGGGCAAGACGTTGCTGGTGCGGGGACGTGTCGGCGAACGCGACGGCCAGAAGGTGATCTTCAACCCATACTACGAGCTGCGCGGCGAATCGTAGGGTCTGTCTCGTGTGGCACTCTCGTTGAGTGACCGAAACGAAGCAGCAATCCATACTCGAACAGCTCGGTGGGCTCAGCGGGCTGGTGTATTCGACCCTGCCCATCCTGGTCTTCGTTCCGGTCAACGGTGTGTGGGGCCTGGGTCCGGCCATCTGGGCGGCCCTCGGTGTTGCCGTGGCCATCCTCGTCTGGCGCCTCGTCCGCCGCAGCCCCATCCAGCCCGCGGTGTCCGGGTTCTTCGGCGTCGGTATCTCCGCCTTCATCGCCTACCGCACGGGCGATGCCAAGGGGTACTTCCTGTTCGGCATCTACACGAGCCTCGCGTACGGGGCGGTGTTCCTGATCTCGATTCTGGTGCGCTGGCCGATCGTCGGACTCATCTGGGGATTCCTCAACGGCCACGGCAACCTCTGGCGGCGGCATCGCGGCGCGGTGCGGGCCTATGACGTCGCCACCGCCGCCTGGGCGCTGGTGTTCGGTGCCCGGTACGTCGTGCAGTCGCAGCTCTACGATTCGGATCAGACCGGCTGGCTCGCGTTCGCCCGCATCGCCATGGGCTGGCCGCTGGCCGGATTGGCTCTGCTGGTGACGATCTGGGCGGTGCGGCGGGCCGACCGGATCGTCGAACCGGGCCCGTCCGAGGAGCCCGCAGCACCGACCGACGACACGGAGGCGGGCGGTCCCCGCGACGAGCCCGGCCAAGCCTAGGCGGGACCCGGGTATCGGGCTCTAACCCGTTGCACCACAGGCGAAGTCGATCACCCGGTCCCGGTTAGGAGAGCCCGACGGCCGCCCGCAGGTCGTCCTCGACGTCCACGGACGTGACGAACAGCAGTTCGTCGCCGCCCTCGAGCGGGTCGTCCTGCTGCGGGACGATCACCCGACCGCCGCGGAGGATGGTGACCAACGCGGCGTCGCGGGGCAATTGAAGTTTGCGGACGGGCTTTCCCGCGAGCGGAGTGTTGTCGGGCAGCGTGACCTCGACGAGGTTGGCCTGACCCTGCCGCAGCGTCATCAGCCGCACGAGATCGCCGACCGACACCGCCTCCTCCACCAGCGAGGCGAGCATCCGGGGGGTGGACACGGCGACGTCGACTCCCCAGGACTCGTCGAACAACCACTCGTTGCGGGGGTCGTTGACGCGGGCGACCACGCGGCTCACCCCGAACTCGGTCTTCGCGAGGAGGCTGAGGACGAGGTTGGCCTTGTCGTCGCCGGTGGCCGCGATCACGACCTCGTAGGTTTCGAGGGAGGCCGATTCGAGGCTGCTCAGTTCGCACGCGTCGGCGTGGACCCAGGTCGCCTCGGGCACCGACTCCTGCTCCACGTGCTCGAGTTTGCGTTCGATCAGCATGACGTCGTGTTCGCCGCGGACCAGTTCGCGCGCGATGGAGCGTCCGACTGCGCCGGCTCCTGCGATTGCGACTCTCATCGTGTGCTTCCGTTCGGGTGGTCGATCGTGAACATTCTCACTGCCGTGTCAGTTGTCCGAGGGCGGGGGATTGCCGGCGAGCGCGACGGCTTCGGCCACGGTTCCCGACACGGCCGCGATGTACACCTGGTCGTCGGCCTGGAAGACGGTCTTGCGGTCGGGGAGGACGCCCGTGCCGAAGCGGATGATGAACGCGACACGCGAATTCGTCGCTGCCTCGAGTTCGGCGACCGGCTTGCCGATCCAGTCCTCGTGCAGGGCCAATTCGGTGACCGCGACCGTTCCCGAGGGGTCGCGCCACTTGGCCGTCTGGCTGTCGCGGGTGAGGGTGTGCAGGAAGCGGTCCGTCGACCAGGGGACGGTGGCGACAGTGGGGATCCCGAGGCGCTCGTACACGGCGGCGCGCTTCGCGTCGTAGATGCGGGCGACGACGCGTTCCACGCCGAACGTCTCCCGGGCCACGCGCGCGGAAATGATGTTGGAGTTGTCTCCGGACGACACCGCGGCGAATGCTTCTGCGCGCTCGATACCGGCCTTGACCAGCACGTCACGGTCGAAGCCCATGCCGACGACGGTGTGCCCGGGGAAGTCGGGTTCGAGACGCAGGAATGCGGCGGGATCGCGATCGATGACCGCGACCTCGTGGCCGATCCGGGTCAGCGAGCCAGCGAGGGATGAGCCGACCCGGCCGCATCCCATGATGACCACATACACCTTGTACTCCGTTCATGGGCTCTG
>SEEV01000194.1 GCA_004211695.1 Rhodococcus sp. (in: high G+C Gram-positive bacteria)
CGCCTGCTCACCCGAGGCCTCGACCACCTCAGCGCGCTACCCGCACCGATCTGACCAGCATCAACCCGATCATCCGAGACGAAAGGGAAATGTCTTCCGGGGCCGTGGACCCCGACGCCCCCGACCGCGTCGGGCAGCTCATCGCTGCCCGACACCGGATCAGCGACAGCGACCACCAATCCGAAACCGCTCAGGCCGACCCAGGGGACTCAGGAAAGATCGAGGCTAGCCCCAGCCAAATCCGATTTCGCATCGTTCGGATCCTCAAGATCGTCATAGATCCGGCGGCGGAGCGCTCAGCAGTCATCCCCGCAGCATTCGGAAAACAGTGCGAGGATCTGGTGATTCAAAATGTGTATATCGTGACCCGCAGTGAACATGGCTTGCCAAAAAGCGAACTTGAGCTCTGCGATCACCCTCCCTGTCGTCGACTCGCGACGCCGCGTCTGGCATAGGTCCCGCTGCGGGGTGTATTGCGCCTATTTGGGGAGGGAAGGCCCCTTTCGAATGTGCTGTCCCACGGCCACCGCAGGCCATAGACAGTCGATGGTGCATCCGAAACTGTGTTCCGGGTGGACACTTCAGCAAAGTGCGAAGGAAGCATCGGTGCAGCCGAGATACGTGCATCCCACCCGTAAAGATCAACCGCCTCCGCCGTGCCGCCACCGGTAGCGGCGACGTAAGTGCTCGAGCGCGGAGCGCCCGCTCCTCCCCCACCATCACCCAGGACCAATTGATCGCCTGGCTGCGTGAACTGCTGACCGGTAACAGCGAATCCCTGCCATATCGGATCGCCGGCACACTGCAGCTCCTCTACACTCAACCAATCGCGAGGATCGCAACACATCGCACCAACGACATCCTCCTGGCGTCAGACGGTCCATATCTTGCCCTCGGCACCCATCCTGCGCCCATTCCGACGCCGTTCGCGGACATGCTCACCGAGCACCTCGCACAACGACCCAACCTGCATGCCGTCCGAGATGGTGAATCGGAGTGGCTCTTTCCCGGCCGCACGCCCGGCAGTCACCTGCACCCCAACACGATCATGAACCGACTACGCACCCTCGGTATCGATCTCCGCGGTACTCGCACGACCGCAATCCGAACATTGGTGACTGAGGTGCCTGCTCCGATCGCGGCGGACATGCGGGGCTTCAGCCAGCAGATCGCAGCCGTAGCCATCCACTCCGGCGAGTTGACCGGATACAGCCTCCGTTTTATGCTGTCCCGGTATCCGGAGGCGGTATCCGATTTGAGGTGGAGCCCGGAGCAGACAGGAGACGTATGAGTGCTGAAGAGCAGCCGGGCCGCCGGCCGCGCGCGGATGTCCAGCGCAACCGTGCTGCTCTGCTGGAGGCGGCTCAGCGTCAGTTCCTGAAATTCGGGGTCGGCACTTCAATGGAGGCGGTCACCAAAGACGCCGGCGTCGGGCCGGGCACGTTGTATCGGCATTTCCCGAACCGCGAGGCGCTCCTGGCGGCGGTGTTGCAGTCCCGTTCGGAAGAACTAGAGGCACGTCGCGCCGATATCTCGCAGCTCGACGACGCGTTGGAAAAGCTGCGGCGCTGGCTGCACGCGATGGAGGAATATTTCAGCGCGTTCAGCGGGTTGCCGGAACCGCTCATGGCTGCCGCGAGGGCATTGGAACCGGACAACCCGCTGACGGTGCCCTGCGAGAACATCATCGCGACCACCGAGGAGTACGTGCGCGCCGCGCGGCTCACGGGACAGGTGCGAGCCTCGGTAACGGGGCGAGACTTGTTCCTCCTGGCCGTCTCGGTGGCGTGGACCATGGGCGCCGCCGAGGCCGACTATGAGGTACTCGACCGTCTCCTGACACTCATCGAAAACGGCTACCGCAACCAAAACAAAAAGCAGTAGAGCAGCAACGACTTTCGCAGCGGGCAGTCCGATCCAAAAGCGGAACTGTCGAATTTGCGTTCGGTAACACCCGGCACAAACCGGCCGTCCGTCGTTCGGCAGATCTGTGCGACCCGGCGCTGTGGTGGTCGCACATCTGGCCCGAGATCTGTAGGACCGGAGACCAGGAAAAAGCCGCCAGGCAAAAGCTGTTTCACGCCTCGGCCGGCACGGCGCCTGCGAAGTGTCCGCACAGCCCTGCCCGATGAATGAAAATCGATAAATAACCCAAGGAGTTACTGGATGAAGATAGGTATTCTCGGTGTCGGCCATATCGGTAAGACACTCAGTCGAAAGTTGAGCGCGGCCGGACACGATGTGAAGGTGGCCAACTCGCGCGGACCCGACACAATCGACGCCACGGTCCTGGCCACGGGAGCACGTGCGGTGCCCGCGTCCGAGGCAGTGAAAGACGTGGACGTCGTCATCCTCTCCGTCCCGCTGAACCGCGTTCCCGAGATCGCGCCGCTGCTCGCTGGCGTACCCGCTGAGACGGTCGTTATCGACACCTCGAACTACATTCCGGGGCGTGATTCCCAGATCGCGGCCATCGAAGCCGGCCAGGTCGAAAGTCTCTGGGTCGCAGAACAGCTCGGCCAGTCGATCGTCAAGGCGTGGAATGCCATCGGCTCCGGCTCCTTCGCCCTTAAAGGCACGCCTCCAGGGATTCGGGGCCGTATCGCGATCCCGGTCGCGGCCGACGACGACAGCGAACGCGCGGTCGCCATAGCGCTGGTCGAGGACACCGGATTCGATGGATTCGATGCCGGACCGCTGGCGCAATCGTGGCGCCAGCAGCCCGGGGCACCGGTTTATTGCACAGATCTCACCCGCGACGAGATGCCGGCCGCCCTAGCGCGCGCCGAGGCCGCGAGATTGCCGAAGCGGCGCGACCTGTCGGGCGCCGCCATCGCCGAAAGGGTTGGCGTTGGAACGAACCCCGACTCTGAATACCACGTCCGCCTCAGCCGCGCACTGTTCATGTAGCGATCCGGACACGATAGAAGGGAAGGAACACGATATGAGGATTTCCGTTATCGGCGCCGGAGCCATCGGCGGCAATATCGCACGCCGGCTCAGCGAGGCCGGACATGAGGTACTGGTCGCGGACGCCCGTGGGCCGGAGGCCGTCGCCGCCGACGTCCGGAAAGCAGGCGCTCGCGCAGTAGATCTCGACGCCGCGACCCACGACAGGGAGGTCATCATCCTGTCGATCCCATTCTCGAAGCAGCCCGAGCTCGCCGGCCTCCTCGCCGGAGTGTCCGACGATACGGTGATCGTCGACACCTCGAACTACTACCCCGGTATGAACGGCCACATCGAGGCGGTGGACAACGGACAAGTCGAGAGTGTGTGGAGCGCGGAGCAGCTCGGCAAACCGATTGTGAAGGCGTGGAACGCCGCGCTCGCGGGGACACAGCAGACCAAGGGAGTACTCGCCGGAACGCTCGGCCGGATCGCTATCCCCGTTGCCGCCGATTCGGAACGAGCACGCCGGACCGTCATGCAGCTCGTCGACGACACGGGCTTCGATCCCGTCGATGCCGGGGCTCTGGCCGAATCGTGGCGGCAGCAGCCGGGGACGCCCGCCTACTGCACCGAACTGGATGTCGCGGAGTTGGGGCAGGCCCTGGCAGCGGCCGACAAGGACGAAGCGCCCCGTACTCGTGACCGGCTCGGGGAGCATTTCGCGAGCCTCGCCGAGGCGCCCTCGCTAGACGAGACCGTCGCGATCAATCGCGCCGCACACCGCTGACCCAGCGCCTATGGGCCGCCGACGACCTCTCTCCGGGTGGGAGAGGTCGTCGGCCCCTGTCGGTGCTGCTATGTCGCGCGGCTATCTCCACGCCGACCAATGGCAAGCCGAGCACTGGTCGCCGGTGCAATTACAACTGCAACGCCGAGGCGAGTTCACGGAGCGCCGGCCGCGGGTCGGTCGACGGCGTGTCCGCGAGGACCTGCACAACGACGTGGTCCGCGCCGGCGTCGAGATGTGCGGTGAGCGCAGCGGCCGCGTCGTCGGCAGTACCCATGCCGACCAGTGCGCGGGCCAACCGGTCCGATCCACCGCCGACCAGGTCGGGCTCCTCGAAACCTTGGCGCAGCCACGAGTTCCGGTAGTTGGGCAGCGACGAATACATAGTGAGGTGGTCGTGCGCACGCCGAAGTTGATCGTCCGTATCGCCACCGATCGCCACAGCTTGTTCGGTGACGATCCAGCGATCGGCGCCGAGGATCGAGCGGGTCACCTGTGTCTGTTCGGGTGTCACCAGATACGGATGGGCGCCGTTGGCGTGCTCGCCGGATAGTTCGATCATCTTCGGTCCTAATGCGGCGAGCAGGCGTAGCGGCCTGGCGCCGGGCTCGATCTCCGGGGACAGTGCGTCCATGCGCTCGAGATACGTCCGCATCGTTGCCAGCGGCTTGCGATACGCGCCTCCGGGCAACTGTTCGACGAACGGGCTGTGGCTGACGCCCAGACCGAGCACGAACCGTCCCGGGTACAGGGCGCTGAGGATGCGGCCGCCGGATTCCGCCGCTGTTGGTATCCGAACGTGGATATTGGCGATGCCGGTGCCGACCACCAGCCGGCCGGTGGCCGCGAGAAAGGCCGCGGATTCTACCAGCGCGTCTTTGCCGCCGCCCTCGGGCATGAACAGCGAACCGAACCCCAGCGCTTCGATCTCGCGGGCGATGTCCTGTGCCTCACGTATCGGCCACGCCTCGCTGTTCCACCAGACACCGACCTTTGACGGAAACTTCATGCCGGCAGTTCGATCGGACATAATTCGTGACCTACTCTCCTGGTTCGTCGGTTATGTTGCCTATAGCGAAGCAGTGCGTCCGGTGCACACCACGGCGACCGGAATATGCCGAATCAATCACGATGTGACCGGCACTTTTATCGGACAACGGCCTACTCGTCTTGGGCGGGCGTGAAGGCCGGGACGTACTCGTCGGTTTTCGCCGGCCCGGACGTGGGAAACGCCGCGCGGACTCCCAGTCCCGCACCGAGGGTATCGTGCTCGATATCGACGAGCTGGGTCCACCAGGTACTCAGCGTCAGCGGTGGCCTAACCATGGTCGACTAGCGGCGACGAGTTCGGCGACGCGGGCGCTCCGACCCGTCACGGTTGGCCTGTGACGACAGGGCAACATACGGGGCCGTACCGGACGGATTCAGGCCACGATCTGCCGCCAGAGCACTATGCCGGGGCAGCGGGGAACTGCCCGACCTGCTCGGGTTCGAAGGTCTTCACAAGCACCCTCTTGGAGATCAGCCACATGGAGTTGACCTTTCTGTACTCGTCTTCGTACAGAACGTTGAACCGCAGCCGAGGACCGCCGTCGGCGTGCTGCACCTCGCATATACCGAACGCAACGCCCGTCGCGCCCGTTTCCGACCGAACAGTGATCACGTGGTTGGTCATGTGGTGAACGACGTGTTCCACCGATGCCATCAATTCGTCTCCGTAAGCCGCAATTGCCTGGCGCCCCACATGGAGACCGGAATCGAACTGGCGCTCGTCGAAAACGCAATCCTCCGTGAACACTTCGGCCGCCCACCGGGCGGGTTCGCCCGTGTCGAGGAGAAGGGCGTAGCGATGGTTCAGCTCGATGAGGGCAAATTTGTCTTCAATGGACATGTGTGCAGACCTTTCGTCAGCCGTAACGAATAAATGGACAGTCGTGTCCCCAGGTGCCTCCCGCCGACAGGTTGATGCAGGTGTCCTACGGGCGAGGAACGGGTTCTGATACTGATCAATAGGCCGAACGGCCAACGGCTCGAGGCCCAACCGCTGCGGTAACCGCCGGCCAGGACCGTCGCGACGCGATCGGTGGGACGAGTTCTCCGACGAGTCCGAGCGCATCGGCGGCGCGTTCCATCCAGGATGCCGCCTGGTCCGGGGTGAGCTCCCCGAAGGGTCCGCCGAGCACGACGAACTCCGCTCCCGCGTCGGCGAGATCACGCGTTATCGTCGAGGCCCTTTCCGGTGCAACGACATCCGGGCGAACCCCCACGACCAACTGTTCGCATGCGCCGCTCTGCGCCTCCATTCGGCGCAGCCTGCCGAGGCGCTCGGCGAACTGGGAGGGAGTCAATTTGGTGGCATACCAGCCGTCCCCACGCTGGACTGCACGGCGGAGCGCTGCCGAGCTGTGTCCACCGATGAGCACCGGCAGCCGGACGCCTTGCCGAGGAGGCGGCGCGATGCCGACTCGGCCACCGTCGGGCACCGCAGCGTCGGCCTGCCAGCATCCCCGCAATGTGTCGATGCCCCGATCGGTGCGCCGCCCACGATCGGCCCAACCCTGCTCGAGCAGAGAGAATTCCTCGACCATCCACCCGCTTCCCACGCCCAGCAGGGTCCGGCCGCCGGAGAGCACGTCCAGGGACGCTACCTGTTTAGCCACGCCGATCGGGTGCCGCAAAGGAAGTACCAGAACTCCGATGCCGAGCTGTACTCGTTCGGTGCAGGCGGCAACGAAGTTCAGCGTGGCGAACGGGTCGAGGTACGGGGTGGACGGATCGAATGGTGGTCGCCCATTGCCACTGTACGGATACTCGGTCAACGGAGCGGCCGGCATCACGATATGGTCGGAAACCCAGACAGACCCGAAGCCCCGTCGTTCGGCGATACGGGCAAGCCGGCGGATCGTATCCGGCTGTGCATTCGGACCCAAGTTCGGCAACGTGACACCGATATGCAGTGGGTTACCCATAGGAATCTGCCCTTCGACTACGCGAACACTACGTACGTTGCCGGCTTATCGCCGTTCGATCCTGCTATTCCCGGCTCGCGCACTCGGCTACGGTCAGCGCCATGGTGAGCGCCCGGCTGAGGGAGAATCCACCTTGGTAACTGGTTCCGGTCGCTGTGAAGGCGGCGACAGCGCCCACCGCGTAGAGATGGGGAATGGGTTTTCCGCTGATGTCGAGCACGTGTCCGTCGGGATCGGTACGAACACCGCTCATTGAGATCGAGACCATGTTGAGACGCAGACGCATACCGAAGTACGGTGGCGTGGCGACGGGCGCAATATTGGGGTGCAGCTCGTGCGTAGGGTCTCCGTAGAAGCGCTGTACGTACGGATCGCTTCCCCGTCCGAATCGCGGATCGGCGGCCGTCGCCGCAGGGCCATTGAATTCGGCGGCCGTTCGTTCGAGTTGCACGCCGTCGATTCCCAGCTTGGTGCCGAGTTCCTTCATCGTCGTAGCAGATTCGACCAGGCCTTCTTCGTAGTCCCCGCCGGGGTCTGCACCGACTCCCCCATAACGACGATGGTGTTCCTCATCCCAGATCATGTAGATCGGGAAATGTTGCGCGTCGGGGGCCAGCGCCTGCCACGCCAGATCGCCATAGTACGAATCGTCGCAGAAGCGCTCTCCTCTACAGTTGACGATGAAAGTATGCGGGTACGTATACTCTTCCCGTCCGAGAAATGCGTTCGCCTTCCCGGAGAAGTATCCGGGGATATACGGCGCGGAACGTGCCGGAAACTGAACGAGATCGGCGCCGGCCGACGCTGCAAGACGGAATCCGTCGCCACGGTTCGTTCGCGGAGCCATCGTTCCGTAGTCCTGCTCTCCTAAGCCGGTGAACCGCTTCACCAGAGCGGGGTCCGAATCGAACCCGCTCGTGGCGAGGACCACCTTGCCCCGAAACGTTTCCCGTCCCGCGGATGTATCGACCACTACACCCGCGACGCGTTCATCCTCGATTATCAGCGCCTCCACACGGTGTTCCAACCGGATCGTGATCTCGTTTCTGCGCGAGGTGGCGTGCAGAAAGTTCGCAACAACACCGGTACCGAATCCGAGCAAGTTAATTGGCCTGTCCGTCTCCGAAAGCTCTCGGGTCGGCGGTTCGACTTTGCCCCCGTCAGAGCTCGGAGTCAGCGCGGCGGGTGTCTTCCCGGTCTTCTCGTGGATTTCCCAGTAGTTGGTCTCGTAGGGAAAGTGCGGGGTATAGCGCAACTTGTCCCGCCAGTCTCCGAGCAGATCAGCGTCGAATACAGCCGAGAGATAGCGTCCGTACTCGGACCATCCCGGCGCCCCGGCATGGCTGTCCGGCATTGCTGGAATGATTTTCCATTGGACTACCCCGAGGTTCTCGAAATACTCGACCGCTCGCGGCGACATCGTCAGGAATCGATACATGGCCGAATCGTCGAGCAGCTCGGGATAACGTCCGGCCGTCGCTTTGATGAATGTCGCGGCGTTTTCCATACTGTCGTGAACGCCTTCGCGAAGCATCACGTGGTTCGCGGGCGACCAGACCACTCCGGCCGAGTAGGCTGCGGCCCCGCCCACCCTGTCCGCCGCTTCGAGAATCGTCACCCGGAATCCGCGTTCTGCCGCGGCGATCGCGGTAGCAAGGCCTCCGAGGCCTGCCCCGACCACGAGGAGGTTCTCGCTGTCGATCTTGTCCATCATGCGCTCCTGTTTGAACTTGTGCGAGGCCCGGGTCCGTGCCGTCAGCCGGTCACTGGGTGGGGGATCTTGTTGGGCGCCATGGCTCCCGCGTCGATGACGTGTGTGGTGCCGGTGACGTAGCGAGCGTCGTCGGAGGCGAGGTAGACCACCGCGTTGCTGATGTCGATGGGTTCGATCCAAGGCACACGCAGGCCTTGCAATTGAACGAAAACTTCTTCCACCTCGGCTCGCGTCGGGTTCGCGAGGTGGGGAAGGAAGACATTGTGCACCACCGGGTTGTTGATCATCGGTGTGTCGACGTTCCCGGGATGTAGTGAGTTGACCCGAATGTTGTGCGGGCCGAGCTCGACCGCGAGCGCGCGCATGAGACCGGTGACGCCGTGCTTGGAGGCAGTGTAGTGGGATAGATCGGCGTACGCGATCAGACCGGCAAGTGAGCTGGTGAGGATGATCGATCCGCCCCGCCTCCGCGCGATCATCGACGGCACCGCCGCCCGCACGGTCTTCCACGAACCGGTGAGATTGACGTCGATCATCTCCTGCCATTGCTGTTCGGACATTTCCCAGGAGGGCGCGAAACTGGTGATGCCGGCATTAGCCACGACGATATCGATCCCACCGAGCTCCCCGACCGCCTCGGCAACAACGGCCTGGAGCCCGGCCAGATCCCTGATATCGCACTCCCGATGAATTACCCGGCGGCCCGTCGTCTCGGCCAGTTCTGCCGTACGGGCAAGATCCTCGGAGGTGGGCAGGGCATAGGGCACGGTTTCCATCGGGGTGCAGATATCTATCGCCACCACATCGGCGCCTTCCTCGGCAAGCCGCAGGACATGTGACCGTCCTTGGCCACGGGCGGCGCCGGTCACCAGCGCGACCTTGTTGTCGAGACGTCCCATGGTGGTCCTCCTTGTTCGATGCACCGGCGGATACCGGCGATGACGGTTGCCGACGGAGCGCCGGAGTATCTCTCTTATGCCGATCCGGGGGGCGACTCGCGGTCCCGGGACCCGCAACGTTGTCAGCAGCACCACCACGGCAATAGCCATCAGATAGAAGGCGGGCGCGTAAGTGGTCCCCGTCTGCGCGACCAGGAATGTCGAGACGTATGCCGCGATTCCGCCGATCAGCCGGAAGACGTTGTAACTGATGCCGAATGCCATGTACCTGATACTCGTGGGGAAACGTTCCAGCGCGGCGGTCACGTACACCTTCGTATCGTTATCAGACACGAATCTGCCTCTCCTGAATGGCGTAATGGCCAACGAGAGTCACTCACGCGGAAAGCGATCCGATTCGTTCTACTTGATGAGTGCACCCGCGTCGACAGGAAGGGCGACACCGGTGATGTACCGAGATTCGTCGGAAGCCAGAAACAAGATCGCATTGCTGACATCTGCCGAATCCACCCAGGGAATCGGCAAGGCGTTCACCGTCTGAGAAGCCGGAGCGAAGTCCTCCCTGGTTGGATGCTCGAGATCAGGTCGGAACAATCGACGCATGGCCGTGTTCTGGATCATGGGTGTGTCCACCTGCGTGGGGCTCACTGCGTTCGCACGAATGCTGTGTGGAGCCAATTCGATTGCGAGCGTACGCATCAGTCCGATCACGCCATGCTTGGCTGCCACATAGTGGCCGATGTTCGCGTACGCCTTGTGCCCAGCAGCCGAGCTGGTGAGAACGATGGAGCCGCCCTGATTGGCGATGAGATGCGGAACTGCGACCTTCGCCGTGTGCCAGACGCCGGTGAGGTTGATATCGATCATTGTCTGCCATGTCGCTGCGTCATACTCCCACACAGACTGCGGTCGACTGGTGATACCGGCGATACCGGCATTGGCGCATACTACGTCCAGCTTGCCTAGCCGTGCGACGCCGTCGTCGACCACCTTCTCGAGCCTGTCGAAATCACGGACGTCGGCCTTTGCCGCCACAATGCGCCGGCCCAGAGCTTCTACCTGCTTCACCGTCTCGGCGAGATCCGCGTCACTAGCACCTTCGTACGGGCTGTTGGGAATATCCTCACAGATGTCCACCGCAATGATGTCGGCACCCTCTTGCGCCAACCGCACAGCGTGGCTACGACCCTGCCCCCGCGCTGCGCCGGTGATGAACGCAACCTTGCCCTCAAGTTTTCCCATGAAATCAAGCTCCTTTTCTTGCGGTGCGGGATCCGCGATCGCCGCAGTGAAATTTCGTCGAGCGAACCGCCGACGCGCTAGCGCAAGCGCCCGCCGTCACGCCCTCCACCGGTCGTGCCCGGGAACGATCCGGCGGTCCAAAGCCTCGACAGCACGCCGAGACTCGTCGAGGCCTGCCGCTGTTGCCATGCCCGGGAACACCATCGATGGGCTCACAACGAAGGTCAGCACGGTTTCGCCGGCGGCTACGCCAAAGACGAGGAGGGCCTGGCGCCATGTCAAGCTATTCTTGATGGACCTCGCCGTAAGTTCCGAGGCACGACTCGGCAGTCTCTGCTCATTCGGGGCACATCAGCTCTCCTGACAACATGTTCGTGTGGTCGAGCGCCTCTCAGCTGCCCTGTCCGCTGTCACCCGTGCGAGCGGCAAGTGGCCATCCAAGAATACGTATGACCCCATAATACTGACTATGTCTGTCCAAATCAATAGTCGGACCGACGTGCGCGGCTGTCGCCGGAAATCGCGAGGCCCGGTGTAGCCGACCGCATGCACCCATGTCCATCTAGCCGCATTTCCATCCAAGTCAGAGGTGACGGCGAGCATTTCGGGCTGCGGCGTCCGGTGGGCGAGACCGGGATATGTGGGAACCGCCGACAGCCTGTGGGCGAGTCCAAACACGACTACCACTACCGCCACACCTTCGCATGCGCTCCGGAATTGATTGCTGCAGTCGATAACTGGGCGGAACCCTACAACGGGGTGTCCGGTCCGATGTCAGTGCCGATCGGTCCAGCTACTTGCGCAAAGGGGTGTGCGATGGGCCGTTCGATTCGATTTCGGCGACTTACGAGAGGGTGCGGCAGGTCTTACTGTCGGCGTGCGAAGTTGGTTCTGCACGCCCTGGGCGCCGCGAATGCATATCGGGTTAATTTACTGACCGATCTGTTTCGATGGGCTGTGCGTGGGCACCTCCCATCGGGATGTGCCCACGCATGGCGCTTATCTCCTATAGGGCTTTGAGTTCCTCGGTGACCTCGGCGACCGACTTCTTCGCGTCCCCGAACAGCATCGAGGTGGTGTCGGCGAAGAACAACGGGTTGTCGATGCCGGCGAACCCGGAATTCATCGACCGCTTCAGCACGATCACCGACTTCGACTGATCCACATTCA
>SEEV01000195.1 GCA_004211695.1 Rhodococcus sp. (in: high G+C Gram-positive bacteria)
TTCACCCTCGCCCGCCACGGCGACGCACCCCAGGGCATCGCCAAGCTCGACCGGCACGGCGTCCCCCGCAACTCGCTGCTGCTCGCCACCCTGGTCGGGTTCGCCTGCATCGGACTGGATTACCTGTCGCCCGACACGGTCTTCGCCTTCCTGCTCAACGCGTCGGGCGCCACCATTCTGATGGTGTACCTCATGATCGCGCTGTCGCAGATCAAGTTGCGTAGCAGCATGAGCCGTGACGAGGTCGCGCAGCTCAAGCTGAAGATGTGGTTGTTCCCGACCCTGTCCGTCCTCGCGGCCGGCGGCATCGTCGCGGTGCTGGTGTCGATGTTCTATGTCGAGTCCTCCCGCTCGCAAATCTCGCTGAGTGTCGCAGCCCTGATCCTGACGTTGATCGCCTACCAGGTTCGGCGCCGCATCAATCCGGAGAATCCGCTCGCGCACAACATCTCCGCTCCAGCTCCGCACACGATCACCGAGTCTTCTCCGAGGTAACGCACGACCGCCCCGGGGCGGTGGCGAGTGAGACCATGGTCTCCGCCACCGCCCCTTTCCGTATGTCCAGCGGTCGACGAGGGTCAGTCCTGCCGACGCGCGTCCCCGCCTTCGAAATGCGTGGCGTCGAGTTGCGCGGCGAGCAACTGCGCCAGGTGGTCACCGCGGCGGTCGGTCAGGTCCGACAGCTGGGTCCGGCAGGAGTATCCGTCGGCGAGGATGGTGGTGTCCGCGTCTGCCGTAGCCACCGCGGGGAGCAGCTGCTGCTCGGCGACTGCCACCGACACCTCGTAATGTCCCTTCTCGACGCCGAAGTTGCCGGCCAGGCCGCAGCATCCGCCCAACCGCTGCACCTGTGCACCGGCGTTCTCCAGGAGCTGCGCGTCCGGGCTCCACCCCATCACCGAATGATGATGGCAGTGCGGCTGCGCGACAACGGACCTACCCTCGAGCGACGGCGGTTCCCAGCCGCGATCCGTCAGCAGTTCCGCGAGGGTGCGGGTTGCGGCGGCGACCGGTTCGGCCGCCGCCCTGCCGAGTAGTTCCGCTGCGTCGGAACGTAATACACCCGTGCAGGACGGTTCCATCCCGACGATCGGTATCCCAGCGGCGGCGCTGTCGGACAACGCGTCGACGGTGCGTCCGAGGATCTTCTTCGCCGCGGTGAGTTGCCCGGTGGAGATCCAGGTCAAGCCGCAGCACTGCTGCTTGTCGGTCAGCCGCGGCCGGTAGCCGGCGGCCTCGAGAACCTGCACGGTGGCCTGCCCGACTTCGGGGGTGAAGTAGTTGGTGAACGAGTCCACGAACAGCATCACCGGGTCGCCGGTGGTGGCACGGTCGTGCTCGGTTTCCTTGAACCAGGACCGGAACGTCTGCTTGGCGAACGGGGGAATGGTGCGGCGCTTGTCCACCCCGGCGGAAGACAACGCGAGCGGTCCGAGACCGGGAACCCGCATCGTGGCGTTGACCAGACCGGGCGCGCGGCCGGCGATCTTCGCCCACCGCGGGAGCCACCCCAGTGAATAGTGCGATGCAGGACGGATGCGGCCCTTGTAGCTCTGGTGCAGGACCTCGGACTTGAACGCCGCCATGTCGACACCGGTCGGGCAGTCCGAGGAACACCCCTTGCAGGACAGACACAGGTCGAGGGCGTCGTGGACCTCCGGGGACCGCCACCCTCCGTCGACGGCGGTGCCGTTGATCATCTCCTGCAGTACGCGGGCGCGGCCGCGCGTGGAGTCCTTCTCCTCCCGGGTCGCCTGGTACGACGGGCACATCACTCCCCCGGTGGCGGTGTTGTCCGCCCGGCACTTCCCGACACCGGTGCAGCGGTGCACGGCCTGGGTGAAGTCGCCGTCGTCGTGGTGGTAAGCCATCGACAGTTGGCGGCGGACGAGTGGGGCGGCGGGAACGCGCAGATCCGCGTCGACGGGGCGGGGATCGACCACCACCCCGGGATTGAGGATGTTGTCCGGGTCGAAGGCGTGCTTGACGGCGGCGAAGAGTGCCATCGCGTCCGGGGAGTACATGAGCGGAAGGAGTTCGCTGCGGGCGCGACCGTCGCCGTGCTCGCCCGACAGCGACCCGCCGTAGCCGGCGACGAGCGTGCTCGCCGAGACCAGGAAGTCCCGGAAGATACTGCTGCCGCGGGGCTTGTCGAGCGGCCAATCGATCCGCACGTGCATACATCCGTCACCGAAATGTCCGTACGGCAGGCCGGTGACGCCGTACTCGTCCATCAGGGCATCGAAGTCGCGAAGATAGTTGCCCAGCATCGCCGGGGGCACGGCCGCGTCCTCCCAACCGGCGTGCGCCGGCAGTCCGGCGGGGCTGCGCCCGGCGAGCCCGGCGCCATCGGCCCGGATCCGCCACAACTGCGCGGTGCGGCCCTCGTCGGTGACCACGAGGCTGTCCACGGCGCAGCAGTCGCGTCCGACCTGCTGGGCCGTGGCGATCGTCTCGTCGAGATCGTCGCCGACGACCTCGACGAACAACCAGGCCGCGCCCGCGGGCAACGGTGGAACCGCGTCGGGGCCCCGGCGCTCGCGCACTACCTCGACGATCCGGGAATCGATGCCCTCGCAGGCGGTCGGATCGAACTTCAGCACCAGCGGGGTCGCGTCGCCCGCCGACGCGATGTCGGCGTAGCCCAGCACGACCAGGACGCGGTGTGCGGGCTCCGTCACCAACCGGACCGTGGCCTGTGTTGCGACCGCGAGGGTGCCCTCGGTGCCGACGAGCATGCGGGTGACGTCGAACCGATTCTCCGGCAGGAGGTGCTCGAGGGCGTATCCGGACACCTGACGGCCGAACTGCCCGAGCTCGGTGCGGATGGTTGCCAACCCGGCACGGGTGACCTGCTGCACTGCACTCAGGACCGGGGACGCCGGCACCTCGCCGCCCGACTCCAGGTGCAACGACTCCCCCGTTCCGGTGAGAACGTGCAGGCCCTTCACATTGTCCGAGGTGCGACCGTATCCGAGAGTGCGTGAGCCGCAGGCATTGTTGCCGATCATGCCGCCGATGGTGCAGCGGGTGAACGTCGACGGATCGGGTCCGAAGCGCAGACCGTGCGGTGCGACGGCCTGCTGCAGCACCGTCTGAATCGTGCCCGGTTCGACGGTGGCGGTCTGGGCGTCCATGTCGATCGAGAGCACCCGGTTCATGTGCCGGCTGAAGTCGAGAATCAGGCCCGTCCCGACCGCGTTACCCGCGACGGAGGTGCCCCCGCCCCGTGAGGTCAGTGGCACACCCACTCGGCGGCACACCGCGAGGGCGGCGGCGACCTCGTCGGCATGTCGCGGCCGCGCGACGACCATCGGTCGCACCCGGTACAGGGACGCATCGGACGAATAGGCGGCGCGGGTCGTGCCGTCGGAGAGGACGTCGCTCACTCCCGAACTGCGCAGCTCAGCGGCCAGTGATTCAGCGGAGATCATTCGTAGCATGCTACAGCTTCTAGCATGCTACGAAAAGCCGTGAGTTGTTAGAGTGAGCAAGTGGCAGACGAAGTGCTCGAACTCGAACCGCTCGCCCCGTTCGCGGGACGACGGATGGAACAGGCGATCGCGGCGGTACGGGCCGCCATCGACGACGGGCGCATGAAGCCGGGCGTGAAGTACTCGGTCTACCAACTCGCCGAGGGTCTGGGCATCTCCCGCACCCCCGTACGGGACGCCTTACTGCGTCTCGAAGAAGTGGGACTCATCAAGTTCGAAGCCCGCCAGGGCTTCCGCATCCTGCTGCCCCAGCCCAAGGAGATCGCCGAGATCTTCGCGGTTCGGCTGGCTCTGGAACTCCCCGCGGTCCGCAAGGCCGCCGTCACGGCGAACTCCGCACTCCCGGACGCACTGCAGCGGCAACGTCGTCTGATGCAGGAGGCCGCCGCCGTCGGCGACGAAAACGAGTTCGCCCATCACGATCTCGGGCTCCACGACCTCATCCTCGACGCCGCCGACAACGGCCGGGCCCGGGCGATCGTCAAGACCCTTCGCGAGACCACCCGGCTACTCGGGGCCACCACCGCCGAACAGACCAGGACTCTCGCCGACATCGACAACGAGCACGCTCCCATCATCGACGCGATCATCGCCGGCGACCCGGACGAAGCGGAGGCGGCCATGCGCACGCACCTGGAGAACACGGGGAGGCTTCTGGTCACGCAGGCGCTCCGCACGGCGGAGTCCACCCAGTCGGTCGACGAGATCTGGTCCGGGGTCATCCCGTGACCTGACCGAACGCGCAGCAGCCGATGACCAGAATCTGTCGACGAACCCGGAACGCGCCAGGACGGACCGGGCGATACTGGGCGGCGCTCGTCGCGGCAGTCTCCCTGAGCGTGGCGTGCGCGCCTCCGGCGGCGCTACCCCCGCCCGTCGCCGGCGACTATTCCGAATACTCACTACCCGACGGTGCGCAGATCCTGCCGCCCGCGAGCAGCGTTCCGCCGCCCCCGCCGGATCCCTCCTCCTGCGGCGCACTGTCGAGCCTGCGACCCGATCCCGGCCTGCGACCGGACACGGCGCCGCCCGGTTCGGCTCTGGCCGCGATCGTCGCGCGCGGGCGGCTGATCGTCGGAACCGACCAGAACACGAACCTGTTGAGTTTCCGGGATCCCAAGACCGGCACATTGCAGGGGTTCGACATCGACCTGGCGAGGGAGATCGCCCGCGACCTCTTCGGTGACCCGTCCAAGGTGGAATTCCGTCTGCTGACGTCGGCCGGCCGGTTCGAGGCGCTGGAGAACAACGACGTCGACCTCGTGGTTCACGCCACCTCCATCACGTGCGAACGCGCCGCGCGGGTTGGATTCTCCACGGTGTACTTCGAGGCGTTTCAGCGCCTCCTCGTACCGGAGGGGTCCGACATCTCCTCTCCCGCAGACCTGGCCGGCAAACGGGTGTGCACCTTCATCGACACGACCTCCCTCGCGACGATCCAGCGGGTGGCACCCGCCGCCACGATCGTGGGTGTGCCCGACTGGGACGATTGCCTGACCACGCTGCAACTGGGTCAGGCCGACGTAGCCAGCACCGACAACTCGATCCTTGCCGGCCTCGCAGCTCAGGATCCCAATCTCGACATCGTCGGTCCGAATCTGGAACTGGAGCCGTACGGCGTCGTCGCGAACAAGAGCCACGACGATCTGGTGCGCTTCGTCAACGGAACGCTCGAACGGATGCGTGCGGACGGAACCTGGATTCGCTTGTACGACAAGTGGTTGAGCCTGTTGGGGCCGACGGCGGGTCCGCCGGCGCCGAGCTATCGGGACTGAGGCGCGGACAGGGGGACTACGGTGCGGGGCGAACCGGGCGCGAGCGCCCGGCCATGGTCCGCATCTGCTGGGCCGCGACCGACAGCGGGACCGCTTCACGTCCGCGAGTTAGGTCCGCGGCCGGCTTCGGGACGTGCAGCTCAGCGTTCATTCTCCGGCTCGGAGTCTGTCAATGCGTACCGTACTGCCTGCCTGACTGTTTCGGTCTTGATGGAGGTGTCTTCTTCTCTGGTGCACAGGCATACGGGGGATGGTGTCACGTCGTGCACAGGGACGAAGGTGACCTGCGGATGGCGGTGAGTGTTCGGGACGAGAGCGCTTGTGATGGCTATGGCTTGTCCGGACGCGACAACTTCGAGCAGTTCGCCGATTGTGCGTACGGAGGGGCCATAGGTCACTTGTTTCCCGCTCGGACGCGGGTCGCATGCCCACCACCGAACCCATTCTGGGTCTGCATCCAGGTCGGTCACGTGTGGATCGTCGTCGAGTTCGTTGACGGACACTGACTGGCGGTGTGCGAGGCGGTGCGTTGCCGGGAGTGCGACGACCCGGCTCTCCGTATAGAGCACGTCGAAGCGTAGTCCGCGATCGTCTGCCATGGGCGGGCGCACGACCGCGGCGTCAACAGTGCCGCGGCGAACCGCTGATGTCTGCTCGGACCAGGCGAGCTCGACGAATTCGATTGACCACTGGCGGTGTTGTTGGCGGAGATGGTCGAACAACGCCTGGGTCTGTATACCGAGCGCGGCAGTCATGAATCCGATGCGGAGGTGAGTCTGCTCCTTCCGGACTGTTTCGAGTGCTCGTTCGGCGGCCGCGACGGCTGCGCGCGCCTCGCGGAGGAATCGTTCTCCCGCGAGAGTCGGTTTCAGTGGATGGGCGGAGCGATCGACTAGTTCGACACCCAGTTTGCGTTCGAGACTGCGGATCTGCTGCGTCAACGCCGGGGGGCTGATGAAGAGCTTGTCGGCTGCGCGACCGAAGTGCCCTTCGTCGATGACGCTGATGAGATACGACACCTGACGCAGATTGAGATCCACCACGCTCACACGATCTCCTCGGACAGGCAATTGCGTCTTCGCGCGAGCTGAACGGCGGCGCTCTGCTGCGACGTTAAGTAAAAGGTTAACATCGGCCGCCGGGAATGTAATGGACGTCACATCATCCGCTGGGTCACATTGATGAGGCCATCACGATCGCCGGTACAACCGCCGGCCTGATGGGACTCGACGATCGTTGCGGCGAGGCGAGCCATGATCATCTCTTCAAAGATTGAGGGTACAAACAATGCGTACTACAGCTGCCGGTCCATTGTTCTGGATGACCGATCCCGGGACGACCCCGAAGGGTTCGCGCAAAGAGTTCATCGACCACAACAACATCCCGTGGACGGATTGGCTCATGCCGGGGACTCGCTTCCGGTTGCTCTACGCGAATTTGGTGACCGGGAGTTTCACGGTGATTCTGCAGGTGGACCCGGGTGTGCAAGCGACTCCGCACTGGCACATGGGCAACGTGCAGGCATATATCCTCGACGGCGGATTCCAATACCACGAAGATGACCCTGGTGTCGCCGGCACCTACACCTGTGAAGTTGCAGGTGCGGTTCACGAGCCGATCGCGCCGAACGGTACGACGATGCTGGCATTCGTCGAGGGACCGATCGCCGGATACCTGCCCGACGGGAACCTCGGCGTCGTGGCCGATGCTCGCCTGCACTACTACATGGCCCGCGACAACGACGCGATCGCGCACGCACAGATTGTCGACTACGCCACCGACCCGTCGGTGGACCTGCACGACAAGGGCAACAGCTGATGGGCCGCCTCGCGGGGAAGGTCGCGTTCATCACCGGCGGTGCCCGCGGGCAGGGACGGGCGCATGCGGTGCGTTTCGCCGAAGAAGGCGCCGACATCGTGGTCGTCGATCATTGCGCGGACATCGATTCGGTTCCCTACGCCTTGGCGACCACCGATGACCTGGATGAGACTGTGCGTCTCGTGAAAGACCGCGGAGTGTCTGTACTGAGCGTTCAGGCCGATGTTCGAAACCTCGCCGCGCTCGAGCGTGCACACCGACTGGCGATCGACGAGTTCGGCAGGATCGACGTGCTCGTCGCCAATGCCGGTGTCGGAAGTTTCGGTCCCGCGCTGGAGATCAGCGAGCAGCAATGGCAGGACGTCATCGACGTCGACCTGACCGGCGTCTGGAAAACCGTGCGCGCGGTGGCCCCGGCGATGGTCGAGCGAGGCGAAGGCGGTTCGGTGATCTTGACGAGCTCGGTTGCCGGTCTCGTCGCCTTCCTCAATTTGGCGCACTACACAGCGGCCAAACACGGGGTGGTCGGGCTCATGCGCGCTCTGGCCGCCGAACTTGCCCCCCATCGCATCCGCGTCAACTCGATTCATCCCACGACCGTGGACACCCCCATGATCGACAACGTCGAGACACGTGAGCTGTTCCTCCCGGGCGTGGAGAATCCGGACCGCGCGGTAGCGGCGGAGCTGATGAAAAACCTGAATGCGTTGCCCGTGCCGTGGATCGAGGACGTCGATGTCAGCAACGCGGCGCTGTGGCTCGCCTCCGAGGAGGCCCGCTACGTCACCGGTGTCGCCCTACCCATCGACGCCGGCGCTACCGCACCATTCAAGTTGCCCCACCAGTAGGCAGGACGCTTTTCGCATCCGGTCACCACCCCGCTGCGACTGGTAGCCGGTCGGTGAGCACGCTCTACCCGCCAGCGGCCGAGCCTTCCCAGGTCGGTCTGAAGAATTACTCGCAAGCCGTAACGCCGGCTACATCACCGGCGCCGTCCACGTCGCCGACGGCAGACATGAAATCGGCAACTACTCCGATCTCAGCAAACATCTCTGAGGAGAAGAACAATGAATACCGTCCACGAAACACGCACCGCCACAGCGCATACCCCTTACGAGGAGGAATTCGTCCACATGATGGACGATGTCGATGTACTGATCGACTCCCTCACCAACCCCCTACACCGCAAGATCCTGATCAACTATCGCAGGCATGCACTGCTCGAAGTCTCCGGTCGCTACGAAGAGCTTCTTACCCCGAACATGACGGTCGCCCAACCGCACTACCGGGTCTTCGAAGGTGGGCAAGGTGTGATCCTCGACGGCATGGATACGGTTCGCAACTTCTACAAGTCCCTCGCCGACATGGACATGCTCGTAATGTGGACCGGGAAGCAGAAGATGGCGGTAAACGATTGGGGCTTCGCCGGCGAAGCTGAATTCAATCAGTTCGTTCCGGGATCATTGCTGGGCGACAATGTTTTTCAATTTGTCGACAAGGACACCGCAACCGAGTCGCAATACGACGCTGACTCCTACTACCTCGTCCGCCGCACCCTCGCCTTCGTGTGGCCGTACAACGAGAAGGGGAAGATGATCGGCGAACATGTCTATGAGGACGCCAATTCCAAGGTAGTCACGAAAGTACGCGACGAGGACGTCATCACCGCTTCACGCGCTGCGGAGCTACTTGTCTCGCTCATCGAGAAGTATGGCGTGCCGGAATGATCGCTGAGTCAATGTAGGCACCTGAGCACACGGCAGGACGTCATGAGAGCAGCGCGCGCGGAGATCGCGGTCTGCTCCTCGGGCAGCCGATACCCGAAGCGGCTGCGGAACAGTCCGAGTGATGTCGGGGTCTCGCCCGCGCGATCGGTGGCGAGAACTGGTAGCTCGTCAAGGTCCGCGCGCATGGCGTCGTTGCCACGAACTCGTGGCAGTCAGTCAACCCGTGCGGCACCCGCGAAGTATTGGGCCTGTCGTTCGAAACGTGCGGCGCCTTTTGGCGTCCTGACCAAAGTCAGTCCGGTGGATTCGGCACCGTCGTGCGTCGGCGCATGGCGAGTTGCAATTCGAACAGCAGTCGGTCGGCGGCGTCCTGCAGGCCGATATCGATGATCTCCTCCACTCTGCGGATCCGGTAGCGCAACGTGTTGGGGTGCACGCGCAGGGCGGCGGCGGCGTTCCGGACGTCGCCGTGCTCGGCGAGGTACGTCTCGGCGCTCTCGCACAGGTTCGAACCGTGCTTGCGGTCGTAGTCGAACAGTGCGTCGAGGCGCGGATCGTGCAGTTCCGGGTGCTCGCCGACGAGGTCGAGGATCTCACCGAGCAGCACCGCGGTGCGGGATTCGGCGAGGGTGGTCACCCGCCCCTCGGGGAACGTGGAGGCGGTGCCGTCGAGGACCCGGTCGACCTCGGTGCGCGCCCCGGCCACCTGCGCGAGATCGGGGACGGGGATCGCGATGGCGGCCCGCAGCACGATCGACCGCTTGGCCTCGAACTGCTCGACGAGTTGCCGCGTCCAGGCGGCGACACTGGTCGCGGACTTGTAGCGGGGAAGCAGCACGTAGGCGCGGTTACCGATCACGGTGGCGACCGAATCACGGCTGAACGAACTCGCGTGCAGACGAAGCATGCTGCCCATACCGGCGAACTCGTCGTTCGTCGTCGACGTCTCGGACACGGTCGGCGCGAAACCCACGACAGCGGCCGGTCCGGTCACCGGCAGGTTCAGGGCACTGGCCACGGAGGGAACGTCGACGCCCCCGCCACGCGCGCCGAACAACCGTTGGATCAGCAGCCCCTCGGTGGAGGGGGCGTTGAGGCTTCGGGAGATGATCCGGGCGGCGATCGCCGAGGCGCCGCGCAGCACGTCCACCGCATCCGGGTTGAACGGGGTGTCTCCTTGTTGCACCCAGATCGAACCGAGAAGCCGGGGTGCGGTCGAGGTGTCCGCGGTGGACTGACGGATGCTGACCACCAATCGTCGTTTGGTGGCGAGTTCGTCGTGTGCGGGCACGTCGATGACCTCGTCGCTCTCGCGCAGCCGGTCGAACACCCCCAACTTCTGCAGCGCCCGCAGGTAGTCCCGCGGCCCTTCACGGCCGAGGATCGACAGGGCGCGGAGTTCGTCCGCCGCCTCGTCCGACGCGGAGTAGGCGAGCACCTTCGACTGGGCGTCCTCGATCGAGACCATTCCCCCGGCGTTCTGGGCGACGATCTGCGCGAGTCCGAACAGGTCGGTGTCCGTGGCGAGCAGATCCGGATCCGCAGGCGCGCCACGCCCCCGGCGAGAGCGATCGAGCATCCGCTGGACCAGCGGGAACACGTGATCCCATCGAGCCTTCGGGTGCACCGCCACCAGGGCGACGCCGGCACGGTGGGCCGCCGCACGCACATCGCTCGACTCGTGCGCGGTCTTCGACATCACCGCATGCGGCCGGTGGTCGCGCGCCCGGCCGGACACGTCGTCGAACCAGCGCACGGCGTCGTCGTCGGTGACCCCCACATGCAGATACAGGTCCTGCATCGGAGATTGCGATTCGGTCTCGACCGTCAGATCGGAGCTGTCGACGAGAGCCACGGACGAGACCACGACCTCCTCGCCGGCGGGAGCGTCGACCAGCTCGACGACCGCGGTGTCGAGTGCGCGGAGAAGCTCACGCAGAGTAATGGTTTCGGCGGAAGGCGATGGTGCCGCGGGCTCCGCGGCCCGGCTTCGATTTCCAGGAGTCACCGACATGTCTCCGTTCGGATGGTGAGAACGCGATTAGCCAACTGTACAAGGAGCTGCGGCGATTATTGTCCGTCTGGCTCATTATCTCGGTGCTGCGCTGGTGTTGACTACGGCTAGTTCGAGCGGCGGTTCTTGCGCCGCCACACCTTTGTAGGAGGTTCCATGGACGCCGTCACCACCACCCCCCAGCCGATCAACGAGCCGGTGGGGTCTTTCACGCCGGGGAGCCCGGAGCGGGCGCGCCTGGAGGCGAAGCTGGCCGAACTCGGGTCGAATCCGACCGAGATCCACAACGTGATCGGCGGTGCGCACCGCCGTGGCGACGGCCCCACGATCGACGTCGTGCAGCCGCACCGGCACGCCGCGGTCCTCGGCACCTTCACCAATGCCGGCCCCCAGGACATCCAGGACGCCGTCGCTGCCGCCACCGCCGCGGCCCCGGGCTGGCGGGCACTGTCGTTCGAGGACCGCGCCGCGGTGTTCCTGCGCGCAGCCGACCTGCTGTCCGGGCCGTGGCGCGAAACCCTCGCCGCCGCAACCATGCTCGGACAGTCGAAGACCGCGTACCAGGCCGAGATCGACACCCCCTGCGAGCTCATCGACTTCTGGCGGTTCAACGTCCACTTCGCCCGGCAGATCCTCGCCGATCAGCCGATCTCCTCCCCGGGTGTGTGGAACAAGCTCGAATACCGCTCCCTCGAGGGCTTCGTCTACGCCATCACCCCGTTCAACTTCACCGCCATCGCCGGCAACCTGCCCACCGCACCCGCGCTGATGGGCAACACCGTGGTGTGGAAGCCGTCGCAGACGCAGGCCGTCGCCGCGTACTGGACGATGAAACCACCGCGCTGATCCGCGGCGCGTTCGATTTCCAGGGCCAGAAGTGCTCCGCGGCTTCACGCGCGTTCGTCCCGAAGTCGGTGTGGGCGAGGATGGGTGACGACTTCATCGAGAAGGCGTCGTCGCTGTCCTACGGCGATGTCACCGACTTCTCACACTTCGGTGGCGCCGTCATCGACCGGCGGGCCTTCGATCGCAACGCCGAGGCCATCGCCCGCGCCAAGGCCACCCCCAGCCTGACCATCGCCGCCGGCGGCCGGGTCGACGACAGCGTCGGCTACTTCGTCGATCCCACCGTGCTGCTCGGCGACGACCCCACCGACGAGGCGTTCCGCACCGAATACTTCGGTCCGATCCTGTCGGTCCACGTCTACGACGACTCCGCGACCGGATCGTTCGAGAGGGTCCTCGACCTGGTCGACAAGGGTTCGGCGTACGCGCTGACCGGTTCGATCATCGCCGACGACCGCACCGCGATCGCCCAGGCCACCGACGACCTGCGGTTCGCCGCCGGCAACTTCTACATCAACGACAAGCCCACCGGCGCCGTCGTCGGACAACAGCCATTCGGTGGAGCCCGGGCGTCGGGCACCAACGACAAGGCCGGCTCCCCGCAGAACCTGCTGCGCTGGGCCTCCGCCCGCACCATCAAGGAAACGTTCGTCCCGGCCACCGACCACCGCTACCCCCACCAGGCCGCCGACACCTCCGAGGGCAAGTGATGGCACCGTCCGATCTGCTCCGGCCCGCCCTGCTGGCCGCGGCCCGCTCCCCGCGTATCGAGCGCACGGTCACCAAGATCCCCGTGACCCGCAACCTCGTCGACCGGTTCGTCGCCGGCGGCACCGAGGACGACGCCGTCAGCGCGACGACATCGATCCTCGGCTCCGGCCGCTACATCAGCATCGACTACCTCGGCGAGGACACCACCGATCTCGCGCAGGCTAACAGCACGGTGTCGCATTACCTGACGCTGCTGTCCTCGCTGGCGCAGCTTGCCCCGGCGAGCGACACCGACGGTCGGCCCCGCAGCATCGAGGTATCCCTGAAACTGTCCGCCCTCGGCCAGTTCCTGCCCCGGGACGGTCACAACGTGGCGCTCGAGAACGCGCACAAGATCTGTGCCGCCGCAGAGGAAGCCGGCGTGTGGGTGACCGTCGACGCCGAGGATCACACCACCACGGACTCGACGCTGTCGATCGTGCGGGAGTTGCGGCAGGACTTCCCGTCGCTGGGCACCGTGTTGCAGGCCTACCTGAAGCGGACCGAGGCGGACTGTAAGGAACTCTCCGGACCGGGATCACGCATCCGGTTGTGCAAGGGCGCCTACAAGGAACCGGCGTCGGTGGCATTCCAGGGCAAGGAGGCTGTCGACGAGGCCTACCTGCGTTGCCTGCGGATCCTGATGAACGGTCAGGGCTATCCGATGGTCGCCTCGCACGACCCGGTGATGGTCGACGCCGCTGTGCAGCAAGCGAAGGCCACGGGCCGCACTGCCGACGAGTTCGAGATCCAGATGCTCTACGGCATCCGCGACACCGAGCAGCTCCGGCTGGTCGGCGAGCAGCAGCACGTGCGGGTCTACCTGCCCTACGGCGACCAGTGGTACGGCTACTTCATGCGCCGCCTCGCCGAGCGGCCCGCGAACCTGGCCTTCTTCCTGAAGTCGCTGACCTCGAAGAACTGATCCGCAGAACGCCGTCGCGGGAATTCGTCGGTCCCGGCTCACATCCTGTGGGCCGGGACCGAGCGCTATCGCGCCGTCGCCGGCCCGAGCCGGATTCCGTGACACTTCGCCATGTTGGCAGCGGGCCGCCGACCAGCCCATTTGTTCAGTGAGACAAAACCGGTGCCGAGGTTTCATCCGATCTTCCGATCACATCGGCCGCCCGGTCGGCTTGAGTAGCACCCGTCAACATGCTGTGAGGGCCATCACAATCTCGAGCGACGCCCTCACGCACATCTCGATCAGATCCGTCAGGCCGACTGCACCCGCGTGCCACGTTCGTGCCCGACTCGACCCTGGGAGCGTGTGATGTCCACTCTCGAACAACCGCCCGAGACGTTGCAGAAGTCTCTGAAACAACGGCACCTGACGATGATCGCCATCGGAGGTGTGGTGGGCGCCGGCCTGTTCGTGGGCTCGAGCGCCCTCCTGCACAGTTCCGGCCCGGCCGCATTCGTGTCGTACGCGATCACCGGCCTCGTCATCGTCCTGGTGATGCGGATGCTCGGCGAGATGGCCACCACCAATCCCTCGACCGGATCGTTCGCCGGATACGCCCGCAAGGCGTTCGGCGGGTGGGCCGGCTTCACCACCGGGTGGCTGTACTGGTTCTTCTGGGTCGTCGTCGTGGGGGCGGAAGCCGTCATCGGCGGCAAACTGCTGCAACGCTGGATCGATCGGCCCCGAGATCGCCACCATCGCCGCCGCGGAATCCGCCGAACCCGAAAAGGCCATCACCAAGGCCACCAACTCGGTGATCGCCCGGGTCGGCTTCTTCTACATCGGCTCGGTGCTGCTGCTCGCGATCATCGTCCCCTGGACGGACGTGAAGATCGGCCAGTCACCGTTCGTGGAAGCGCTGACACACATGGGAATTCCGGGCGGACCCGACATCATGAACGCCGTCATCCTCATTGCGGTCCTCTCGTGCCTGAACTCCGGCCTCTACACCTCCTCCTGGATGCTGTTCACCCTCGCCCGCCACGGCGACGCACCCCAGGGCATCGCCAAGCTCGACCGGCACGGCGTCCCCCGCAACTCGCTGCTGCTCGCCACCCTGGTCGGGTTCGCCTGCATCGGACTGGA
>SEEV01000196.1 GCA_004211695.1 Rhodococcus sp. (in: high G+C Gram-positive bacteria)
AGAACGACCTGTCGCCGGGCTCACCCACCGTCCCGGCAATGAATCGGTCAGGAGTGCGGAATACGTGAATTGCGCGTGACATTGCACCTCCTTCAGCTGGAGCCGGGCCCTACTGCGGCACTGCCCACTCGTTGTTCCGTCTCGGACTGTTCCTCGCAGCGTGCTGCGTTCATTATCCGTCAATCGTGTCCGCCGGGGTCCGGCTAATCCTCGCCGCCGGGGTCCGGCTAATCCTCGCCGCCGGGGTCCGGCTAATCGTCACAGGCGGACCTCCCCGCCGGGCACCGATCCGGATACTTCGGCGCGGGCGCCGTCGCCGGACACCGGTGGGGTGTTCACTCCGGACAGGTCGGCGCCGGTGTCGTTCATCTTCAGTACGTACGGACGTGTGGAGGTGTACCGGACGACGCTGATCGAGGCCGGTTCGGCGACGATCCGCTGGAATCCGTCGAGGTGCGCTCCGAGGGCGTCCGCGAGGACCGATTTAATGACGTCGCCGTGTGAGCACGCCACCCACACGACGTCCCGGCCGTGCAGTTCCGCGAGCCGGGCGTCGTGTTCGCGGACCGCGGCGACGGCCCTGGCCTGGACCTGGGCGAGCCCTTCTCCGCCGGGGAAGACCGCTGCGGACGCATGCTGCTGCACGATCTTCCACAGCGGCTCCTCGAGCAGGACCTTCAGCTCGCGGCCGGTCCATTCTCCGTAGTCGACCTCGACCAGGCGGTGTTCCACCACCGGGGTGAGGCCCCGTGCCCGGGCGAGCGGCTCGACCGTCTGCTCGCAGCGCACGAGCGGCGAATGCACGATCTCCTCGATGGCCACGTCCGCGAGGCGGGACACGAGGGCCTGCGCCTGTTCGCGGCCGCGGTCGTCGAGTTCGACTCCCGGCGACCGGCCGGCGAGCGTGTGCGCGGTGTTCGAGGTGGACCGCCCGTGGCGCAGCAGCACAACTGTCATTGGCCCAGCCTAGTGTCGCGCACTCCCCGACCGCCCGATCTCAGGTGGCCGACACGACGCCGGTCGCGAGAAGCGACAGGAGGACGACGCCGAGGATGATGCGGTATCCGACGAACCAGTACATCGAGTGGTCGACGACGAATCGCAGCAGCCAGGCGATCGACGCGTAGCCGATGGCGAACGCGATCACCGTCGCGACGAGGAGTTGCGGACCGCTCGCGTTGAGACCCTCACCGGCCGGTTCGAATGCGTCGGGGAGGCTGAACAGCCCGGATGCGACGACCGCGGGGATGGCGAGGAGGAAGGAGTAGCGCGCCGCGGCTTCGCGGGTGAGCCCGAGGAAGAGGCCGGCACTGATCGTGCCGCCCGACCGCGAGACACCGGGAATGAGAGCGAGCGCCTGGGCCGAACCCATGATGATGCCGTCCTTGGCGCGCAGATCCTCGACGGGACGCACCTTCCGCCCGTAGTACTCGGCGGCCGCGATGACGAATGCGAACACGATCAGCATGGTGGCGATCAGCCAGAGGTTGCGGGCACCGGTGCGGATCTGGTCCTTGAACAGGAAGCCGAGCACACCCACCGGAATCGTGCCGATGATCACATACCAGCCCATCCGGTAATCGAGATCACCACGATGCTCGGGGTGCAGCAGTCCCCGGAACCACCCCGCGATGATCCGTCCGATGTCGCGGGCGAAGTAGATGAGCACCGCGGCTTCGGTGCCGAGCTGGGTGACGGCGGTGAAAGAGGCACCGGCGTCGTCGCCGAAGAAGATCTCCGACACGATCCGGAGGTGACCCGAGGAGGAGATCGGCAGGAATTCGGTCAATCCCTGGACGGCACCGAGGACAATCGCCTGGAGCCAGGTCATCGCCTCCCCCATCACTCACCTGTCCCGAGGTCGAATGTGCTGTTCTGACGCCAATTTCCCGTGTCGCGTTCGTAATTCACCGGCGCCACGGTACCGGGGTGGGCGACCTCCGGCAGAATCCGGCGTGGCAGGACCCTTGCCACGCGATACCCCACTACTCTGCACCTGTGGTGGCCGGTCCCGGAGGCAACAGCAGTCCCCGGGGGCGAAGCCCGGGTTGCAGCTACAGCACGAGACGCAGGCGGTTATGGAACAGAGATCGGTCGGAGCAAGCGGGTTACGAGTGTCACGGCTCGGCCTGGGCACGCTCACCTGGGGTCGGGACACCGACGGCGACGAGGCGGCGGCGCAGATCGCATCGTTCGTCGACGCGGGCGGCACACTCGTCGACACCTCCCCCGCGTACGGCGACGGTGTGGCGCAGCGGATCCTGGCGGAACTGCTCGACGACGTGGTGCCGCGCACCGAACTCGTCCTGAGCTCCAGTTCGGGCATCAATCCTGCCGGTCCGTCACGCATCGATTGTTCGCGACGCGGCCTCGTCGCGCAGCTCGACGCCACCCTCCGCGAGCTCGGCACCGACTACCTCGACATGTGGCAGGTGGCGACCTGGGATCCGTTCACCCCGGTCGACGAGGTCGCCGCCACACTCGATTTCGCGGTGTCGAGCGGCCGGGTCCGGTATGTCGGGGCCAGGGGTTACCTCGGGTGGCAGCTGGCCACGGCGGCGGGCGCCTCCCGCGGCACCACACTCGTCGCCACCCAGGTGGAGTACTCGCTGCTGGCGCGGGGCGTCGAGGAGGAGCTGGTTCCGGCCGCGGCGCACCACGGGATCGGTGTGTTCGCGGCGGTGCCCCTCGCCCGCGGGGTACTGACCGGCAAATACCGCAACGGCATCCCCGTCGATTCCCGTGGCGCCGACGATGCGCACGCGCAGGACGTCCAGAGCTATCTCACCGACTCCTCGGTCCGGGTGGTCGACGCGGTCGTGACGGCGGCCGACGGCCTCGGCACGTCCCCGCTGGCCGTCGCACTCGCGTGGGCACGCGACCGTCCCGGCGTCGCGAGCGCGGTCGTCGGGGCCCGGGACATCGCGCAGCTGACCGGGGTCCTCGTCGCCGAGGAACTCGAGTTGCCGGCGGCGATCGCGGCGGCGCTCGACGACGTGAGCGCCTGACGTCGGCACGAGCCCGGCCGACGTGCACCTGCAGTTCACGTGCAGGGCAGGCTAACCTGGTGCCCACCGGCCGACGTCCGTAGATCTGCAGGAGAGTCCATGACCACGCTCAACGAGGCCGACGCGGCCGATCGCCGAACGGTCGGCTTCGCCGAACGCATCAAGTCCGGCACGAACGCCGCTCACCGGGAGACCGAGCAGTCCCGTTTCGTCGGTGCCCTCCTCGCCGGCGAGCTGACCTCGGACGGCTACGCCGAACTGCTCGCGCAGACGTACCTCGTCTACCGCGAACTCGAGGACGCCGGGCGTACTCACATCGGCAACCCCGTCGTGTCTCCGTTCCTCCACGACGAACTGCTGCGGGTCCCGTCGCTGGAGGCGGATCTCGAGTTCCTGCGCGGACCGTCGTGGCGCGACAGCGTGTCCGCGCTTCCGGCCACGGCCCGCTACGTCGAGCGGCTCCGCGAGGTGGCGTACGGGTGGCCCGCCGGTTTCGTTGCGCACCACTACATCCGGTACCTGGGCGACCTGTCGGGTGGGCAGATCATCCGGCGCATGCTCGAACGCGCCTACGGGTACACCACCGACGGCCTGCAGTTCTACATCTTCGACGAGATCCCGAAACCGAAGGTGTTCAAGGACAGCTACCGCGCGAAGCTCGACGCCGCGCCTCTGTCCGCGGAGGACCAGCAGCGGGTGATCGACGAGGTCAACCTCGCCTACCGCCTCAACGGCGACCTGTTCGCCGACCTCGAAGCCGGCATCGACCACTATCGCGCACGATGAGATCGGTGTCCCGGACCCGCACGAACAGGTCACTGTTCGCCGTTCTCGTCCTGCTCCTCGTGTCCGCGGTGGCGGTGTCGGCGTGCAGTTCCGGCGCCGGTGACAGCGTCGACGGCACCCGCGGCGCGCGCACCGCTGTCCTCGACGACCTGAATCCCGAACCTCTCGCGTCGACGGCCTCACCGGCGTTGCCCGTCACGGTCCGCAGTTTCGACGGGGTGGACGTGACGATCACGGACGCGAGCCGGATCGTGACCGCGGACCGCTACGGGACGCTCACCGAGACGGTCTTCGCTCTCGGGCTCGGCGACAACGTGGTGGGCCGGGACATCGCCTCCGCGTTCCCGGCGGCTCAGGACGTTCCGGTGGTGACTCCGGGCGGGCAGTCACTCAACGCGGAGGCCATTCTCGCTCTGGCGCCGACGGTGATCCTCACCGACACCAGTATCGGACCGCAGGCCGTGCAGGATCAGCTGCGGGCCGCCGGTATTCCGGTCGTCTACTTCGATCCGACGCGCACCCTCGACGGCGTCCCCGGCCAGATCACGGCAGTCGCGGACGCGCTGGGTGTGCCCGCGCAGGGCCGGGAACTCGCGGCGCGCACGGAGAGCGAGATCGCGGCCGCCCGGAGTCGCGCCCCCGGCGGTGACGACCCGCTGAAGATCGCTTTCCTCTATCTGCGGGGCACCGCGATCACGATGATCGGTGGCCCGGGCTCGGGCGCCGACTCGTTGATCGACGCGCTCGGCGCCGTCGACGCCGGCACCGCCTCGGGGATCACCCAGCAGTTCGCCCCGATCACCAGCGAGGCGCTGATCGCCGCCGCCCCCGACGTACTCCTGATGATGACGGGTGGACTCGACTCCATCGGAGGCGTGGAGGGGCTGGAGAAGATCCCCGGCATCGCGCAGACGCCGGCGGGAAAGAATCAGCGTGTCGTCGACATGGAGGACGGGGTGCTGCTCAGCTTCGGCCCCAACACGGGTCGCGTCCTCGGCGCGTTGGCCGACGCCGTCTACCCGCCCGGCAATCCATGACCGTCGAAGACCTCGACGCTCCCGGCAAGCCTGCGTCACGCACTCGGACCGGTGCAGTTCTCGGTGGTCTGCTGATCGCCCTCGTGGTCGCCGCCGTGTTCTCGGCCTGCATCGGACAGGTGCCCACCGGGCCGGGGGAAGTCGTCGGCAGCATCCTGCACCGCATCGGACTCGATCTCGGACCGATGCCCGCACACCCCAGCGGTGAGGTGACTCTCTGGGAGGTCCGGTTCCCGCGAGTGGTCCTCGCCATCCTGGTCGGGGCGGCGCTCGGGTGCGCGGGAGCGCTGCTCCAGGGTGTTTTCGCCAATCCGCTCGCCGAGCCTGGCGTCATCGGAGTGTCCGCGGGGGCCGCGGTCGGCGCCAGCGCCGCCATCGTGGTCGGTGGCGCGTTCGCTGCCGGGTGGACGGTCGCGGCGGCCGCATTCGTCGCCGGACTGATCACCACCGTCGCCGTCTACGTTCTCGCCCGGCACGAGGGCCGCACCGAGGTGGTCACCCTCGTCCTCACCGGGGTGGCGGTCAACGCGTTCGCGGGCGGCCTCATCGCGTTCTTTACCTTCATCGCGTCGCCCGCGGCACGCGATCAGATCGTCTTCTGGCAACTGGGCAGCCTCAACGGGGCCACCTGGAACGCAGTCGCGGTGGTGGCGCCGATGACCGTCGCCGGGATCGCGGCCACCATGATGATCGCCGGGAAACTCGACCTGCTGTCCCTCGGCGAGAGCGCGGCGCGTCACCTCGGGCTCGACGTCGAGCGGCTGCGGCAGATCGCGGTGTTGATCGTCGCCCTGCTCGTCTCGTCCAGCGTGGCCTTCACCGGCATCATCCTGTTCGTCGGGCTGGTGGTCCCGCACCTGATGCGGATCGCCGTCGGGCCGGGCCACCGCGCCCTCATTCCGGCGAGCGCGCTGTGCGGATCCCTCGTCCTGCTGCTCGCCGACCTGGGGGCCCGATCGCTGGTCGCGAACGCGGATCTTCCCCTCGGCATGCTGACGGCCCTCGTCGGTGGCCCCTTCTTCTTCTGGCTGCTGCGCCGCACCCGGGCCAGCCAAGGTGGGTGGGCATGAGTCCGGCGTTCCACCCGTTCCGCACCCGCATCGGCGAGGCCATCGAGCAGAACCTGTTCCGGCGGACCGATCCGATCCCCCCACCGCGACCCACCGGGGCCGTGACGCTGCGCGCGAACGGTATCGCGGTGACCCGCGGTGGCCGGACCGTGCTCGACGACGTGTCCGTGGACGTGCGAACCGGCGAGGTCCTCGTTCTCGTCGGCCCCAACGGGGCAGGCAAGTCCACCCTCCTCGCGGCACTGTCGGGCGACCAGGACGTGCAGTCGGGCAGCGTGCACCTCGACGACCGCGACCTCGGCGGCTGGACGGCCCTCGAGATGGCCCAGCGGCGCGCCGTCCTCCCCCAGCAGAACACCGTCGGATTCTCGTTCACCGCGCGTCAGGTGATCACGATGGGACGGTCCCCGTGGGCGCGCACACCGTGCGCCGACGACGACGCCGACGCCATCGCCGACGCCCTGCGGATCTGTGACGTCGAGCGGTTCGCCGACCGGCCGTTCACCGCGCTGTCGGGTGGCGAACGTGCCCGGGTGGCGCTGGCCCGGGTGCTGGCGCAGCGGACCGAGACGATCCTGCTCGACGAACCGACCGCCGCCCTCGACCTCGGCCACCAGGAGACGGTGATGCGTCTGGCCCGCTCCCGCGCGGAGCAGGGCACCGCGGTGGTGGTCGTCCTCCACGACCTCGCACTCGCCGCCGCGTACGCGGACCGGATCGTGATCCTCGAGAACGGACGCGTCGCGGCCGACGGGCCCCCCTCCGACGTCCTGTCCGAGGAGTTGCTGACCCGGGTGTACGGGCATCCCGTCGAGGTCATCGCACACCCGGTGACCGGTGCGACCCTCGTCCTGCCCCGCCGCGATCACCGATGAGACGTGGCGGTCAGAGTCCGTCGATGACCGCCCCCAGACGGCTGAGAACGGCACGCACGGTCATTCCGTCCTCCGGCCCGGCCGACAGGGAGTCGGGATCGGACACTGCATCCCTCACGACGGCGACGATGCTGCGTTCATCGGTGAGGTCGATCTCGCGGACCGACCGCCGCGCCGATGCCACGATGTCGTCCGGTGCCGGCACCTCGGTTTCGACGTCGGCGCGGTAGACCTCGACGTACATCGTGCTCTTGCGCACCCGGAATGCGTAGGAGTTACCTTCCGCGGTCCGGCCGAAGCCGTGCGCATGCGGTCCGACCGAGACGTCTTCGACTGTGAACGTCTTCCATTCGGGTATTTCCACGGTCTTCTCCTCGATGACCTGGGCCGGCGGCGGGAAACCGCCGGGCGCGGGGTCGATGCTCCTCACGGTATCGCCTCGGAACCCGCTCGGCACCGACCGAATTCGTGGGCGTTTCGTGGATCAGGGATGCTAGTGGACAGTTGTGCAGGTGTAGGTCGATGAAAGAACTCCGAGGAGCAGCACATGGGTAGACCGGGAGCGCGCGTCGTCGCCTCGTGTATCGGACTGGCGTTTCTACTGGTCACGGGCTGTTCGTCGAACTCCGACGAGGACGAGGCCATCACTGTCGCGCCCGCGAGTGCCGCGCAGTCGCCCACCCAGAGCACCACCCCCGCCGGGGTCGTCCACCCCGTCGGCCTACGTATCGATTCCACCACATTCGACCCCGAGACAGGCACGACCGTCGTCCTGGGAGGCGAGAACAATCAGATCCTGTTGTTCCCGGCCGGAGATTTCGCCGCTGCTCCGCGGGTGATCCCGCTGGACGGCGTCGTCGCCCAGGTCGCGCTCGCACGCGACGGTGTCGCGCTGCTCGCTATGAACACGCAGGTCGGGCGCGTGGACCTGCGGACGGGCGAGGTGACGTACGTGCCCGCCGACGGTGATGTGCGATCGGTTGCCGAACTGCCCGACGGACGCGTGGCGATGGGTCTGGGCAATGGCGAGATTCACATCGTGAACACCGAGACGAATGAATCACAGGTGATCGGCGGCTTGACGTCCGTCGACGGACTGGCCGTGGTCGGCGAGTCGCTCACCGCACTCGACCGTGGTCAGACGTCCGTCACCGCCATCGACGTCCACGGTTCCGCGCTCGGCGTAGCCCTGCGGGCCGGCGAGGGTGCCACGCAGCTCACGACCGATCACTACGGGCGCATCCTCGTCACCGACACCACCGGCGACGAACTGCTCGCCTACACCACCGACACCCTGATGCTCCGCCAGCGGTTTCCCGCCGGACTCGCGCCGTACGCCGTCGCCTACGACGACGCCGCCGACCGGGCGTGGGTCACGCTGACCGAGACCAACGAAGTGGTCGGATTCGACCTGTCGAGTGGTGTGGGCGTGGAAACGGCACGTTATCCGACCGTCCGGCAGCCGAATTCCGTCGCTGTGGATACCGTGAACGGTGACCTCCTGATCGGTTCCGCGACGGGAGACGGCCTGCAGCAGATCCCGACGAGGAGTTCGTAGATGGCATCGCATTCACGTCGCCTCCCCTCCGGCTGGGAGATCGAATCCGAGGACTTCGAATACGTGCCGCTTCGGCTGCCACCCGACGTCACGCGCATCAGCGCCTCGATGAGACTGGCCATCCAGGCGGAGTTCGGTGGCTGGGAGCTGTCCCGGGTCCGCCTGTACTCCGACGGAAGCCGCCGCGTCCTGCTCAAACGAAGGAAAACCGCGCACCATGTCCCCGACCCTGCAATCTAGGGAGACCTCCTTGTACCACCTGCTCTTGAGGGTGATGTTCCGCGTTCCTCCGGAGCGGATTCATCATCTGGCCTTCGCTGCGATGCGCCTGGTCACGCGGTTCTCGCCGCTGCGACGGCTCGTCGGGACGGTTTTCGTCGTGGACGATCCGGTACTGCGCAACACCGTGTTCGGACTCGACTTCCCGGCACCCCTCGGGCTGGCCGCCGGGTTCGACAAGGATGCGACCGGGGTCGACGCCTGGGGTCCCCTCGGATTCGGGTTCGCGGAGGTGGGCACCGTCACCGCCCAGGCGCAGCCCGGCAACCCGGCTCCCCGCCTGTTCCGGCTGCCGGCGGACCGCGCCCTGATCAACCGGATGGGTTTCAACAACCACGGTGCGGGCAACGCCGCCAACCATCTCCGGCAGCGCCGCGCCGGTGTCCCGATCGGCGCGAACATCGGCAAGACCAAGATCGTCGACGCCGCGGACGCGCCGGCCGACTACACGGCGAGCGCACAGCTGCTCGGCCCGCTTGCCGATTTCATGGTCGTCAACGTCAGCTCCCCGAACACCCCGGGATTGCGGGACCTGCAGGCCGTCGAATCCCTCCGGCCCCTCCTGCAGGCCGTACTCGACACCGTGACCGTCCCGGTTCTGGTGAAGATCGCACCGGACCTCTCCGACGACGACGTCGACGCCGTCGCGGATCTCGCGGTCGAACTCGGGCTCGCCGGGATCGTCGCCACGAACACCACCATCCGCCGCGACGGGCTGAACACCCCCGACGACGAGGTGACGGCCATCGGTGCCGGCGGACTGTCCGGTCCCCCGGTCGCCGAACGGTCCCTCGAGGTCCTGCGCCGCCTGCACGCGCGCGTCGGCGATCGCCTGGCGCTGATCTCCGTCGGCGGTATCGAGACCGTCGATCAGGCGTGGGAACGGATCCTGGCCGGGGCGTCCCTCGTGCAGGGCTACACCGGCTTCATCTACGGCGGGCCTTTCTGGGCGCGTCGCATCCACCGGGGGCTGGCCCGGAAGGTGCGTGAGGCCGGCTATTCGTCCGTCGCCGATGCGGTCGGTGCGGGCGCCGTGCGCTGACCCGCGCACAGAGACCGGTGGCCGGCGAATCCCGAGGATTCGCCGGCCACCCGTGTTCTGCGGTGCGACCGGAGCTACTGCTCGTACGTCCCCTGGATCCTCGCGCGGGCGATCGAGTGGGCGAACAGGTTGAATCCCAGGAACGCCGGCGTCGAATCGGCCGTGACCCCTTCGAGGGTCTCTACGTCGACCGCGTGGACCACGATGATGTAGCGGTGCGGTCCGTGTCCTTCCGGCGGAGCCGCACCGAGGAAACGGCGCAGTCCGGCGTCGTTCTTCAGGGTGATCGCACCGGCCGGGAGCCCGGTTCCGTCGTCGTCGCCTGCGCCGTTCACCAGCGTCGTCGTGTCGACCGGAATGTTCGCGACCGCCCAGTGCCAGAACCCGGACGCCGTCGGCGCGTCGGGGTCGTACACCGTCACCGCGAAGCTCTTGGTCTCGGCGGGGAATCCCGACCACGACAGCTGCGGTGAGTTGTCGTAGCCGCCGGCGCCGAAGATTCCGCTGACCTGGTCCTTGTTCAGCGGCTGCCCGTCGGTCACGTCGGTGGAGGTCAGCTCGAAACTCGGCAGGTCGGGAAGGGCCTCGTACGGGTCGTATGACATGCGTTTCCTCTCGTGTCGCGTATCGGTTCTCGGATCAGCTGTGGAGCAGAAAATGTTCCAGCACGCGTGTACCGAACAGTAGTGCGTCGACGGGTACCCGTTCGTCGACGCCGTGGAACAGCGCGCTGAAATCCAGGTCGGCCGGCAACTGCAGTGGAGCGAACCCGAAGCACCGGACGCCCAGTTTCGCGAACGCCTTGGCGTCGGTTCCGCCCGACAACATGTACGGCACCGTCCGGGCGCCGGGGTCGTGCGCGAGGATCGCCTCGTTCATGGCGTCCACCAGGTGCCCGTCGAACGTGGTCTCGTAGGAGTCGAGTTTCGTAATCCACTCGCGCTGCACGTCCGGGCCGATGAGCTCGTCGACCGCTGCCTCGAACTCGGCCTGCCTGCCGGGCAGGATGCGGCAGTCGACGACGGCCTCCGCGGTCTGCGGGATGACGTTGGCCTTGTAACCGGCCGACAGCATCGTCGGGTTCGCGGTGTCGCGGAGGGTGGCGCCGATGATGTTGGCGATGGTGCCGAGTTTCGCGAGGGTGCCGTCGAGGTCGGGCGACTTCGGATCGAAGTCGAGGCCGGTCTCCTCGCCCGCCGCCTCGAGGAACTCCGCGACGGAGTCGGAGATGACCAACGGGAACGTGTGCGCGCCCAGACGGGCGACCGCCTGCGCCAGGATGGTGACGGCGTTGTCGGAGTGCAGGAACGAACCGTGCCCGGCCCGGCCCTTGGCCGTCAGCCGCATCCAGCCGAGACCCTTCTCCGCGGTCTCGACGAGATAGAGCCTGCGGTCGGTGCCGTCCGGCCGTGGAACGGTCAGCGAGAACCCACCGACCTCGCCGACGGCTTCGGTGACACCCTCGAACAGATCGGGGCGATTCTCGACCAGCCACTGGCAGCCGTACTTGCCGCCGGCCTCCTCGTCGGCGACGAAGGCGAACACGAGGTCACGGGGAGGAACGATTCCCTCGGCCTTGAACTGGCGCGCGACCGCCAGGATCATCCCCACCATGTCCTTCATGTCGACGGCGCCGCGCCCCCACACGTAACCGTCCTCGACGGCTCCAGAGAACGGATGCACGCGCCAGTCGGCCGGTTCGGCGGGGACGACGTCGAGGTGGCCGTGCAGCATCAGGGCGCCGCGGTCGGGGTTCGAACCCTTCAACCGCGCGAACACGTTGCCGCGGCCCGGCGCCCCCGACTCCACGTACTCGGTCTCGTAGCCCACTTCCTGCAGCTGGGCCGCCACCCACTCCGCACACTCGCGCTCGCCCTTCGTCGTCGCGAGCTCTCCGGTGTTGGACGTGTCGAAGCGGATCAGTGAACTGACGAGATCCACGACTTCGGCTTCGGCGCGACCCTGGCCTGGGGTTTCCTGTGTAGTTGGCACTCCACTTTCCTA
>SEEV01000197.1 GCA_004211695.1 Rhodococcus sp. (in: high G+C Gram-positive bacteria)
TTAGCAGTGAGTCCCATTCGGCCGCTCTGGCACGCCTCCCTGGGGTGGTTCCGATCCCTTCGGACCGCCGGTGCGAAAGATTACACACCTTTCCACCACAAAGGCAAAACGGCTGGTCACAGCGTAAGGATGGCCGCTTTATCGCAGGTGGCTGTCGAACCAGTCGAAGATCCGCCGCTGCGCGTCGACGATGGCCTGGGCCCCCGGGTCGTCGTCACGGCCGTCGGGCACCTGAGGCGGTTCGTCGGCCCGGTGCGCGAGCCCGGCATAACTCACGACGAGCCCGGCCACGTCCGACTTGGCGGTGGCCTCGCGCAGCATCTCGACCTGATCGGGCGGTGTGGACGGATCGTCCTCCCCGTATAGACCGAGCCACGGGGCCTTCAAGTCGGGGGCCGCGTGCACCAGCGCGGGCGCATCCTCCGACAACGGCTCGACGATCCCGCGTGCGGCGACGCTCACGGCGGCACCGACGGGACGCGTGGTCGCGACGAGCAGCGCGGCAGTCCCGGCGTCGTCGAAACCCAGCACACCCACGCAGTCGGCGTAGATGCCCCGCGCGATCAGCCAGTCGAAGGTGGCGTCGAAGTCGGCGAACAGCGAGTCGCCGAACACCTCGACATCGCTGGGCGCCGGTTCCCGGTGGAAGAGGTGCGGCGCGACCGTCACCCACCCCTCCATCGCGAGCGAGCGCATCAGATCGAGGAGAGGTTCACTGAAGGTCCGTGACTCGTGCAGAACCACGATCCCGCCCCGCGCCGGACCGTCCGGTTCCACCGCGGTGAGCGGAACACGCCGCTGAGGGCCTTCCGGCGTGTCTCCGGACGTCCGCAGGGCTGCACTGTCCCTGAAGAATCCCGACATGTCCCTACCTTGGCACGAAGGGGCCGTCAGCGCAGAGGATCGGGAGGCGCATAATCGCGTGGTGACTCCGCGAACCAGGGCAGACCTCGACACGATCCCGGCCTACATCCCCGGCAAGAATTTTCCGGGCGCGATCAAGCTGGCGAGCAACGAGACCACGCTGGGCCCGTTGCCGAGCGTGCGGGACGCCATCGCCGACGCCGTCGGTAATGCCAACCGCTACCCGGACAACGGTCACATCGCCCTGATCGCTGCGCTCGCCGATTACCTCGGAGTTGCCACCGAGAACGTCGCCGCGGGCTGCGGGTCGGTCAGTCTGTGCCAGGAATTGGTGCAGGCCACGTGCAACGACGGCGACGAGGTCATCTTCGCGTGGCGGTCGTTCGAGGCGTACCCCGTGGTCACGCAGGTGGCCGGGGCCACGCCGGTCAAGGTTCCGCTCACCGCGGACCACGGTCACGACCTCGACGCGATCCTGGCCGCGGTCACCGACCGCACCCGGCTGATCTTCGTCTGCAACCCGAACAACCCCACCGGCAACGCCCTGACGAAGGCCGAACTCGAGCGTTTCCTCGACGCCGTTCCCGCCCGCGTCCTGGTCGCCCTGGACGAGGCCTACTTCGAATACAACCGGTCCGACGCCGACGGCATCGAACTGTTCCGCGGACGACCCAACGTGGTGGTTCTGCGCACGTTCTCCAAGGCCTACGGTCTCGCGGGTATCCGTGTGGGGTACGCGGTCGCCGATCCCGCGGTCGTCACCGCTCTGGGCAAGGTGCATATCGCGTTCGCGGTCAATGCCGTCGCGCAGGCCGCCGCCATCGCATCGCTGGCCGCGTCCGCCGAACTGCTGGCACGCACCGACGGCGTCATCGCCGAGCGGAACCGGGTCCGTGACGGCCTTCTCGCTGCCGGCTACGAGGTACCCGAATCGGCCGCCAACTTCGTCTACCTCCCGCTGGGCACCCACTCCGGAGCGTTCGCGGCTGCCAGCGCCGAGGCAGGTGTGCTCCTGCGACCGTACGGCGACGACGGGGTGCGGATCACCATCGGCGATCCCGAGGAGAACGATGCGTTCCTCGCCTTCGCCACGAGTGCCGGGGCGCGGTCGGTCGCGAACGTCGCGGTCCGGGCGTAACGCTCGAGACGTAAACGTTACCCACGGGTATAACGCCCGTCACTCCTTGTTGGCAGACTCAGTGAGGTTTTGCCGAAGGGAGCCCCCACATGCGTCGCCGCGCCGCGCTCCGCACCGCTGCGCTGGCCGCCGGGCTGTCGACGGCGCTGACAGTGTCGCTGACGTCCGGGCTGTCCGCGGCGCGGGCGCAGGACGCGACCGTGTCGGTCCGGCTACTCGCGTTCAACGACCTCCACGGCAGCCTCGAACCACCCCCCGGTGTCCGCAGTCAGGTGAAGCACGCCGACGGTTCGCTGGTCCCGGCGGGCGGCGCCGCCTACCTGGCCGCATACGTCGACCAGTTGCGCGGTCAAGCGACGCATTCGCTGCTGTACTCGGTGGGTGACAACTGGGGGTCGTCGGCGCTCGAATCCGCGATGTTCCACGACGAACCGACCGTGCAACTACTCAACCGGATGGGCGTCGATGCATCCGCGATCGGCAATCACGAACTCGACGAGGGATATACGGAGTTCCGGCGGATGCAGACCGGCGGCTGCCATCCCGTCGACGGCTGCCGATTCGGGGACACGTTCGAGGGCGCCCGCTTCCCTCTCCTCGCCGCGAACATGGAGTTCGAGAACGGCGCGCCGGCGACGCTGCCCTTCACCGTCAACTACGTCGAGGGAATCCCCGTCGGAGTGATCGCGACCATGCCCGCCGACACCGCGCGGATGGTGACCCCCGAGGGCGTCGGAGGGCTGCGGTTCACGGACGAACTCGCAGCCGTCGACCGGACGGCGGACCTCCTCGACTTCTTCGGGGTGCGGGCCATCGCATTGCTGATGCACAAGGGCGCCGAGCCCGTCGCCGACAACGGTCCGAACTCGTGCGAGGTGACGTCCGGACCGGCACGCGACCTCGCCCTGCGGGCGTCCCCGAAGGTCGACGTCATCTTCACCGCCGACAGCCACCAGCAGTACAACTGCTCGTTCCCAGACCCGATGGGGAACCCGCGGGTGATGATGCAGGGCGCGTCGCACGGCCGGATCATCTCGGTGGTCGACGTGTCGATCGACCGCACCACCCGGGACATCCTGCGCGATCGCGCGTCCTCGTTCAATCAGGTGGTCACCCACGACATCCCGTCCAATCCCGACGTCCAGGCGCTCGCCGACAGCGCCGCCCGCCAGGCCTCCGAGGTCGGCGAGGCACGCGTGGCGTCGCTGACGGGCGACCTCACCCGCGACGAGACCGGCAGCGGCGAATCCACCCTCGGAAACGTGGTCGCCGACGCCCAGCTGGCGGCCGGATCCGGGCACGGCGCCCAGGTGGCACTCACCAACCCCGGCGGGCTCCGCGAAGACCTGCTGCGGGGCAACGTCACCTACGGGCAGGCCTACGCCGCTCAACCCTTCGGCAACACCCTCGAGGTCCTGACGGTCACGGGCGCGACGCTGAAGACCGCCTTGGAGCAGCAGTACCAGCCGCGCGGCGACGGCACGATCACAGAGCGGATCCTCGCCCCGTCGAGTTCGCTGACGTACACCATGAACCGCTCGGCGATTGTCGGCGACCGCATCTCGGACCTGCGGGTGAACGGCGACACCGTCACCCCCGACGGCACCTACCGGGTGGCGGTCAACAAGTTCCTCGCCGACGGCGGCGACGGCTTCGAAGCCTTCCGTACCCGCAGTGAGGCGGTGCACGCGGGCTGCGACCTCGACGCCTTCACCGCGTACCTGGGGGCGAAGTCACCGGTGACGCCGCCGAACACCGACCGGATCGCGGTGCTCGGCGGACAGTGAGTCCGGTCAGACGCCGAGTGCGTTCTTCAGGACGGGCCACGACGTGCGCAGCTCGTCCTGCCAGTACGGCCACGAATGCGTGCCGAAGTTCCGGTAGGTGAACGTCGCCGGGATCGCGAGCTGCGTCAGGCGCTGCTGGAACGTCTGCGTGCAGAGGTTCGCCGCCGCCTCGAGAGGACCACCCACCGCGATCGTCGACGCGATGTCTCCCCCGATCTCGTACGGTCCGGGAAGCCCGTTGCCCGTCGAGATGTAGATCTGCTTACCGCGCAACGCTTCGGCATTCACCGACGGATCGTGAGCGGTCCACGCCGGATCGGTGTCGGGACCCCACATGTTGGCCGGGTTTCCGCCCTTGAACGCCACCGTGCCGCGGACCGAGTCCCGCGAGCTGGGGTTCGAGTTGTCGAGGCATCCGCTGTAGGCGGCCAGGCCGCGGTAGAGCTGCGGGTGCCGGGTGACGAGGTTGGCGGCGCCCATCGCACCCATCGACACACCCGCGACGGCGTTGACGCCGTTACCGCTGAAATTCCGGTCGATGATCGGCGGGAGTTCGTCGGCCAGGAACGTCTCCCACTTGTTGATCCCCAGCGTGGGGTCGGGGTGCAGCCAGTCGGTGTAGTAGCTGGCGGTGCCACCCACCGGGAGCACCACGTTGACCTTCTTGTCGGCGAAGAACTGCACGACGTCCGTCTTCTGCGTCCAGGTGCTTTCGCGGAAGTCCGACTCGGCCCCGGCGCTGACCCCGTCCAGCAGATACAGCGACGGCCTGGACCCACCACCGGCGGGATGCAGGACCTGCACCTGCACGACGCGGCCCATGGCGGGGGAATTGATGAAGACGGCACTACGGGTGTCGGTGAGCGGGACGATCTTGTCGACGGTGGCGACCCCACTGCCCTGAGGGGCGACCGGAGCAGGCGCCGGGTCGGCGACAGCAGTGAAAGCCGGCCCCAGAAGGGTCAGTGACACTGCCAGACCGACAGCAGCCAATGCTTCGCGACGCATAAAGAAATCCCTCTTCCCCGGACTGTGTGGACCCCGATTGCACAGTACAAAATGCGTCCGGTCAACAAGAGCTTAGAGGGTTTGTGACAGCTGTGTGCCCCAGCCCGATCACGTTGTAGTCACCGCTGGTTCGCTGTCCGGTTGCTCTACTTGGGCAGTGCAGACTCCAACTGGGACTTACCGTCGCCGCTGAGTTCGCCGAGGGCGGCACGGCGACCCGTCATCGCCAGCACGAGCGCCAGCATCGGACCGGAGACCTCCGGCCCCGATCCGGTGGTCCAGTCGGTGTCGGTGGCTCGCAGCGTCAGCCCCGCGACCCGGGACTTCGATCCGATGAGCAGGTTCGAATTCTTGTAGAAGTCGGCGACGCGGACGACGGCGTCCATCGGGTAGTCGTGCGCGATTCCGAGCGGGCGGCGGATGTCCTCGCCGTGGACGATCATCTCGCCCAGCATGGCGTCGATGGGGCCGGGCGGATGCGTGGAGTCACTCATGTGCGCCCGGAATTCGTCGAGCGCCTCGGCCGGCGTTCCTTCCTCCTCGTGGGCGATGTCCTTCTCGAACATGGTGTTGATGCGGAATCCCGATCCGACGAGTTTCCCGACGAACTTCGGCGGCGTCATCTTCTCCGTCGCCGTCATGTGCGCGAACACGTCCCGCACCGTCCAGCGCTCGCAGAGCGACGGCGTCGACCACTGTTCTTCGGTCAGCGGTTCGAGGTCGTCCACCAGGGCGCGGCGTTCGTCGTGAATCGTGGGCCAGGGGCTTGACGTTGTCATTTTTCACTCCCTCGTCGCTTCGAATTCTTCCACCTCACGGCCTCGTGAGCGAGGCCCATTGCACAACGTGTTAGTCACGACTAACGTATTGATCGTGCTCGATCAGTTGGAAGTCGCAGCTGAGCCCACCCGGAGACGCATCATGCAACTGCTGACATCTGGTGAACAGACCGTCAACAACCTCGCCGCACACTTCCCCGCGAGCCGGTCGGCGATATCGCAACATCTCAGGGTGCTCACCGAGGCGGGACTGGTCACTGCGCGCAAGGACGGACGCTTCAGGTACTACCGGCTCGACCCGCAGGGACTCGCGCAACTCCGCACGTTGTTCGACTCCTTCTGGATCGACGAACTCGACCGGCTCGTCGCGGACGCCACAGACGAAGCAGAATCCGAAGGAGACAGCTGATGCCATTCGACAAGACCGTCGTCGTCCCGCTGGACCCGGACGCCACGTTCGACCTCGTCACCAGACCGGAGCGATTGCGGCGGTGGCAGACCGTCGCGGCCCGCGTCGATCTGCAGGCGGGTGGCGAGTACCGGTGGACCGTCGTTCCGGGACATTCCGCGGCAGGCACGTTCCGTGAGGTCGTGCCCGGCAAGCGGGTGGTGTACACGTGGGGGTGGGAAGGCGACGACGAACTCCCGCCGGGCACGTCCACGGTGACGGTGACGCTCACGCCCACCACCGGCGGAACCGAGGTGCGCCTCGTGCACGAAGGACTCACCGACGAGCAGGCCGCCCGCCACGCGGAGGGCTGGAACCACTACCTGGATCGTCTCGTCGTCGCCGCGCAGAACAGTGACGCCGGCCCCGACGACTGGGCGGCCGCACCCGACCCGCTCGACGAATTGTCCAGTGCCGAAGCGTCATTGGCGATCGTGCAACGAGTCCTACGTGGCGTCACGGCGGAGGACCTGTCCAAGCAGACGGTGTGCACCGAGTTCACCGTCGCACAGCTCGCCGATCACCTCGTGAACTCGATCACGACCCTCGGTGGCGTGGCCGGAGCGGAGTTCGACGACAACCCCGCCAAGCCCGTCGAGACCAGAATCGCCGACCTCGCCCAACCGGCATTGGAGGCGTGGCGCGGCCGCGGCCTGGACGGCACGGTGGCACTCGGACCGAACCCATTCCCCGCGACCCTTGCCGCGGGGATTCTCTCGATCGAATTCCTGGTCCACGCCTGGGATTTCGCGGCAGCGACCGGACACGACATCGCCGTGCCCGAACCTCTCGCCGAATACGTGCTGACCTTGGCGCACAAGATCATCTCGCCCGAAGGCAGGAAGGCCGCCGGATTCGACGACCCGGTGCCGGTCGCGCCCACCAGCGATGCGGTGACCCGCCTCATCGCCTACACCGGCCGCCACCCCGTCCCGGCGGCCTGACACCACAACGGAAAGGATCGTCATGCCCACCAAATCGGAATACGCCCAGGGAACACCGAACTGGGTAGACCTCCAAACCAGCGATCAGGCCGCCGCCAAGAAGTTCTATTCGGAACTGCTCGGCTGGGAGTACGACGACCGGCCGATGCCCGAAGGCCCCGTCTACTCGATGGCCACCCTGCGCGGCGAGAACGTCGCCGCCATCGCACCACTGCAACCCGACGCGGCCGCGGCCGGGGCGCCGGCGAATTGGAACACCTACATCGCGGTCGACGACGTCGACGCGACCGTCGCGAAGGTCCCCGGCGCCGGGGGCCAGGTTCTGATGCCGGCGTTCGACGTGGGCGAAGCCGGCCGCATGTCCTTCGTCACCGACCCCACCGGGGCAGCCGTCGGGCTGTGGCAGGCGAACAAGCACATCGGAGCCACCCTCGTCGGCGACCCCGGCGCCTGCCTCTGGACCGAACTGAACACCGGCGACGTCGACAAGTCAGTTGCGTTCTACACCAGCGTCTTCGGGATCACGACGTCGCAGATGTCCATGGGTCCGGAGTACACCTACACGCTGTTCGAGGTGGGCGGAGAGCAGGTCTGTGGCTGCGGGCAGCCGATGACGCCCGGCACCCCGAATCACTGGCGCGTCTACTTCGCGGTCGAGGACGTCGACGCCAGTGCCGCAAAGGTCGTCGAACTCGGCGGCAGGATCGTCGAAGAGGCGATGGACATCCCCACCGTCGGCCGGATGGCCGGTGTCACCGACCCGCAGGGCGCACTCTTCAGCATCATGACCCCCGAGGAACGTCAGGAACAGTAGCCACCGAGGAGTTCCCATGCAGATGCCGAAACCGTCCGAGGAGGACAAGCAGTTCTTCCGGTCGCTGATCCCCGACACACCCGGCGTCGAGGTGAAACCGATGTTCGGCAACCTGGGCGCCTTCGTGAACGGCAACATGTTCGCCGGGCTCCTGGGGCCGAGCGTCGGGGTCCGGCTCCTCACCGAGCAAGCGAAGGACGAACTGGCGTCGGCCGACGGCGCCGGCCCGTTCGGTCCCGGCGAGAAGCCGATGCGCGAATACCTGGCCCTGCCGGACCAGTGGCGTGACACCCCGGACCTCGCCACACCGTGGATCGAACGCGCGCTCGCCGAGATCGCCGAACTACCACCGAAGCAGCCGAAGGCCCGGAAGAAATAGGAAAACAGCCCTGGCCTGGTGCGATACCAGGCCAGGGCTGCTTGCCGTTGGCGGAAGCGGAGGGATTTGAACCCCCGGTCGCTTTCACGACGCTCGCTTTCAAGGCGAGTGCATTCGGCCGCTCTGCCACGCTTCCGTGGGCGATCTTATCGGTACGGACGCGTCGGCTGGCAACCGGTCAGCGGTCGCCGATGGCCTTGTCGACGCGTTCGAACACCTCGGCGAGAACCTTCAGCTGCGACTTGGTGAGCAGATCGACGAGGTTGCTGCGCACCCCGGCCACATGAGTGGGCGCGGCCGCAGCCAACCGTGCGCGACCTTCGTCGGTGATGACGGCGAGAACTCCGCGGCCGTCCTCGAGGCAGGTGTCGCGGGTGACCATGCCCTGCGCTTCCATCCGCCGGATCTGGTGGGTGAGGCGGCTGCGGGAGGAGAGGACGCCGTCCGCGAGATCGCTCATGCGCAACGAACCGTCCGGAGACTCGGACAGCAGTACCAGAATCCGGTAGTCGGCCAGGGAGAGATCGTGTTTCTCCTGCAGATCCCGGTTGAGGACGTCCATCAGCCGCTGATTGCCGTCCATGTAGCCACGCCACGCGCGCATCTCTGCCGGCGTCAACCAGTTGGTCGCCGCTTCGGCGTCGGAGGTTTCTGCTGTCACAAGTTCACACTCTAGTATTCCGACATTACTTTCCAGTAGCGTGCCGTTCCCCGCATCGGCGAGTGTGCAGCGATGATCGGTCACCGCCTCCGGGCGCCGACGCATTTCGCTAGCGTCGTCCTCATGTATGCGATCACGATCGACCAGCCGGGCGGCCCCGAAGTCATGAAGTGGGCGGAGCAGCCGGACCCGGAACTCCCACCCGGACACGTCCTCATCGACGTGGCCGCGACGGCCGTCAACCGCGCCGACCTGCTGCAGCGTCAGGGGTTCTACCCGCCGCCGCCCGGAGCCAGCGACATCCTCGGGCTCGAATGTTCCGGCACCGTCGCCGAACTCGGCGAGGGCGTGTCCGGGTGGTCCGTCGGCGATCAGGTGTGCGCGCTGCTGTCCGGCGGCGGCTACGCGGAAAAGGTCGCCGTTCCCGCGACCCAGCTTCTCCCGCTACCCGAGGGCGTGGACCTGCGCGTCGCCGCGTCATTGCCGGAGGTCGCGTGCACGGTGTGGTCGAACGTCGTGATGGGCGCCGGACTGTCCCGCGGCGACGTGCTGCTGGTGCACGGCGGTGGCGGTGGCATCGGCACGCACGCCATCCAGGTGGGGGTCGCGCTGAGTGCGCGCGTTGCCGTCACGGCAGGGTCCGACGAGAAGCTGGCGCGCTGCCGCGAACTCGGCGCCGACATCCTCGTCAACTACCGCGAAGCCGACTTCGTCGACGAGATCCGCAAGGCGACCGACGGTCACGGCGCCGACGTGATCCTCGACAACATGGGCGGCTCGTACCTCGACCGCAACGTGGACGTGCTCGCCGCCGACGGCCGGCTCGTCGTCATCGGCATGCAGGGCGGCCGGAAGGGCGAACTCGACCTGGGCAAGCTGCTGGGCAAACGCGGCCACGTGACGGCCGCCGGACTGCGGGGACGCGCCGAGACGGGACGCGAGGGCAAGGCCGACATCGTCGCCGACGTCCACAAGCGGCTGTGGCCGCTGATCGCGGAAGGCGCGGTGCACCCCATCGTGTCGGCCGAACTGCCCATCACCGAGGCACCGCGAGCGCACGAATTGCTCGATTCGGCGGACACCGTCGGCAAGGTGATCCTCACGATCCCGCGGAACTGACGCCACTCACGTCGCCCGATGTGACATTGGTCCCGTCCAACGGAACGAATGTCACATTGGGCGCGGCGCGGCGGGTCGGCGGGCGATCGTGCCGGGGCTCAGCCCAGGGTCGCGAGCTCGTTCACCAGCTGGTCGATCTCGTAGCGGGTGGTGTACGGCGCGAGACCGATGGTGACGGCCCCGCCCTCGTCGTTGACGCCGAGCGCGTCGAGCAGGCGGGAACCGCCGTGGACGCCGCTGACGGTGGCGATGCGCTTGTCCGCGAGGTGCGACGCCACCTTGTCGGCCGAGACTCCGGCGACGGTGAAGCTGAGCGTCGGAACCCGGCTGGGTGACCGCCCGATGACCATGACCTGCGGTAGCCGCTTCAGCGACGACATCAGGTGGTCGAACAGGGTGTCCTGGTAGTTCTGCAGCGAGCTGATGGACGCCTCGAGCTTCTCGCGTCGGGAACCGGTGGCCGACTCGTCGAGGTTCGCGAGGAAGTCGATGGACGTGGTGAGGCCGGCGAGGAGCGCGAACTGGTGCACCCCGACCTCGAGACGTTCGACACCCCGCGCGTATGGGTTGAGCGACACGGCGGGGATGCGGTCGAGGAGGCTGGGGTCGCGGAAGACGAGCGCCCCGACCTGCGGTCCGCCCCAGGAGGTGGCGCCGACGGCGACGACGTCGGCTCCGAGTTCGTTGATGTCGACATGCGCGTAGGGGGCGGCGCCGATCGCGTCGACGACCATCAGTCCACCGACTTCGTGGACGCGGTCCGAGGCGACGCGGACGTCGGGCGCCGAGCCGACGATCGGGGAGGCGGCGGTGAGCGCGACGAGGCGCGTGGTGGTGGTGATGAGGTCCTGGAACTGCCAGCTGGGGAGTTCGCAGGTCTCGATCTCGACTTCCGCCCACCGCACCTGGGCGCCGTACCGGCTGGCGACGCGAAGCCAGGGGGCGACGTTCGCTTCCTCGTCGAGCCGGGACAGCACCAGCCCGGTTCCGAGGCCGAGGCGCGTGCTCAGCGACTCCGCGAGCCAGGCGAGGAGAACGGATCGGTCGGGGCCGAGGACGACCCCCGCGGGGTCGCCTCCGACCAGGTCGGCGACGGCTGCTCGGGCCGCATCGAGTACCGCCGCACTGCGCCGGCTGGACACATGTCGCCCGGTCGACGAAGAGGCAGAGGCCCGGAAGGCTGTCGAGACAGTGCGTGACACCGCATCCGGAATCTGCATGCCGGCCTGCGGATCGAGATGGATCCAACCGTCGCCGAGTGAGGGGATGAGTCCCCGAACGCGGGCAACGTCGTAAGCCATGCCCGACACTCTAGGACCCCAAGTCAATACGGTCGAAGCCAGCCATCGTTTGTTGCGGAGCGCAACAATATTCTCGAGCACCCCAAATTATCGGAAAGCACTCAAATGGGACGCACCTTCGCACGGCCGAGCAGGAACAGCCAAGATGGAGGCATGACGAACTCGGAGAATGAACACGTCGTCGTGATCGGCCCCGACGGTCAGCCCATGGCGATCCCCGTCCCCGAGGCCGCGAGCAAGCCCGAGGGCTCCGACGCCGCCGCGGACGCGAACGGGAACGGCGCGGAGTCGCTGGCCGACATGGTGGAGCAGCCGGCCAAGGTCATGCGCATCGGCACGATGATCAAGCAGCTCCTCGAGGAAGTGCGCGCGGCACCGCTCGACGATGCCAGCCGCAACCGGTTGAAGGAG
>SEEV01000647.1 GCA_004211695.1 Rhodococcus sp. (in: high G+C Gram-positive bacteria)
TCGTCGATTCCGGGGTCCTGGGCCCGTACGCCGAGCGGATCGGGTTCGTGGCGTCGGCGAAGCTGAGTCTGGACGCCTGCGCACTCTCGCACACCACCGGAAAGACGGTCCTCGAATTCGTCGAGCAGGCGCAACGGCAACACCCGGACGCCGGCAGCCCCGAGCTGTTTCCGTTCTGGAACCGGACCCGGCAAACCCTGTGCCCCCTGTGACCCGCACCGTCGACCACGGCACGACGTCACGCGATTTTGACGCCGCATCACTTGTCGCAGGCGATACCGTCCTTGTCCCGGTCGAGTTTCGTCGAGTAGCCGGGCTCGATTGGTAGATCGGCGCCCGCACCGGCTGCTTTTGCCCCGGCGCAGGACGCGAAGCTGAACCGTGTCGTCGAAGTCGTCGGCGAACACCGGTCGTCCCCTTGGACTGCGGAAGTATGTCGGGTTGCGTACAATTTCTTGTACGTAACAACGGAGGTGTGCTAATGCGAACCATGACCTACTCGGAGTCTCGCGCGCGGTACGCCGAGGTCCTCAACGCCGTCGTCGATGACCGGGAAGAAATCGTCATCACGCGGGCGGGTCACGAGCCGGTGGTGATGGTTTCGCTCGACGACTATGAGTCGTTGAAGGAAACGGCATACTTGCTCAGGAGTCCGGAGAACGCCCGCCGGCTGTTGGCGTCGATCGATCGGTTGGAGTCCGGCGGGGGAACTGTCCGGGATCTGGCTGAATGAAACTTGTCTGGGACGAGTCTGCGTGGGAGGACTACGTCTGGTGGCAGGCGCAGGATCGGAAGATCGTCAAGCGGATCGACACACTACTCAAGGATGTCGAACGCAACGGGAACGACGGAATCGGCAAGCCCGAGCCCCTCAAGCACGGTTTTCAGGGCTACTGGTCCCGGCGTATCACCGATGAGCACCGGCTGGTCTATAAAATTGTCGATGATCAGATCCGCATTGCTGCCTGCCGTTACCGCTACGGACACTGATCGCGCTCACCACGGCGCGGCGGCTGGGCTTGTCGACAACGACTGCGGAATGGTTCTAGTCCGCTGGGCATGGCGCTCCGACTGTCCGCGTGTGGGAGGGCGCGTAGTAGGCAGGATTGGTGGTTGAGGTGTGGCCGACCCGCCGAGTTGGGGGACGTCTTGGTGGCTGGGCTGGACGCCCTGACCGACCGCGGCCTGCTGACCGGTAGAACCGATCGGCAGCGTCTGCTGACGATCGGCTTCGACGACCTTCGGGGAATCCTGCACCACGCGAATCGCTGCACGGGCCATCACCTCAGCCGGCGAACGGCCTCCCCGCACCGACGCTCTCGCTGCAGCCAGCTGATGCGCATGGACGGCGTGTTTCGGCCGGCGAGGGTCAGGGTGCCCTTGACGGTCGTTTCCACGGTTCTGCCGATCACGGTCACCGCGACGACCCGGAGGAGCAATGTGTCACCGGCCGAGGAGGAACCGGCGACGAGCCGCGCCCTCGAACCCGGCGGCGCTCCACTCGCGGGTCCACTCGCCCAATCCGATGCCGAGTGCGCGCCGGCCAGGATGAGCCCGGCGCCGCATAGAAATAGAATGGGGTGATACGAACGCCTTCGCTGGATCGGGCGAGGTGGTCCGCGGCGGGGCTGCTCGTGAGCCGACCCGTGGGAGGTGGCCATGCAACCGTCCGACCGGATGCGGGCGCTGCCGCGGCGGGCCCGGGTCATGATCATGGTGACGGTGGCGCTCATTGCGTTGCTGGTGATCGGGCCGCGTCTGGTCGTGGGGTATACCGATTGGCTGTGGTTCGGTGAGGTTGGTTACCGTCGCGTGTGGGGGACGGTACTGGTCACCCGCCTGATCCTGTTCACGGCGGTGACGCTGCTGGTGGGTGCGGTGATCTTCGCGGCCGTGGTGTGGGCGTACCGGTCCCGCCCACTGTTCGCGGCCTCGGGCGCGAACACGGCGAAGGATCCGGTCGAGCGGTACCGGGAGGTGGTGTCGCGCCGTCCGCGGTCGTTCACGGTGGGGATCGCATTGCTGCTGGCGTTGCCGTTCGGGCTGCACGCGCAGGCGAGTTGGGAGACGGTGCAACTGTTCTTGCACGGCGGCGCGTTCGGCACCGTGGACGCAGAGTTCGGGTACGACATCGGCTTCTACGTCTTCGACCTGCCGTTCTACCGGCTGATCCTGACGTGGCTGTTCATCGCGGTGTTCCTGGCGTTGTTAATTGGCCTGGGAACCCACTACCTGTTCGGCGGCATCCGGCTGGCACCGAGCAAGGACCACGTCATCGAGGTGTCCCGGCCGGCGCGCATCCAGCTTGCGGTGTTCGCGGGCACGTTCATCGCGCTGAAGGCGGCGTCCTACTGGCTCGACCGGTACTCCTTGTTGTGGAGCGGCCGGAAGGAACCGACTTTCACCGGCGCCGGGTACACCGACATCAACGCGGTGCTGCCGGCCCGGTTGATCATGGTCGCGATCGCGGTGCTGTGCGCGGCGGCGTTCTTCGCCGCGATCGCGGTGCGGGACCTGCGGATCCCGGCGATGGCCACGGCACTGCTGGTGCTCTCGGCGATCCTGGTCGGCGGAATCTATCCGGCGCTGATCGAGCAGTTCT
>SEEV01000008.1 GCA_004211695.1 Rhodococcus sp. (in: high G+C Gram-positive bacteria)
AAGAGCCTGGACGCGGACCTGTCCGACTACATCGTCTCCTTCGCCTTCGGGGACATCTATTCCCGAACCAGCCTGACCCAGCAGGAGCAGACGATGGTGACCATCTCCACGCTGGTCGCCCTGGGCACCGAACCCCAGTTGAAGTTGCACATCAACACCGGCTTCAACGTGGGCCTGACCAAAGAGAAGATCGTCGGTGCTCTGATCCAGTGCATCCCCTACGTCGGGTTCCCGCGCGTGCTCAACGGCCTGACCCTCGTCAAGCAGGTCATGGCAGAGCGGGGTCTCGACGCGGAGTCCTCCACGGACTGAGCCGATTTCGCCCCACCCCGGCGTCCTCTGACGCCCGCCGAACCCGCCGACAGTTCGATGACTCGCCATGCCGGTCCGGCATCTTCTCTCACAACCTTCTCTCTCACACTCGAGGAACCCTCATGCATTTGGTAATCGGACTCGGACCCATCGGCGGAAACATCGGCGCACATCTCGCCCAGCTGGGACAGGAGGTGTACGGCTACGACTTCAACACCGAGCGCGTCCGCGAGTGGTCGGAGGAGACCGCGTCACCGGCCGGCAGCGACCTGGCGGCACTCGACTGGCCGTCCATTGACAGCGTCCACGTCGCGGTACGGCTGGCGGACCAGGTCTCGTCCGTGTTCACGGCGCTCCAGGACCACACCGCGCGGCCGCTGACCGTCTTCGTTCACACCACGCTCGCGCCCGCGGACGCCCGGAAGATCATGTCCTCGGCCCCCGACAACTGGCGCGTCTTCGAGGCCCCAGTGTCGGGTGGCCCCCAGGGTGCCCGCCAAGGCTCGATGACCATCTTCCTCGCCGGACCCGACACCGTCCCTGCGGAGGACCGGCTGCTGGCCGACATCTCCGGCCGCGTCTTCCGGATGGAGTCCTACGGGCAGCCGGCCCTGGTGAAGCTCCTCAACAATGCGCTTGCCACCTACAACCTGGCTGCCACCGCACGGATGCTCAACCTCGCAGCCGAACACGGGGTACCGGCAAAGGGCCTTTTCGAGGTGATCGGCGTGTCGACCGGCCAGAGCTGGATGAGTGACAACCTCGTCGACGTCCAGTACGACCTGCTGCTCAAGGACGTAGGACTGCTCCGCGGCGAACTCGGTTCACTGCCCGCCGCAGATCTCGACGACGACGTCGAACAGGCGATCCTTCAGGCGCGTGCGCTGCTGGGCGCCGATACCGAACAGGCGTGAGCCGATGGGGGACAGTGGGACTGACACCGTCCACCGCACGCGCCCCTGGTTCGTTGATTTCTTCGCACTGCGCGGCGCGCGAGGAACCATCGCCCCGTCGCTGCAAGCGGGCATCATCTCCTCCGTGACGGTGGCGGTCTCCTGCCTGCTGTTCGGACCGCAGCTGGGTGCGATCTCCCTGTTCGGCTCGATGCTCGCCCTGTGGGAGGCCGAGCGGCCGCTGTGGGCGCGGGTGCGCAATGGGCTGCTGATCGCCTCGACGATGAGCGTCGCGATGGGCCTCGGCGTCATCGTGGCCCCCTGTCAGTGGGCTACCATCCCGGCGATCGTGCTGCTCATACTGGCCGCCGCCGTTGCCTACTACGCCTTCCTGCTGACCCGGGGGCCCGGTCCCCTTCTTCTGTTCTACGGCGCCGTCCTCGGCACCTATTTCGGCATGGACCCGCATCTCGGATGGAAAATCGTCGGAATCACGGCCTTTGCCGCCCTGTTCGCCGGCTGCCTGACGCTGCTCGTCCTCGTCACCGACCCGAGCGGTCCCGAAGTCTCCTGGCCAGTGCATACGGCGCCGTGAACCGTGCCTGGCTGACACTGAACTCCGCCCATCCAGCCACTGCGGGCCGCGGCCATCACCACCGCGAAGGCGAACTCCTCACCATCAACCGGGACCTGGCCGCCGGCGTCCTGGAAAATTCCCACGTTCCCGGCGAGGTCCGCACGCTCTCGCCCGACACCCCGCTGCTGCTCGGCCGACCCAGCTTCTCCTTCCTGCTGGCCCATGCCCTGCGCCGGGACTCGGTCGCCTGGTTCACGGCATGGCGAATCGGCCTGGCCGCGGGGGTCGCCGGCGTCGCCAGCGAGCTGGCGGGCATCGGACACCCCTAATGGGCGATCCTCACGGCCGCACTCGTGCCGCACCAATGGACCGGTCGCAGTGCCACCACGCTGCGGGCCGCCCACCGCGCCGCCGGCACGATCGTCGGACTCTTCGTCGTCGCGTTCGTCGTGGTCCTCGACCCCGCCCCCTGGTGGGTCGTGGCCATCATCATCGTCTGCTTGATCGGACAGGACGTTCTCGTCCCGTTCAACTACTTCCTCGCCCTCATTCTCGTGACTCCTATGTCGCTGCTCGCCATAGAAGCCACCGGCCAGGGTGGAACGCCCTCGGGGCTCCTCGTGGACCGGTTGCTCGGCACCCTCCTCGGAGTTGCCATCGCCGTGGCCATCACCTGGGCCACCAGCTACCCGTTCCCCGAACGTCTCCTGCGCGCCCAAAACGCCCGGGTGGGAACTGCTATCGCCGCCGTCGAGGACCACAATGCGGACGGCACAGCATTCACTCCGGCCGGACGAAGGGCGCGCGTCGAACTCAGCTACCACCTCAGCGTCCTCGACCGCGCCGCCGAGGACCCGCGACGGACGTCCTTGAAGGACACCGACGACGGCCTGATCGACTATGGCTACACGGCGCTGGCGAAAGCCTGGGTCTAATGGAGGATCCTGCTCTTCTGGAGAAGGCAGTGCCGTCACTCGTCATCCGGCCGGGCTCACTCAGCGTCTGGCGCGGAGACGATCAGTGGAACGCCGAGATTCCGGTGATGTCGCGACCTACGAGAAGTGCCTGAATCGAGTCCGTCCCCTCGTAGGTGGACACGACCTCCATATCGGTCAGGTGACGCGCGACGTGGTTCTCGAGCAGCAGGCCGTTGCCGGCGAGCAGGTCACGCGCCTCGCTACAAATCCACTTGCCCTTCTGCGCGGTGGCCATTTTGACCATGGATGCCGTGGCGTTGGTCAGCGCGCCCTTGTCGGCCAGTTCCGCCATGCGGTTGCACATCAGCTGCATCGCGGTCAGCTCGCTGAGCATGTTGGCGAGACGGGACTGGACCAGCTGGTAGCCGGCGATCGGATTGCCGAACTGCACCCGCTCGGCGGCGTAGTCGGCGGCGATCTCGAAGCAGGCCATGGCGTGGCCGACGGCCTCCCACGCGGCGCCGCCGCGGGTGGCCTGCAGGACACGGGAGACGTCCGCGAAGGACCTGCAGTTCTCCAGCCGGTCCGCTTCGGGGATGCGCATGTTCTCGATGACGATGTCAGCCTGCAGAATGGCGCGTTTGCCGATCTTGCCGGTGATGACGATGGGGTTGTAGCCGGCCGGGTGGTGGCCCTTTCCATCCTTCTCTACGACGAAGGCATTGACCTCGCCGTCCTCGGTGTTGCGGGCGAACAGTACGACCACATCCGCCGCGTGTCCGTTGCCGATCCAGCGCTTGTGGCCGTCGATCACCCACGTGTCACCGTCGGGGCGGGCGCTGGTTTCCAGTGCGACCGAGTCGGACCCGTGGTCCGGTTCGGTCAATGCGAACGCACCCGTCGTTTCGAGCCCGGCCAGGGCAGGCAGCCAGCGTTGCCGCTGTTCGGGGCTGCCGAGCAGGTTCAACGCGCCCATACACAGGTTGGAGTGCACACCGAGGAAGGTGTTGATGCTCCCGTCGGCCCTGGCCGTCTCGCGGGCGACCATGCCCGCTGCCTTCCGGCTCATCCCCGGGCACCCGTAGCCCTGGATGGTTGTTCCGATGATGCCGAGCTCGGCCAATGGAGGCAGCAGTTCGTAGGGGAACTCGGCCTTCTCCCAATAGCCGTTGATGACGGGAAGGACCCGCTGTTCGGCGAACTCGCGGACCTTGTCGCGGATCGCCAGCTCCTCCGGGGTCAGCTCGTCGTCGAGGTGCAAGTAGTCGGAGACCGCGGCGGCGCGCTTCGATGTGGTGGTCACGGATGGGTCCTCTCTCGCCGCTCCCCTGGAGGGTTGCTGGTTCGGGCTAGGTTCGTGAAGCGGCCGAGAGCAGCCACTCGAGGATGTCACCGCGGTCGGCGTCGATGCCGGGCGGCACGAGGTCGTAGCTGGCCGGCGTCGCCGAGAACGTGATCGGGTTGCGGACCCCCGGAAGAGCCTTCTCGCCGTCTCCCACCTCCACGACCGGTTCCAGCCCGAGGCGCTGCGCGAATTCGAATCCACCGCGGACATCGTTGATCGGGGCACACGGCAACTGTGCCTCGGTGAAGATGTCGAACCATTCGGACGCGGTCCGGGCGGCCAGCAGTTCCTGCAGGATGGGGCGCAGTGCCGAACGGTTGTGGCTGCGGTCCGGCGGTGTTGCAAACCTGGGATCCGTGGCCAGCTCGTGTGCGCCGAGGGCATCGCACAGAGTCCGGAACTGCCGGTCGTTTCCGATGGCGAGGACGATGTCGCCGTCCGCGGTGGGCAGCGGCTCGTAGGGGTAGATGCTGGGATGCTCATTGCCCATGCGGGTCGGCACATTTCCGCTGAGCAGGAACCCGGCGGTCTGATTGACCATGCCCGACAACGCCGAGGACATGAGGTTTACCTCGATGCGCTGGCCCCGGCCACTCCGACTGCGCTCGTGCAGCGCGGAGAGGACGCCGATGGCCGCATGGAGTCCGGTGATGACGTCGAAGACCGCGACGCCGGAGCGGTAGGCGGGGAACTCCGGATCTCCGGTGAGGCTCATCAGCCCGGACATCGCCTGGACGAGCAGGTCGTATCCAGGCAGGGTGGCTCCTCCGGCCGAGCCGAATCCGGTGATGGACGCATACACGACAGCGGGATTGCGTTCCGCGGTGGACGCATAATCCAGGCCGAAGCGGTCCAGTCCGCCGGGCTTGAAGTTCTCGACGACGACGTCGGCGCTCTCGGCAATCCCGCGGGCCGTCTCGAGATCGTCGGGGTCGCCGAAGTCCAACGCGATCGACCTCTTGTTCCGGTTGATCGACAGGTAGTACGTGGACTGGCCGTCGAAGACCGGCGGTTTCCATGCACGTGTTTCATCACCGGACGGGCCCTCCACCTTGATGACGGTGGCGCCCATGTCTGCCAGAAGCATGGTGCAGTAGGGCCCGGCAAGGACCCGGCTGAAGTCGGCGACAACGATTCCGGCCAACGGCCCGCTTGCGGTGCGGCCGAAGGCATCCTGGTGCGGTCGTCCCGGTTGCCGATCTTCGGTCGCCTCCGGGGCGAAGGCGGTGTCGTTGCTCTGCAGTGTCATGAGTCTTCTTCCGTGTGGGAAATCCCTTCAACCATCCCACCGTCATTACGCCGCGTCCAATACTTACTGGTGGCGTAACTATTTCATTTCATGAAATAATTCGGTTATGGATTTCCAACAACTGCGGGTGTTCCTCGCAGTGGCCGAGGAACTGCATTTCGCGCGGGCCGCCGAGCGACTCCACCTCGCGCAGCCGCCGGTCAGCCGGATTGTGCGACAACTCGAGCGCGACCTCGGAACTGACCTCTTCATCCGGAGCACCCGCAGCGTCCGGTTGACCGCGTCAGGAACGGCGCTGGTGGCGCCCGCCCAGGAGATGCTCGCCGCCGAGCGACGGGCTCGCGCCACCGTGCTGGCCGCCGATCGCGGGGAGGCAGGGACGGTCACGTTCGCCTATGCCGGTGCATCGACCCACGTACTCGTGGGAGTGCTCGCCCGGGAGGTCAGGAAGGCTCACCCGGGGATTGAATTTCGGCTCTACAGTCAGGATTTCGCGCTCCCGGCCCTCGCCCGGGTTCTCCGGGGCGAGGTCGATGTCAGCCTCGGCCGGTGGGATTTCGTGCCCGCCGGCGTCCGGTCCCGCATCATCGTCGAGGAACACCTCGTCGTGGCCGTCCCGGCATCCCACCCGCTCGCCTCGAAACAGGAGGTGCTCATGGCGGAGCTTGCCGGCGAGCCGTTCGTGGCCCTGCCTCCGCACGAGGGCTCGGTACTGGGTGACCGGCTGCGCAGACTGAGCCTGGGAGCGGGGTTCGATCCCGACATCGTGCAGAGGGCGCCCGATTCGTGGACCGCCATGGCGCTGGTGGGTGCCGAAGTCGGATGCTCCCTGACGGTGTCGTCCGTGGCGGAGAACGTGACGGACCCGCATGTGCACTTCCTGCGGGTGCTCGACGAGACCCTGCCGATCCATCTGCGCATGGCGTGGCGCCCGGCCTCGGACAACCCGGCCCTGCCTCCGGTCCTCTCCCTTGCAGAACGCGTCTGGCCCGGCCGTCCCGACGACGCAACCACGCAACCCAACGATCAACCTGCCGGCACTTTCCTGTGAAGAGCATTCCTGACCAGCGCAGCTGACGACCGCGGATCTGACATCAATCTGCTGCATGTTCCTATATGCACAATATGAGTTGGATTTATGTGAGTGGAGTCACTTCACTGAGTGCATGACCAGCAATCCCGCGAGTTCCGATGTCGACCTCTTCGCCGACGAGATCCTGACCGACCCCTACCCGACGTACGCCGAACTCCGCGATCTCGGCGCGGTGGTGCATCTGCCCGCCAATGACGTCTATGCCCTGACCCGATACGACGTCATCCGCGACGCGCTGGCCGACCCCGGCACGTTCTCGTCCCGGACGATCGGCTTCAACTCCATGGTCAACGAGGCGCTGCAAGGCACGTCGCTGGCCTCCGACCCGCCGATCCACGCCAAATTGCGCGCGACGCTCACCGAGAACCTCTCCCCGCGGGCACTGCGGGGACTGAAAGACCAGATCCGGACCAAGGCCGATGCGCTGGTCGCGGACCTGGTTGCCAGGGGGTCGTTCGAGGCCATCGATGCGCTGGCCCGCGCCCTGCCGCTCGAGGTCGTCGCGGACCTGATCGGCTTCACCGGCGAGGTGCGCGACAACATGCTGCGCTGGGGACAGGCCGCGATGGAGGTCATCGGTCCGATGAACCAGCGGACTGCGGAGAACTTCCCGATCGCCGGCGAACTCTACGGTTGGTGCACCGGGGTCCGGGCCGAGGATCTGGCGCCGGGGTCGGTCGGCCGCGGCATCTTCGATGCCGAGGGCCGGGGCGCCATCCCTCCCGGCACCGCCGGCCACATCATCCACCAGTACCTGGGCGCGGGTGTGGACACCACGATCGCTGCGCTCGGCAACATCGTCGCGCTCTTCTCAGCCTTCCCCGACCAATTCGACCTTGTCCGAAAGGATCCCGCCCTGGTGCCGGCAGCTTTCAACGAGGTCCTCCGATTCTGGGCGCCGGTGCATGCCTGGGGCCGCTTCGTCACCCAGGACGTACACATCGACGGCACCGTGGTGCCGGCCGGGTCCCAGGTGGCGATTCTCTTCGGTGCAGGCAACCGCGACCCGCGGCACTACGAGAACCCGGACGCCTTTCTGATCGAACGGAACCCGGTCGACCACCTCTCCTTCGGTTACGGCCCGCACGGCTGCGCCGGCCAGGGCCTGGCCCGCTTGGAAGCCCACGCCGTCATCGGGGCACTGGCCGTCCACGCTCAGCGGCTGGTGGCCGCCGAGCCGGTTCGGTTGCCCAGCAACATCACCCGCTCCATCGACGTACTCGAGATCCTGAAGGTGGTCCCAGCATGAAAATTACAATCGACCGGCCCCGTTGTGAGGGCCACGGACTGTGCGAAGAGATCGCTCCCGACCTGATGCACCTCGACGACGAGGGCGAACTGATCCTCGACGTCGAAGAGCTCCCCGAGGGAAGCCCCGAAATCGCTGACGCCGGCGCCGCTGTCCGGGTCTGTCCCGTGGCTGCACTCAAACTCTCATGAAACTCACCGACGCTCCCGGGCGAATTCTGGTCATGGGCAACGGAATCGCCGGCCAGACCGCGTGCGACAGCCTCCGTGCCGCAGGTTTCGACGGCGACCTGACCATCGTGGGGGACGAACCCCGGCCGGCATACTCGCGGCCCGCCCTCTCCAAGGCGCTCCTTGTTCCTGGGCCCGCGGAGCGGGCGCGCGACGGCGGTCTCCACTCTCACGAGCTGGCGCGGCCCACGCACGACGCCGCCGAGGTGCTCGGGGTGGCGGCAGTCGGCCTCGACGTCGAGTCCCGCCGGGTGAGCCTCGACGACGGCTCGGACCTGCCCTACGACGGACTGGTGATCGCGACCGGTTCCAGGGCCCGGCGTCTGGGTGGCGACAACAGCCCGGAGCTGACCCTGCGCACCTTGGACGATGCCCTGGTTCTCCGGGAACGGCTGACCGTCCGGCCGTCGGTCGCGGTCGTCGGAGCCGGTCCGCTGGGCATGGAGATCGCATCCGCAGCCCTGTCGGCGGGATGCCGGGTCACGCTGGTGGCCGACGGCCGACCGATGCTGTCGCATCTGGGGCCATGCCTGTCCGACGCGTTCACCGCGGCCGCGGTCGCCCAGGGACTCACTATCGTCGTCGGCTCGGCCGTCGGGATCGACGATGCGCGTGGGGTGGTCCTGCGGGACGGATCACGCGTCGAGGCCGACCTGCTCGTCAGTGCGGTCGGCGACATCCCCAACACGGAATGGCTGGCCACCAGCGGACTGATGACCGGCGGCCGCCTCGAGGCCGACTCGCGGGGGCGGGTCCGGCCCGACATCGTCGCGGCCGGGGATGTCGCAGCCATCCCGACACGGACTGGAGTACGCCGAATTCCGCTGTGGAGCAGTGCTATCGAACAGGCCAGGGTCGCTGCCCTCGCGCTCCTCACCGGCGACGAGGCGCCGGAACTCGTCCTCGATCCCTACTTCTGGACCGAGCAGTTCGGGTTGATCCTCAAGGCCACCGGCCACCTGCCGGCTGCCGGTGAACCCGAGTTCCTCATCGGCGACAGCCCGCACGGACCGTCGGTGATGCGCTGGATGCACGACGACGCCCACGGTGTCGCGGTGGCCGTCAACCACCGGATCCCGATCCCGAGACTGCGGCGCATGGCCTCGGCCTGAGCGTGACGCCGACGGTTCGGGTGGAGGACGCGTAACTTCGTGTGGATGAACCAACCCAGGGACCACCCGGGTGATCTCGGCCTGGAGCGGCTCGCCTCGGTCAACCTCAACCTGCTGGTGCCACTGCTGGCACTACTCGAGGAGGCATCGGTTACCCGCGCCGCGGCCCGGGTGGGCATGTCGCAACCCGCGATGAGTCATGCTCTGGGACGGATGCGCCGGATGATCGGTGACGACCTGGTGATGCGGCAGGGCAGCGGCCTGGTGCTCACCCCGCGCGCCTTGGAACTGATCGATCCACTGCGTGAATTGCTGCGGCAGACCGCGCGGGTGGTGAACTTCCCGGGCTTCGACCCTGCTCACGACAGGCGCACGATCACGGTTGCGATGACCACCAGCACTGCCTTCGTGGTCGGGCCCGGATTGGCGCGGCTGATCGCCGAGCGGGCGCCGAACGCCACCCTCCGGGTGCGCAACTTCGTCGTGCCACAGGCAAGCGACTTCACCGACGACGGGGTGGACGTCGTACTCCTGTCCGAGGCGTTCACCTCGCCGTACCCGCGCGACCGGCTCTACGAGAACCGGTGGGTGGTGATCGCCCAGCCGGACAGCGATCCCGAGGCGTCTGCACTGGACCTGCTCACTTCGCTGCCCCACGTCACCTACGACTCCCGGCACCGGGTGGCGCCGTACGCCGCGATGGACGCGCACGGCGTGCAGTACCGGATCGGGCAACTCGTCTCCGACCACCTGCTCATCCCGCACCTGGTGGCGACGGCCGGTGGGGTGGCGGTGCACACCTTGCGGGTCGCTGTCGCGATGCGCGAACGGGTGGACCTCCGGATAGAGGAGTTCCCGCTGCCGATCTCGCCGTTGGGGGTCGACATGGTGTGGAACCCCCGCCTGGCAGATGCGGCGTTCATCGGCTGGTTGCGGGAGATCCTCGTCGAAGCGTCTGCCTTCGAGCCGCGCGAAGGGTGATCGCCAGGGTCGGTCGGTCGCGCCGTCTCGAGGGGTTTCCCGCGTCCATCGCCTCGGGAAACAACAATTCCTTGACAGGCTGTAAACCGATGTGACACCTTGCTCAATCAGTGCGTGGCATGTATCACAAACGCACTCCCGGCTGCCGATGCGGCGGTGCGGGAATCCTCGAGCAAGGAGCTCACACGATGAGTAACTCGACTGCGCGACCGCCGCGATACGCCGCGACCCTCGTGGCCGCGTGCCTGGCGGTCATGGTCGCCCAGGTGGCGTACTCGCTACCCGGCGCCCTGAACGGAACCTTCCAGCAGTCCTTCACCATCTCCGGCGCGGAACTCACCTGGATCAGCGCCGCTTTCGCCACGACGATGGTCGTGTTCGAACTGACCTTCGGCGTGCTCGGTGACCTGTTCGGACGCAAACGCCTGCTGCTCGGGGGAGTGGTGCTGATCGTCGTCGGGGCGGCCTTGTGCGCGAGCGCGCACGAGGTTCACCTGATGTGGATCGGCCAGGCGATCGCGGGCATCGGCGCCGGCGCCCTCTACCCGATCTCGCTGGCCATGATCGCCGCCGTGGCGCCCGACGCCCAGGCCCGTGCGAAAGCGATCGCGCTGTGGGCCGGGTTCCTGTCCCTTGGTGCCGCAGTCTCGCCGATGATGGCCGCCGTGCTCGCCGAGTACGGCAACTGGCGCTGGGCATTCGGCGTCGTGATCGCCGCCGCACTGATCTCGTTCGTCGTCTCGCTGGGCGCGCAGGACTCGTCCTCACCGGACGGTCGCAAGCTGGACGTCCCCGGCCAAGTGACCTTGGCAGTCGGCCTGATCGCCCTGCTGTGGGCGCTGACGCAGGGGTCCGAGGTCGGCTGGGGCGACACCACGATCGTCGTGGGCTTTGTCGTCGGAGTCGTGTGCCTGGTCGCGTTCGTCGTCGTCGAGTTGCACAGCGAAGTGCCGCTGCTGCATCTCGATCTGTTCGCCAACCGGGTATTCGCGATCTCGGGCATCACCGCCGTCGTCGGCATGTTCGCCTTCCTCGGCACCTGCTTCTCGATGAGCATCTGGCTCGGTGCGGTGCAGCATGTGTCGCCACTGAAGATCGGCGTGCTGTTCCTGGTCATTCAGGGGCCGGCGTTCCTGCTGGTGCCAGTCGTGTCACGCCTGATTCACAGCATTTCGCCACGCTGGGTGCTGACGTCGGGTTTCTTGCTGATCGCGGTCGCCGGCTTCATCTGCTCGCAGTTCGACGTCCGGACCGGGGCGTGGACGGACTTCGTCCTGCCGATGCTGTTGCTCGGCGTCGGGTTCGCCTTCACGGTCGCGTCGATCACCGCGGTGGCCATCAACACCGTGCCGCTGCGCCTGGCCGGCATGGCCAGTGCCACGACAAATCTGTTGCGTGACTTCGGCTTCGCTCTCGGTCCCGTCTTGGTCGCCGCTGTCGCCAACAGTGTCGCCAACGGCGAGGTGCGGGACGGTCTCGATGCCGCGGTGGCGGAGTCGGGTCTCGGTCAGGCCCACGCCGGCGCGGTCGTGGGGATCGGTGAGCAGGGTGGCGCGATGGCGCTCAACTCGATGCCGGTCATCCCGGTGCCGACTGATCCGACACGGGCCCCGGGTCCCGACAACCCGATGCTGCACATGCCGGCGGCGATCGGTGATCTGGCGTTCACCTCGCTCGGCACCGGCTACAGTCTGGCTTTTCTGGTGTGCGCCGTGTGCGCCGCCGCGTCCGGCATCCTGACCCTGTTCGGGCTCTTCGGCAGTCGACCGGAGTCGGAGGCAGCGGTCGATCTGGGCACCGACGGACTGCACGAAATCGCCGACGTGGCACACGATGTGGGTGACGTCGCCGTCCGCTGAGGTCGACCGCGGAGTGCGTCTCAGTCGTCCGTTGCGAGAAGGTGGCACCACGCGCCGGTGAGCTCGTCGAGGCAGACGTCGCGAGGAGTCGCCCAGCCGGCCGAGAAGTAGCGGCGCGAGAGGTACTCGAGCTGCCCGAACGCGAGCACGCAGCGGATCCGGCGACGATCCGGCGGGAAGCGGTTCGCTTGGTCCAGCCCCGCGGTCATGGCACCGACCGCGTCGTCGAACCACTGCTCGGTCCTGGCCGCGACGTCCGGCTCGTTCGCGGCCTGGTAGGACGCGGTGAGGTACGGCTTGATCTCGTCCCATTGCGAGAACTTGCGATCCAGCCACACCCGGATCAGGTCGCGCGAGCCGGAGGCGATCACCGCGGTCAGCGTGGGGTCGTCGGCGGTCGTGAGGATCGCGTCGACCTTCGTCAGCAGCGCGCTCATCACCTCGGCCTTCGACGAGAAGTGCAGGTAGAAGGTCGTCCGGGTCGAGCCGGCTGCAGTGGCGATGTCGTCGATCGTGGTCGCGGCGTAACCCTTGGTGCCGAACAGTTCCAGCCCCTTCGCGAGGAAGAGCTCGTAGGTCATCTGCTTCTGCGCGGCACGGAGCGACATGGCCTCAGATTCTAGCCGCAGTACAGCCACGAATCTGTCGGCACAGTCAATTGTCTTTCAGAAAACTCACTTGACACTCCGTAATGTGAAATCTACGGTGACTGGTACCACGTCGTGCTGACGCGACGCTGACGAAAGGAAACGCCGATGAGTGGCGTCCACACCGCCGGGAGCGGCATCGTTCACACCGTCCTCGGCCCGGTCTCCGCTGACGAGTTGGGTGTCGTCTCGGTTCACGAGGCTCTGCTGTCGGTGGTTCCGGGCGCCGAGTACGCGTTCGACGTCACCATGGACCGCGCCGAGATCTTCGGGACCCTGGCAGCGAAGTTGACGGATTTCCGGGACCACGGCGGACGGACCATCGTCGACAGCACCGGCATGTTCCACGGCCGCGACGTGAAGCTGTACGAGGCCCTCTCGCGCACGACCGGTGTACACATCGTCGCGTCGACGGGCATGGGTCCGGAGGAACTCCTCGGCGGCTATTTCCTTACGCCGCAGACCAATCCGCCGACGCCCTGGCCGGCGGAGAAGTTCGCCGACCTCTTCACCAAGGAGATCACCGAGGGCATGGTGGTTCCCCGGGTCGAGCGTCGGGGTATCGCGGGCCTCGTGACCACCGCCGCTGATCACGACGGCATGACGGCCACCGAGGAGAGCCTGTTCCGCGGCGCGGCCCGAACCGCCCTCGGTACCGGCGTCGCGGTCTCCCTCCGTTACGGCAACGACGCGGTCCACGACCTCGAGATCGTCATGGCCGAGAAGCTGCCGGCCGACCGTGTCGTCGTCGGCGGACTCGACCGCAAGGCCGCGGTCGCCGCCGGCGCACCGTTCGAGATCGCCCGCCGCGGGGCCTACGTCGCCCTGGATCACGTGGGCTCGGATCATGTGGGCCCGGGCTGCGCGGGCACGGACAACGACATCCACGTCACCGACGACGAGCGTGCCGCCTTGGTGGCCGAACTGGTCGACGCCGGTCACGGAAATCGAATTCTACTCTCGAGCAACGCAATCGGTGTCGCCAAGGGCCATCCCGGCCGCGACCTTCCGCTCAGCTACGTCCTGTCGACGTTCGTGCCCCTCCTCACCGCGCAGGGGCTCAGCACCGAGGATGTCAAGCGCATCCTCGAGGACAACCCGCGCGACCTGCTGTCGGTGCGCTGACCGCGCGAAGTCCACCACCATCGAAGATTTGTCTTTCCCAAAGGGGAGTGTTGTGTCGAGAGTCAATACCGTTCTGGGGCCGATCCCGACCGAGGAGCTGGGGATCGTGGCCGTCCACGAGCACATCGGGTACGGAATGCCCGGCTCCGAGCTGGATACGCAGTGGTGGAAGACCCCCGAGGAGCGGTACCTGGAGACCGTCCCGAAGCTGCGTAAGTTCCACGAGTACGGGGGCGGGACCTTCGTCGACGTCACCGGAATCTGCAACGGCCGCGATGTCGACTACTACAAGTCGCTGTCCGCCAAGACCGGCGTCCACATCGTCGCCTGCACCGGCTTCGTCGGCGGCGACACGGCGCTGCCGTTCTTCGAGCGGGCGAGTGTGGAGTACCTGACGCAGCAGTTCGTGCACGAGATCACCGTCGGCATCGGGGGCACGGGCAGCCGCGCCGGCGTCATCAAGGTCGGGGTGAGCCGCGGTGGCCGGATGACGGATCTGGACAAGCGCATCTACCGCGCTGCCGCCCGCGCCGCACTGAGCACCGGCGTGCCGATCCTGACCCACCTCGCGATCGACGCCGAGAACTCCATCGCCATCTTCCACGAAGAGGGCCTGCCGCTCCATCGCGTGCTGTTCGGACACGTCGACGACGGTGTGAACGCCGACAAGACGCGCGACACCTGGATCGCCGAACGGGGCGGCCGCGTCGGCTTCGACACCTTCGGCTATGAGACCGAACTCCCGGACCCTCCGTTCTGGGCACGGCCCCGCAAGGAACGCCTCGACCACTTCCTTCGCTTCCTCGGCCACGGCCACCTGAACCAGGCGCTCGCCGGTGTCGACGCCAACTGCAGCCCGCTCGGGTGGCCGGGCGTCAAGGGCCACACCGTGAACTACCTCTTCGAGGACCTCATTCCGGATCTGCGCGAGGCCGGCCTCGACGAGGCCACGATCACCAAGTTGTTCGTCGAGAACCCGGCCGACTTCTTGACCATCCAGAACTGACAAGGACCCGAACTATGCAATCTTCAGAGCTGAAGAACCTGAGAATCGCCATCGTCGGCGCGGGATACGCCGGCGCGGCAGCGGCCAAGGCCCTCAGCCTTCTCGGCGCCGACGTCACCGTGTACGAGCAGGCCACCGAGATCCGGGAGGTCGGGGCCGGCATCGGTCTGCGCCCGTCGACCATGGACCGTTTCCGCCGGTGGGGGACCTTCGACGCGATCGCGAAGGTGAGCTCGCCGAGTGACTACTTCGAGATCCTCACCGCCACCGACGACCCGATCATGAAGGAGGCGTGGCCGGGGATCCACGACTACGCCGAGGAGACCAGGACCCACCTGATCCACCGCGGAGATTTCATCGACGCTCTTCTGAGCGTGCTCCCGGAGGGCATGGTGCGCCTCGGTCACAAGCTGGAGACCGTCGAGGACCGCGGCGACACCTCCGTCCTCACCTTTGCCAATGGCACGACCGTCGAAGCCGACCTGGTCATCGGCGCCGACGGCATCAAGTCGGTAGTGCGCCAACAGCTTTTCAGTGACAAGGGCCCCGTGTTCTCCGGTGAGCATGCCTACCGCGCGGTGATCTCCATCGACGACGCCCACGGGATGGTCGCCGACGATAACCTCCGGATGTACATCGGCAGGGGAACGAAGGTCTACCTGCTGCCGCTGCGCCATCGCGGTCAGGTGTCTTTCGACATCACCGCCCTGTGCGCGGACAGCACCTGGGCGCCGAAGATCACGAAGGACGACATCCTGGCGACCGTGGAAGGCTTCGACGAACGGATCGTGAACATCGCGCGGGGCCTCGACCTGGACACCGTGAGCGTTCGAGCGGTCTACGACATCGATCCGGTCGAGCTGTGGCACTCGAATTCGGTCGTCCTCGTGGGCGACGCCGCCCACTCGATGCTGCACCACCAGGGGCAGGGCGCGAACTCGGCGATCCTGGACGCCGGCGGTCTCGCCGACGCACTGCAGGAGGCAGGTTCCGTCCCGGAGGCGCTGGCGTCGTACCAGGCAACCCGCAAGCCGGTGACGGACGAACTGCAGCGCATCTCGCGCCAGGGATGGACCGAGGACGAGGTCGACGACGTCTTCCCCGGCCAGAAAACCGCTGCTCAGACATCCGCGGCGCAGTAGGGACGAGGCCACCGACATGCCATTGCACCCCCAGATCGCTCAGCTGATCGCCACCCTTCCCGCCCCGCCCGAGGGCCCACTCGACCCGGTGGCCATGCGCGCCGGCGAGGAGTCGCAGGTTGCCCCGGTTGCGGAACGGCTGCCACTCCTCGCAGTCGAGGACACCGCAGCGGGTGACGTTCCGGTCCGGATCTACACACCGGTCGAGTCCGACTCCTACGGACTGCTCGTGTACTTCCACGGCGGCGCGTTCTTCCTCGGCAGCCTGGACACGCACGACCACGTCGCGCGGTCCCTGGCGAAGGAGACCGGGCTCAGGGTCATCTCCGTCGGCTACCGCCGGGCGCCCGAGGCGGCCTTCCCGGCCGGCCTCCAGGATTGCCACGTGGTGGTGCGGTGGGCTGTCGAGAACGGCGAGGACCTGAAGTGGGACGGTGGAACCCTCGCGCTCGCCGGCGACAGTTCGGGCGGCACGTTCGTCGCCGCCGTCGCTGCGCTGGCCCACGACGAGGGATTCGACCGGATCACGCACCAGATTCTGTTCTACCCGTCGCTGGACCTGGACTTCGACGTCGACCGCTACGCCTCCCTGCGGGAGAACGCCGAAGGGTACGGCGTGGAGACGGCCGGGTTGAAGGGTTTCAACGCCTTCTATGTCGACAGCGGCGCTGACCCGGCGGACCCACGCGTTTCCCCGATCAAGCGGAAGGATCTCGCCGGGCTGCCCCCGGCGCTGATCGTCACGGCCGAGTACGACCCGATGCGTGACGAGGGTGAGCTGTACGGTCGGCGGCTGAACGAGGCGGGAGTGGAGGCGACGGTCAGCCGATACAGCGGCGCCAACCACGGGTTCGCCCAGAACTTCACCTGGATCCCGGAGTACCACAAGGTATTCGAGGAGACGGCCGAGTTCCTTGCGTCCGCCCCGGAGAAGTGACATGACGCAGGACGTGAAGATTCATCCACTCGTCTCGCCCTGGGGTAGATTCGGTCTCTACAGCTTCTTCATCGACGCCCCCGAACCGGCGATCGTCGACACCGGGATCGCCTCGTCACCCGCCGAGGGCATGGCCCCCGCGCTGGAGGCCCTCGGGCGCAGGATCGAGGACGTTCGCTGGATCCTGTTGACCCACGGCCACATCGACCATATCGGCGGCGCGTATGCGCTGTGGGAGCTCACGGGCAGGCGCGCCCAAGTCGTGATCCACGAGGCCGACGCGCACCTGTTGCGGTCGCGGCAGGCACACGTCGACGAGTACACGGGGGTACGTGGGCAGTATCTGAACGACCCGCAGGGTGTGAAGAAGCAGAAGGCCGCGACGGAGGCGGTCATCTCCGGAGAGATGGAGCCCACGATGCTCGTACTGGGCGGCGAAACCCTCTCCCTCGGTGGAGATGTCACCGTCTCCGTGCATTCCATCCCGGGCCACACCGCCGGATCGGTTGCTTACGTGGTGAACGGTCAGAACTCCGTGTTCGTCGGCGACGCCGTGCAGGTGCACGGCGCGGCCAACGGTTTCCCCGGGTACGAGGATCCGGACGCCTACCGGTCGAGCGTGCAGTTCCTGCGTGACGAGATCCGGCCGCAACACCTGTACCTGGGCCATCCGTACCGCCGGGCGGACGGGGTGGCCTACGGTGTCGAGCTCGACCGTGACCAGGCCGCCGAGGCGCTCCGGGAAAGCGCCGACATCGAGGTCGGCGTCCGCGGCGCAGCACATCAATGCCTGTGCGGCGGTCTGCAGGAGACGGACTCGGCGTACTCACCGTTCGCCCGGGTCGCCGACGATCTCGGCTACGAGGGCGACCCCACACTCGAACCGTCCCCGTTCTTCACGACGCTGCACGGCTACCGCACCCGGTTCGACAAAAAGGCTTGACAGAAAAGGAGTTTCGCGATCATGGCTGAGTTTCGAACGTTGGACGCGGGTGGGCAGAAGATCGTCGTCCGCAAGAATCTTCAAGTGCCGATGCGGGACGGTGTCACGCTCGTCGCCGACTCGTACTCCGGTGTCGACGACAAGCCCCGGCCCGCGTTGGTGGCTCTGAGCCCGTACGGCAAGGAACTGCAGGCACTTGCCCTCACGACGCCGCCGCAACGCCGTCCCAGTCCGATGTGGGACGGTTGCATCGAGGCCGGCGACATCGCCCGCGTCGTCGCGGAGGACTACGTCCACGTCATCGGCGACCTGCGTGGCTCCGGTGGTTCCGGCGGCGAGCACGTCGGCAACTACAACGCCGGCGGCGTGTCGCTCGGCCAGGATGCGTACGACTTCATCGAGTGGGTCGCCGAGCAGCCGTGGTGCGACGGCAACGTCGGCATGATCGGCATCTCCTACTTCGGTTCGATGCAGGTGCTGGCCGCTGCGGAGCGTCCACCGCACCTGAAGGCGATCTTCGTCAGCGGCGGTCACTACGACTTCTACGAAACCACCTACCACGGCGGGATCATGTGGTTCATGCCGCGCGCCGCCCGCGAGGGCCGCGGCGGCGATTCCGGCTGGGCCTTCACCGACAACGTCAAGTCCCGCATGCTCGAGACGTACAGCCCGGAGGAGATCGAGGAGCGCGTCGCCAAGCGCCTCGAGGATCCGGATGTGGCCGCGTGGCCGAACCTGGTCCACGTGCTGAACTACCCGAAGCACCACGAGGCCTGGTTCGACATCGTGATGAACGATCTCGACGGCGAGTGGTACGAGGAGCGCAACCCGATCACACTGGCCCCGAACATCGATATCCCCGTCTACCTGCAGATCGACCAGGGCCGCGGCTGGACGATGGACGGCACGATCGACCTCTTCGATGCCGTCAAGGGCCCGAAGAAGCTGGACATCGGCCCCTACCCGCCGATGCAGTCGCGCCCCTTCGTCGAGGAGCACGACAAGATGTTCCGGTGGTACGACTACTGGATCAAGGGCATCGACAACGGCGTGATGGACGAGCCGGCAGTCTCCGTCTTCGTCGAGGGCTCACGGACGCACGTGACAGGCAGTCAGTGGCCACCGAAGGACGTGGAGTACCGGTCGCTGTACCTGCGACCGCGTCGAAAGCTCTCCTTCGAACCTGAGCCCATGGGCGCCGAGTACGCCGCGCCCGACGGGTTCTACCAAGCGCCCCTCACGGTCACCGACCGGGTCGAGATCCTCGACTGGAGCACCGCGCCGTTCGAGGCGGATACGGAGATGATCGGCACGGGCGCCGCGCATCTCTTCGCGGAGATCGACCAGGAGGACACGAATTTCATCCTGCGCCTGTGGGACGAGACGCCCGGCGGCTCACGCCAGCTGATCACCACGGGCTACCTCAAGGCCTCGCACCGTGAACTCGACGAGCGCACCACCGAGGGCAACCCGCACCACTCGCACACCCGCGCCGTCCCGGTCGAACCGGGGAAGGTCGAGGAATATGTGTTGCGCCTGTACCCGTTCGCGAACACGTTCAGGCCCGGCCACCGCCTGGTGGTGGAGTTGTCGAACGACGAGCCACTGGCCGACGCGCACAACGCGCTACTGCCGCCGGATGCCTTCCACCTCCCGGTCGGTCGCCCCGTCACACACAAGATCTACCGCGACGCGGCGCACCCGTCCCGTTTGGTACTGCCGTTCACGACGCGCGAGGCGGGGGACAATACGTAGCGAGCTGATCGAGCACAGGAGACGGGAGGCGACCGATGACCGCAGCACACGCTGTCTCGATCGCGGTGACCTTCGTCTGGCTGGGGATGGTGGTCGCGATCTCGTTCCTCGAGGCGCCGCTGAAGTTCCGCGCACCCGGGGTGACGGTGCGGCTCGGGTTGGGGATCGGCCGGCTGGTGTTCCGTGCCCTGAATGTCACCGAGGTGGTCTGGGCGGCACTGCTCGTTGCCGGGCTCCTCGTCGGCGGGCTGCCTGCCGGGGTGCTGGCAGCGGGAGCGACGGCGGTCGCGGTACTCGTGGTGCAACTGGTCGGTGTTCGGCCCCGGCTGACACGTCGATCCGACCGCGTCCTCGCCGGTGAAGAGGTTCCCCGTTCTCACGCGCACTACGCCTACATCGGCCTGGAAGTGGTCAAGGTCGTTGCGCTGCTGGTAGCCGGGATCTTGTTGCTTGGGGCGTGAGATTTCGGGAAGTGACCTGGGGCCGGGGAGGGATCACGCCCTGCGCCCGGCCTTCCTGATCACGTCGCGCAGTACGCGGGTGACGGTCTGCACCGCAGGCGACGGGTTGGAATCCTGCCAGGCCATGGCGATGGGGAGGGTGGGGACGTCGCCCGCGATGGGCAGGTATTCGACACCGTCCATCGTGAGGTGCGCCGTCGAATCGACCACCACGGCCACCCCGACTCCCGCGCCGACCATCGCGAGGAGGCTGTACGGGTCGGGTGCCTCGTGCGCGACGACGGGGGCGAATCCTGCTGCCGCACAGAGTGCGAGCGTGGCGTCGCGGACCACGGAGCCGTGTTCGGCGGGGTAGATGACGAACCGCTCGCTCGCCAACTCCTGCGGCGCGACCGCACCGGCGTCCACGAGACGATGCCCGGCCGGGACGGCGACCATCAGTGCCTCCTCGCGGACGGTGTGGGTGGCGAAGCCCCGGGGGACCGGCAGCCCCACGATGCCCATGTCCAGGGTTCCGCGCGCGAGGGCGTCGAGCACCTCCCCGGAGTACATCTGCGGGCGGAGGTCCAGTTCGATTCCGGGGTAGGTGTCGGCGAGGGATCGGGCCAGGACGGAGAGCACCGTGTAGCCGCCGGCGCCGCCGAAGCCGACGGTCACGCGCCCGGTCTCCCCGGCGGACGCCGCCTGCGCGATGCCGCGCACGATCCCGATCTGCGCCTCGATGACCCGGGCCGGGGCGACCAGCGCCTCGCCCGCGGCCGTGAGCCGCACCGAGCGGGTGGTGCGGACGAACAGGTCGGTGCCCAGCTCACGTTCGAGCGCCCGCACGGTCTGGCTGAGCGGCGACTGCGCGACATGGAGACGCTCGGCGGCCCGCCCGAAGTGCAGTTCTTCCGCTACCGCGAGGAAGGCGTGCAGGTGACGGAGTTCCACGACCCCTCCTCGGGACTATGTGTCTGGATCACCTAAACAAGCTGAATTAAGTCTTGGACTCTACACGGAATCCCGACCATAGTGATGCACACCACCTCCACATCGGTGTGACGCCCCGAGCACGAAAGTCAGGGAGAACCGTGAACCCGAATCCCGGCCGCGACGCGGCACCACCCGAATACAGCACCCGGCAGGCACGTAAGGCGGGAGTCACCGCCTTCGTCGGCACGACCATCGAATGGTTCGACTTCTACATCTACGGGACCGCGTCCGCGCTCGTGCTGGGCCGGCTGTTCTTCCCCGACGCCTCGCCCGCGGTGGGCACCCTCGCCGCGTTCGCGACGTTCGCGATCGGATTCGTGGCACGCCCGCTCGGCGGCATCGTGTTCGGTCATTTCGGTGACAAGTTCGGACGCAAGAACGCCGTGATCATCACGCTGGCGCTCATGGGGTTCGGAACGGTCGGAGTGGGGTGTCTCCCGACCTACGCGCAGATCGGGATCTGGGCGCCCATCCTCCTCGTCGCGCTCCGCGTGGTGCAGGGCATCGCGATGGGCGGCGAATGGGGCGGCGCGGTGCTCATCGCCACCGAGTTCGCGCCACCGAACAAGAAGGTGCTGTACGGCGCGTTCGCGCAGCAGGGTTCGCCCGTCGGCAACCTGCTCGCCACGCTGGCGTTCCTCGCGCTGACCCTGATGTCGGACAGCGTGTTCGAGTCCTGGGGCTGGCGTCTGCCGTTCCTCGCGTCCGCCGCCCTCGTCGTCGTCGCGCTGTACATCCGGCTGCGCATCTCGGAGACCCCGGAGATGAAGAAGGCCGTCGTCGCGCAGGAACGCACCCGGATGCCGCTCGTCGAGGTGCTGCGCTCGCACCCCGTCGAACTCGTCCTCGGTGTGGGCGCGGTGGTCGCGGGCGTCGCCATCACCTACGTCAAGACCACGTTCGCGCTCGCCTGGGCCACCGCCGATCTCGGGTTCGACCGCGGCGACTTCCTGCTGGTGATCACGGTCGCGCTCGTCGCGCAGGTGCTCGTCCAGCCGTTCGGCGCGGTGCTGGCCACACGGATCGACCCGTCACGCGCGGTGCGGTGGATGCTGCTCCCGGAGTTGGTCCTGCTGCCGCTGATGTTCCTTTTCGTGCAGACCGGGTCGATGCCGCTGGCCATGCTCGGCATGGTGCTGGCCACCGCGCCGCACGCGATGTACTACGCGGCGCTCGCCGGCATCCTCGCCCAGGTGTTTCCCACCACCGTGCGGTACACCGGTATCTCGCTGTCGTACCAGTTGTCGACGGCGATCTTCGCCGGAACCGCCCCCATGCTCTGCCAGTTCCTGCTCACCCACACCGACTCGATCTGGCCGGTGGTCGCCCTCGGGCTCGGCTACGTCGTGCTCTCGCTCGCGTGCATGACCCTGCTGCTCCGCAGGGGCGAAGCCCGGAAGAGCCGAGACGCCGAGCCCCGTCCTGCCCACTCCTTGACCCGGAAAGATGCTGCCCAATCATGAATTTCGCTCACACCGACCCCGCGCTACGCGCCGTCGTCGCCCGCTGGACCGCGCCGTGCGACAAGTTGGACGCGCTGCTCGACCGGCTCGGTGCCGACGCCGCCGACCGGCTCGACGCTCTCGCTGCCACCGCCGACAAGAATCCGCCCGTGCTCGAGCAGTTCGACCGGGACGGTGACCGCATCGATCGGATCGCGTACCACCCGGCCTACCAGGAACTGTGCCACGCCGCGTACAGCGAGTACGGACTGTCGGCACTGTCGCACCGTGGCGGCCTGCACGGCTGGGACGCCGTGCCGCCGCACCTGGTGAAGTACCTCGCGTCGTACGTGTTCGTGCAGGCCGAGTTCGGGCTCGCATGTCCGGTGTCGATGACGGATGCCGCCGCCCGCACGCTGCGCATGTTCGGCGACCCGGAGGTGTTCGGCACCTGGATCGACGCACTGACCTCCACCGACCCGGAGCGGGCGATGACCGGCGCGATGTTCATGACCGAACCGCAGGCCGGCACCGACATCGCCCGGACGGAGACGCGTGCGGAACGGGACGGCGACGGGTGGCGGCTGACCGGGAAGAAGTGGTTCGCGTCCAATCCCGACGCCGACGTCATCATCACCCTGGCCCGGTTCCCCGGCGGCGACGACCACACGACGCGCGGCGTCGGAATGTTCATGGTGCCCAAGGTTCTGGAGAACGGCGAGCGCAACGGCTACACGATCGACAGGCTGAAGGACAAGCTCGGCACTCGGTCGATGCCCAGCGGTGAGGTGTCGCTGACCGGCGCGTATGCCCTGCAGGTCGGCGAACTCGACCGCGGGTTCCGGCAGATGGCCGAGATGGTGAACACCTCGCGGCTCTCCAACGCGATGCGGTCGAGCGCCCTGATGCGCCGGGCGGTGCGGGACGCCGTCGAGCACACCCGGCAGCGAGAAGTATTCGGCAAGAAGCTGTTCGATCAACCCCTCATGCGCGCCACCCTGCTACCCCTCGCCCTCGACGCCGAGGCGGCGCTCTCCCTCGTGGCGTACAGCGCGCAGTGCCTGCAGGCGGCCGACGCCGGAGACGACTCCGCGCGCGGGTTGATCCGGGTTCTCACGCCGCTCGCGAAGCACTACGTCTGCAAACGGGCCCGCGCCGTCACCGGCGAGGCCATGGAGGTCCGCGGCGGCAACGGCTACATCGAGGAATGGGCCCACGCCCGCCTGGTCCGCGACGCCCACCTGGGCTCGATCTGGGAAGGATCGAGCAACGTCATCGCCCTGGACGTGCTGCGGTGCATGCGCAAATTCGGTGCGCACCGTCAACTCGCGGACACGATGCGCGGCGTCCTCGCCGAGCTCGGACCCGACTGCGCCGCCGGTGCCGAGGTGCTCACCCGGCGGTGGGACGACCTGATCGCGGAAGGCGACCTGCTGGTCGCCGGAGACGAGGACACCGCCCAGGCCGGGTGCGCGCGCTACGCGAACGAACTGGCCCGCGCGGCGATGGCGACCCTGCTCTACGACCTCGCCGATTTCGGGATCACCACGGGCAGCGGCTACCGATCGCTGCTCGTGGCGAACGCCTACCTCGCCGGCGACTCCGGCCACGTCCCGGCCGCGGCCCTGCGCGAACTGGCCGCCGTCGTCGACGGCACCGACGTCGACGCCCACGCTGCCCATGACGCCGCACCCCGAACCGATTCGGCGACAGGAGTTCTGCTGTGAACACGACCCACACCGGACCGTCGCCCCTCGCGGGTGTGCGGGTGCTGGACCTGTCCAAGATCCTCGCCGGACCGTACGCCACCATGTCGCTCGCGGACCTCGGTGCCGACGTCACCAAGGTCGAGCACCCCGACGGCGGCGACCCGACCCGCTCGTGGGGGCCGCCATTCGTCGGCGCCGACGCCACCTACTACCTCGCGATCAACCGGGGCAAGAAGTCGGTGACCGTCGACCTCAAATCGGAAGAGGGACAGGACGTCATCCATCGGATTCTGGAGGAGACCGACGTCGTCGTCGAGAACTTCAAGCCCGGCAGCGGATTGCAGCGCATCTTCGACTATCGGACGCTCTCCGAGCGGTACCCGCACCTGGTCGTGTTGCACATCTCCGCGTTCGGCGAGGAGGGTCCGCTGCGCGACGAACCGGGCTACGACATGATCGCTCAGGCCGCCGGCGGCCTGATGTCGCTCACCGGTGAGCCGGGCGGGGCGCCGATGAAGGCCGGATTCGCGATGGGCGATCTGGGAGCGGCGCTGTTCGGGCTGGTCGGCGTGCTCGCCGCCCTCGTGGAACGGTCGCGAACCGGCCGAGGACAGTACGTGACGACGTCGCTGTTCGAGTGCCAGCTCGCGCTGCACGTGAACTGGGCGACCAACTACTTCGCCACCGGCGAGCGTCCCGGCGCACTGGGCTCCGGTCATCCGAATCTGGCTCCCTATCAAGCGTTTCCCGCGAGCGACGGGTACTTCGTCGTCGCGGTGGGCAACGACAGCCAGTGGGGGAGCCTGTGCTCGGCGATCGCGCGCGAAGAGTTGACGACGGACCCGCGGTTCGTCCGCAACCGGGACCGTGTGGCGAATCGAGGTGATCTCGAGCGGGAACTGTCCGGGGCGTTTGCGTCCGGCACCGTCGAGCAGTGGTGCGACACCCTGGCCGCGCACGCCGTTCCGGTGTCACCGATCCGGCACCTCGACGAGATCTACGCCGACCCTCACACCGCGGCACTCGGAATGATCGGCACGGTCGACCACCCGACATTCGGCAGCCTGCGACAGATCGCGTTCCCGGTCAGCTTCGCGGGACAACGCCCGCACCTCACGTCCGCACCGCCGGTGCTCGGCGCCGACACCGACGCCGTCCTGGGGGTTCACCGACCGCAGCCGGTGGTGTGAGAGCCGGTCAGCTGCCTTCGCGCAGCAGCGCGACGTCGGACACCATCCGGATGTGATCGGCCATCGCGCGAGAGGCGCCCGCGGAGTCCTGGTCTCGAATCGCCGTCGCAATGCGCTGGTGCCCTTCGAGCGAGGCCCGCGGGCGTTCTGCTTGGGAGAGCGACTCGATGCGGGTCTCCCGGATCAGCCCGGAGATCTCGTGCATCAGTTTGGCCAGCAGCGACGAGTGCGCGGCGACGGTGATGGCCTCGTGGAACTGCTCGTCGCCGACGACGCCGCGATCACCCGCGGCGATCTCCGACTCCATCGTGGCCAGTGCCGAATCGATCGCCGCCATTTCCGCGTCGGTGCGGCGCTCGGCGGCGAGCCCGGCAAGTTTGACCTCGAGTGCCTCGCGGGCCTCGATGACCTCGGGGAGACGGTCGGCGTGCTCCCGCAGCGCCTTGACGGCTCGCTCCTCGATGGGGCGGCGGACGAGCACGGCGCCGTCACCGTGCCGCACCGACACCACACCCTGCACCTCGAGGGCGACGAGCGCCTGACTCAGGGACGCGCGGCTCACACCCAGCTGAGCTGCGAGTTCACGCTCGGCGGGAAGGCGGTCGCCCGGTGTCATCTCGTGGTCGGCGATATGTGCGCACAGCTGTTCGACGATCACCTCGTACAGCCGCGGTCGGGCTACCGGACGCAGTTGCTCAGCCACTGGGCCACCCACTCTCCATTCCACTGAAACTACTCCACGGTATCTCGCATACGCATGTAACCGCACCCACAGTTCCTGTTGACAGTGATCCACAACACTGCTTTTATGAAGTGGCTAGGCCAATCTGCCACTGAGTCAATTTGCTCGTAGGCGGCGGTCGAGACCAGTTGCCACTGCCACAGAACCGGAGACTTTCATGTCGACCGAGTTGATCCCCATACTTGCGCTCGCCGTCATGTTCCTGGCGGCGACCGTGCTGCCCGTGAACATGGGCGCACTCGGCTTCGTTGCCGCCTTCTTCGTCGGAACCCTGTCGCTGCACATGAGCAGCGACGACATCATCGCCGGATTCCCCAGCAGCCTGTTCCTGACGCTGGTCGGCATCACGTACCTCTTCGCGATCGCCCAGAACAACGGAACCGTCGACCTCATGGTCCGCGGGGCGGTCCGGCTGGTCCGCGGTCGTGTCGCCCTGATCCCCTGGGTGATGTTCGGGATCACCGCGGTGCTCACCGCGATCGGTGCGCTCGGACCCGCCGCGGTGGCGATCGTCGCGCCGATCGCTCTCGGCTTCGCCGCTCGCTACAAGATCAACGCCCTCCTGATGGGCATGATGGTCGTGCACGGAGCCCAGGCCGGCGGCTTCTCGCCGATCAGCATCTACGGCGTCACGGTCAACGACATCGCGTCCAAGGCGGGATTGACCAACAGCCCGCTCACTCTCTTCCTCGGAAGCCTCCTCTTCAACGCCGCGATCGGGGTGCTCCTCTTCGTCTTCCTCGGCGGACGGGACCTGATCGGCCGCAGCGTGCACGACGACGGCCCGGAGGAAACGGCAGAAACCGGCGGCGTCTCGGGTGGAGGAGTGCCCGCGACCGGAGGTAACTCGGGTTCGGGAGGAGCCACCGCGACCAAGGTGCGCCCGACGCCGACCGCCACGGACTCACCGGCGCGCACTCGTGTCACGTTCGATCAGGTCCTCACTCTCGTCGGCCTCGCCGCTCTCGCCGTGTTCTCGCTGATCCTCGACCTGGACGTCGGCTTCATCTCGATGACGGTGGCCGTCGTCCTGGCGCTGGCCTCCCCGAAGGCGCAGAAGGGCGCGATCGCTCAGATCAGCTGGTCGACGGTGCTGCTCATCGGCGGCGTCCTCACCTTCGTGGGAGTGCTGCAGGAGGCGGGCACCGTCGAGTACGTCGGAAATGCGGTGGCCAGCCTGGGAATGCCGCTCCTCGTCGCCCTTCTCCTCTGCTACATCGGGGCCATCGTCTCCGCGTTCGCCTCGTCCACGGCGATCCTGGGAGCGACCATTCCGCTCGCGGTCCCGTTCCTGCTCGCCGGAGAGGTGGGCGCGGTGGGAGTCATCGTCGCGCTCGCCATCTCCTCGACCATCGTGGACGTCAGCCCGTTCTCGACCAACGGTGCGCTCGTCCTCGCCAACGCGCAGAACGTCGATCGGGATCGCTTCTACAAGCAGATCCTGAAATACAGCGCGCTCGTCGTCGCCATCGGGCCCCTCGTGGCCTGGGCGATTCTCGTGGTGCCCGGCTGGCTCTGACCGTCGTCGGGTAGATCCGCCGGCCCTCGCCGGGCACGTCGAATTTTCGTCCTTGACATCGGTCGGATCAGATGTTTCATTTAATTGGCTAGTCCACTAGGTCACTGAACCAACAATCCAGATATCGCGGCTCTCGCCAGGAAGTAACGGTGGTTTCACATGTCCTCGAAAACGATGGAGCGAACCGGTCCGCTGCAAGGCGTGGTCGTCGTCGATCTGACCCGCGCACTCGCAGGTCCGCACGCGGCGATGATGCTCGGCGATCTCGGCGCCGAGGTCATCAAGGTCGAAACACCGCGCGGTGGCGACGACACCCGCGGGTGGGGCCCGCCCTTCGTGGAGCCGGCCGACGCCGAGCGGGAATCCACGTACTTCCTGTCCGCGAACCGGAACAAGAAGTCGATCACCCTCGACCTGAAGGCGGACGACGGCCGCGCCACCCTCGAAGCCCTCGTTCGGCGCGCCGACGTCCTCATGGAGAACTTCCGCACCGGGGTCCTCGACCGGCTGGGATTCACCACCGAACGGCTCGCCGAGCTGAACCCGCGCCTGGTCGTCCTGTCCATCAGCGGTTTCGGTCACGACGGGCCCGAAGGGGGCCGCGCCGGCTACGACCAGATCGCGCAGGGCGAGGCCGGGCTGATGTCGCTGACGGGACCGAATCCGGACGACGTCCAGCGCGTCGGCGTTCCCATCGCGGATCTGCTCGCCGGCATGTACGGGGCATTCGGTGTCGTCGCGGCCCTGCAGGAACGCGAACGCACCGGCCGGGGCCGCGTGGTGCGAACATCGTTGCTGGCCAGTGTCGTCGGCGTGCACGCCTTCCAGGGGACGAAGTGGACCGTCGCCGGCGAGGTCGGCGAGGCGCAGGGCAACCACCATCCGTCGATCTCTCCGTACGGACTGTTCCGCACCGCCGACGGCGCGGTGCAGATCTCGGTCGGCAGCGAAGGGCTGTGGAAGCGGTTCTGCGCCGGCTTCCACCTCGACCCCGACGCCCCCGGAATGGCCACGAACCCCGAACGCGTCGAGAACCACAAGCAGGTCCTGGAACTGGTCGAAGATGCGTTCGGCGCGTACACCAGCGACGAACTTCTCGTCGAACTCGACCGCATCGGGGTGCCGGCGGGACGGGTCCGGACGATCTCCGAGGTCTACGAATGGGAGCAGACCAAGTCACAGGGGCTGATCGTCGACGTCGACCACCGCACGCTCGGCAACATCACCCTGCCCGGCCCGCCCCTCCGATTCTTCGAACCGGACGGCACCGAGGTCACCGAGACCCGGCACACCGCACCCCCGGTCCTCGGCGCCGACACCGACACCGTGATGTCGTGGCTGAAGGAATGCAGCTGATGGCACGCCTGACCGCTCCCGAACTTCTCGACCTCGTGGTCGATGCCGGCACCTGGGAGTCGTGGGACAGCCCCCCGATCCCGGTCGCGGCGGATTCCGAGTACGCCGACGAACTGCTTCGCGCACAGGAGAAGACCGGCCTCGACGAGGCGGTGCTGACCGGGGCGGCCACCATCCGCGGCCGCCGGACCGCAATCCTGATCTGTGAGTTCGGCTTCCTCGGCGGCTCGATCGGCGTGGCCGCGGGCGAGCGTCTGGTCGCCGCGATACGCCGCGCCACCCAGGAGCGCCTCCCGCTTCTCGCCCTCCCCACGTCGGGCGGAACGAGGATGCAGGAGGGGACCACCGCGTTCCTGCAGATGGTCAAGATTACGGCGGCGGTGATCAAGCACAAGGAAGCGCACCTGCCCTACCTCGTCTACCTCCGGAGCCCCACGACCGGTGGGGTGTTCGCGTCCTGGGGATCCCTCGGCCACGTCACCATCGCGGAACCGGGGGCGCTCGTCGGGTTCCTCGGACCGCGGGTGTACGAGGCGCTGTACGATTCACCCTTCCCTGCCGGTGTCCAGACCGCCGAGAATCTCCACGCGCACGGACTCATCGACGCGGTGCGGCCGCCGGACCAACTCGCCGAGATCGTCGACCGCGCCCTGCGCATCATCACCTCCAGTCGCGGGGGCCGCGCGTCGCTCGCCGACGTGCCCGTGCACGGCAATCCGCCGGAGGTCCCTGCGTGGGAGTCGGTGGTCGCCTCACGCCGCGACGATCGACCCGGGGTCCGTGAGGTGATGTTCCATTCCGCGTCGGATGTTCTGCCGCTCAACGGAACCGGTCAGGGTGAGAACGATCCGGGCCTCATCCTCGCCCTCGTCCGATTCGGTGACGTGCCCTGCGTCCTGCTCGGGCAGGACCGCCGCGGTCAGACCACGCGGTCGCCGCTCGGCCCCGGCGCACTCCGGGAGGCACGGCGCGGCATGCGGCTGGCGGCCGAATTGAACCTGCCGCTGGTGACGGTCATCGACACCGCGGGCGCGGCGCTGTCGAAGGAAGCGGAGGAAGGCTGCCTCGCCGGTGAGATCGCGCGCTGCATCGCGGACATGGTCTCACTCGACGTTCCCACCATCTCCCTGCTGCTCGGGCAGGGCACCGGCGGCGGCGCGCTCGCCCTGATTCCGGCGGACCGGGTGCTCGCCGCCCAGCACGGCTGGCTCTCGCCCCTGCCACCTGAGGGTGCGAGCGCGATTCTGCACCACGACGTGGAGCACGCCCCCGACATGGCCGCACGGCAGGGCATCCGGTCGTCCGACCTCCTCGCGAGCGGCATCGTGGACGAGGTGATCCCCGAATTCCCAGACGCCGCCGAGGAATCCGCGGCATTCTGCACGCGGGTGGGCGCGGTGCTCCACCGCGAGCTGTCGCGCCTCGACGCGGCCGACACCACGCAGCGACTCTCCGAACGTGCGGAGCGATTCGACCGGATCGGTCTGTTGCAGCCCGCACCTGCATGACCACGGTGCAGGGATCCCGATCGGATCCCGGCACCGTGAATGCCTTTTTGTCTCACAGGATTGGCGTCAGCATTCGACGAGGTTCACCGACACGTTGACGGCGAGACCGCCGGTGGAGGTCTCCTTGTACTTCGAGCTCATGTCGGCGCCGGTGGCCCGCATCGTCTCGATCACCTGATCCAGGCTGACCCGGTGGGTGCCGTCGCCGCGCAGTGCCATCCGGGCGGCGTTGATCGCCTTGCCCGCCGAGATGGCGTTGCGCTCGATGCAGGGGATCTGCACCAGACCGCCGATGGGATCACACGTCAGACCCAGACTGTGTTCCATCGCGATCTCCGCCGAGTTCTCCACCTGTTCCGGGCTGCCGCCGAGGATCTCGGCGAGACCGGCGGCGGCCATGGATGCGGCGGACCCCACCTCACCCTGGCAGCCCACCTCGGCCCCGGAGATCGAGGCCCGCTCCTTGTACAGGGATCCGACCGCGCCCGCCGCCAGCAGGAACCGCACCGCCGTGTCGTCCGGATCGGACTTTCCGGCGGGGGTGTAGTACACCACGTAGTGCAGCACCGCCGGGATGATGCCGGCGGCACCGTTGGTGGGGGCGGTGACGATCCTGCCGCCGGAGGCGTTCTCCTCGTTGACGGCGAGGGCCACCAGGTTCACCCAGTCCTCCGCGAACGCGGGATTACGTTCGGGGTCTTCGATATTCAGTCGCTCGTACCAGCCGCGAGCGCGGCGACGCACCCGCAGGCTGCCGGGCAGGTACCCGTCCCTGCCGATGCCGCGTCGCTGGCACTCGACCATCACGTCGCGGATGTGGAGAAGCCGCGTGCGGACCTCCGACTCGGGACGGAGAGCACGTTCGTGTTCGAGCATGACCTCGCTGATCGTGAGCCCGTAGTGCTCGGTGAGGTCCAGCAACTCGCGCGCCGACCCGAACGACAGTGCGTTCGCGACGGCGCCGACGGAAGGCTCCGGCTCGTCCCCGGTGACGACGAACCCGCCGCCGATCGAATAGTACGTCTGCGCATGCAGTTCGCGACCGCTCGCCGCGGTCGCGGTGAGCGTCATGGCGTTGGGATGGAAGTCGAGGACGGTCAACGGATGCAGCACCATCTCGTCCTCCGCGAGCGGAATGTCCACCACACCGGCGAGGCGGATCCGCCGGCTCGCCCGCACCGCGTCCAGCCGCGTTTCCATCTCCTCGGTGGCGATGGTCTCCGGCCGGTACCCCTCGAGTCCGAGGAGGATCGCGGACATGGTGCCGTGGCCGGCGCCGGTGGCCGCGAGCGATCCGTACAGATCGACGCGGACACCGGCGACGTCCCCGAGAAGTGCGAGTGTGCCGAGGTCGTCGACGAACGTGCCCGCCGCCCGCATCGGCCCGACCGTATGCGAGCTGGACGGACCGATTCCGACGGAGAACAGGTCGAACACACTGATCGTCACGAGGTGAGGTCCTTCCGGAGCATCGCAACGAGTACCGCAGCGCAGCGAGGAACGGAGTGAGGAGCGGATGGAAGGATCGAACCGGGAAACATCGTCACGAGGTGAGGTCCTTCCGGAGCATCGCAACGAGTACCGAAGCGCAGCGAGGAACGGAGTGAGGATCGGATGGAAGGATCGAAGCGGGAGACATCGAGTTACAGACCCGGGTAGAGGGGGTATTTGTCCGCGAGCACGCGGACCTGGGCCGCCAGTCCGGCCGTGTCCGCGTCGGCGGGGGCGACGAGGGCCTGGGCGATCAGGTCGGCGACCTTCACGAAATCGTCCCGGACGAAACCGCGCGCCGCGAGGGCCGGTGTGCCGATCCGCAGGCCGGACGTCACCATCGGCGGCCGTGGGTCGAACGGAACGGCGTTGCCGTTGACGGTGATTCCGATCGCGTCCAGCCGGTCCTCGGCCTGCTGTCCGTCGATGTCGGCATCGCGGAGGTCGACGAGGACGAGGTGCACGTCCGTGCCGCCGGTGAGGACGCTGATTCCGGCTTCCTTGACGTCGGGGCGGCCGAGTCGCTCGGCGAGTACCTTCGCCCCGTCGAGGCAGCGTTCCTGGCGTTCCGCGAACGCGGGCTCGGCAGCCATCTTGAATGCCGTTGCCTTACCGGCGATCACGTGCTCGAGTGGTCCGCCCTGCTGGCCGGGGAAGACGGCGGAGTTGATCTTCTTCGCGATGGCCGCATCGTTGGTCAGGATGATCCCGCCGCGGGGCCCGCCGAGGGTCTTGTGCGTCGTCGACGTCACGACGTGCGCGTGCGGCACGGGAGACGGGTGGAATCCGGTGGCCACGAGTCCGGCGAAATGGGCCATGTCGACCATCAGATAGGCGCCGACCTCGTCCGCGATCTCCCGGAATCGGGCGAAGTCCAACTGGCGCGGGTAGGCCGACCAGCCGGCGATGATCAGCTGCGGACGGTGTTCGCGCGCCGCCTTCGCGACCTCGTCCATGTCGATCAGGTAGTCCTTCTCGGACACCCCGTACGCCGCCACGTTGTAGAGCTTGCCGGAGAAGTTCAGGCGCATGCCGTGCGTGAGGTGGCCGCCGTCGGCGAGCGAGAGACCGAGGATCGTGTCGCCCGGCTTGATCAGCGCGTGCATCACCGACGCGTTCGCGGTGGCACCCGAATGCGGTTGCACGTTGGCGTATTCGGCGGCGAAGAGGGCCTTGACGCGGTCGATGGCGAGCTGCTCGATGGAGTCGACGTGCTCGCACCCGCCGTAGTAGCGGCGTCCGGGGTACCCCTCGGCGTACTTGTTGGTCAGCACGGAACCCTGCGCCTGCATGACCGCGAGCGGCGCGTGGTTCTCCGACGCGATCATCTCGAGGCCGGTGCGCTGACGCTCCAGTTCCTTGCCGATCAGTGCGGCCACGTCGGGATCGAAATCCGCGAGATCGCGGTTGAGGACGCTCATACCTGCACTCCGTTCTTCTCCGCGTACTCGGCGGCGGTGAGGAGCTCTCCGGCGTCGGACGGCTGGACGGCGAACAGCCAGCCCTCCCCGTACGGGTCCGAGGTGACCAGGCCGGGGTCGTCGACGGCGGCGGAGTTGATCAGGGTCACCCGACCGCTGACCGGCGGGTACAGCTCGGAGACGGTCTTGGTCGACTCGACCTCACCGCACGCCTCGCCGGCGACGATGATGGCACCGACCTCGGGCAGATCGACGAAGACGAGCTCACCGAGCGAGTTGACGGCGACGGAGGTGATGCCGACACGGACGGGCTCGTCGGGGAGAGCGGCGCCCGGCGTGATCAGGACCCACTCGTGGTCGTCGGTGTAGCTGCGGTCGTCGGGGAAGGCTGCTGAAGACATAGTTGTACCTTTTTCAGGGCTGAAGGATGTGGGGACGGTTCAGGAACGGCGATAGAACGGCGACGGCGTGACCACGAACGGTTCCTTCTTGCCGCGGATGTCGACGGTCAGTTCGGTGCCGGGCTCGCGGAGCGCGATGTCGACGAACGCCAGCGCGATCGGATGTCCGAGCGTCGGCGACAGGGCGCCGGACGTGATAGTGCCGACCGCGGTTCCGCCGGACGCGTCATGGACGGTGTACTCGGCGCGGGCGGCCCGGCGACCGGTGCCCGCGAGGCCGACGAGCACCCGCTGCGGGGCCTGCTCCGACAACTTCTGCAGGGCATCCCGGCCGACGAACTCCTTGTTCAGCCGGACCACCTTGCCGAGACCGGCCTCGAACGGGTTCGTGTCGAGGGTCAGCTCGTGCCCGTAGAGCGCCATGCCGGCCTCCAGCCGCAGGGTGTCGCGGCAGGCGAGACCCGCGGGCACGCCGTCACGTGCCGCGGTGGCGTCGAGAAGCGCGCGCCACAACTGCACGGCCTGGTCGTTCGGGACGTAGAGCTCGAATCCGTCCTCGCCGGTGTAGCCGGTGCGGGCGAGGAGGACGTCGATGCCGGCGACGACCGCGCGGGTCACCGCGTAGTACTTCAGGTCCGCGACGGCCTCCACCTGTCGGTCGGGGACGAGGGTCTGCACGATGTCCTGGGCGGCCGGTCCCTGCACGGCGATCAGCGCGGTCTCCGCCGACTGGTCGTCGACCGTTGCCGAGAAGCCCTCGGCGCGGGCCACCAGTTCGCGGGACACCGCCGGGGCGTTCGCGGCGTTGGCGACCACGAGGAAATGCTCGTTGGCGAGACGGTAGACGACGAGGTCGTCGATCACGCCGCCGTCCGCGTTGCAGAGCAGCGAGTACTTGGCGCGGCCGACGCCGATCTTCGACAGCTCGCCGGCGAGTGCGTAATCCAGCAGTGCACCGGATTCGGGCCCGCTGACGGCGATCTCACCCATGTGCGAGAGGTCGAACAGTCCGGCGGTCTTGCGGACGGCATGGTGTTCGGCGAGTTCGCTGTCGTACTTCAGCGGCGTCTGCCAGCCGGCGAAGTCGGTGAAGTGGGCGCCGAGCGCACCGTGCTCGCCCAGGAGCGGGGACGCGGGTGTGGTGGTGAGGGTCATGCGAAGGCCTCCTCGGGGGTCTCGGCGATGGCCGGAGAATCGATGTCGGTGGTGTTCTCGAAGGCCTCGGGCGCGGGGCACGAGCACACGAGGTTGCGGTCGCCGTGCACGCCGTCGATGCGGCGCACCGGAGGCCAGTACTTGCTGCCGCGAAGCGACGCGACCGGGAAGGCGGCGAGGTGGCGCGGGTAGGGCAGATCCCAGGTGTCGGCGGTGACCTGTTCCGCGGTGTGCGGGGCCTGACGCAGCGGGCTGCGCTCGAGCGGCCAGACGCCGTCGCCGACCAGATCGATTTCGCGGCGGATCGAGATCATCGCCTCGATGAAGCGGTCGAGCTCGGCCAGATCCTCGGATTCGGTCGGCTCCACCATCAGCGTGCCGTTGACGGGGAACGACAGGGTGGGGGCGTGAAAACCGTAGTCGATCAACCGCTTTGCCACATCCTCGGCGGTCACACCGGTCGCCTTCGTGACCGGGCGCAGGTCCAGGATGCACTCGTGCGCCACCAGACCGGAGGGCCCGGTGTAGAGGACGGGGAAGTGCGCGTCGAGCGCCTTCGCGACGTAGTTGGCGGCCAGCACCGCGGTCTTGGTGGCCTCCGTCAGCCCCTCCGGGCCCATCAGGGCGATGTACGCCCAGGTGATCGGCAGGATCCCGGCGGACCCGTAGTTCGCCGCCGACACCGGGGTGCCGAGCTGATCGCCGCCGAGCGGGTTGCCGGGCAGGAACGGCGCCAGGTGCTTGCGCACCGCGACCGGCCCGACGCCGGGGCCACCGCCGCCGTGCGGGATGCAGAACGTCTTGTGCAGGTTCAGGTGCGACACGTCGCCGCCGAACTTCCCGGGCTGGGCCAGACCGACGAGAGCGTTGAGGTTGGCGCCGTCCACGTACACCTGGCCGCCGGCCTCGTGCACGAGATCGCACACCGTCCGCACGTCGTTCTCGTACACACCGTGGGTGGACGGGTAGGTCAGCATGATCGCGGCGATCTTGCCTTCGTGCGCTCCGATCTTCGCGCGCAGATCGTCCAGGTCGATGTTGCCGTTCGACGCCGTCGCGACCACCACCACCCGCATGCCGGCCAGCACCGCGGACGCGGCGTTGGTGCCGTGCGCGGACTGCGGGATGAGGCAGATGTCCCGGTCGAGTTCTCCGAGGCTGTCGTGGTAGCCGTTGATGGCCAGCAGTCCGGCGAGCTCGCCCTGCGATCCGGCGTTGGGCTGCAACGACACCCGGTCGTATCCGGTGATCTCGCTCAGCCACCGCTCGAGCCCGCGGATGAGCTGGAGGTAGCCGCTGGTCTGCTCGACCGGGGCGAACGGGTGGATGGACGCGAACCCGGGCCAGCTGATCGGCTCCATCTCCACGGCGGAGTTGAGCTTCATCGTGCAGGAGCCCAGCGGGATCATGGTGCGGTCGAGGGCGAGGTCCTTGTCGGACAGCGCCCGCAGGAAGCGCAGCATCGCCGTCTCGGATCGGTGCTCGTGGAACACGGGGTGCCGCAGGTAGTCCGACGTCCGCAGCAGCGACTGCGGCAGTTGCGAGACCGTGCCCGCCTGGACTCCGGCGCCGAACGCGGACAGCACACGGCCCACGATCTCGTCGGTGGTGCACTCGTCGCAGGCGATCGCCACGTGGTCCGCGTCGACCAGTCTCAGGTTGATGCCGTCGCGGTCGGCGCGGTCGACGACCGCCCGCGCCCCGGCCGGAACGCGCACCAGCACGGTGTCGAAGAAGCTGTCGTGGACCACCGACTGACCGGCCGCGCGGAGGCTGCCCGCGACGGCGGTCGCGTGTCCGTGCGCCCGAGTCGCTATGGCGCGCAGTCCTTCCGGGCCATGGTAGGCGGCGTACATGGCGGCGACGTTGGCGAGGAGCGCCTGCGCCGTGCAGATGTTGCTGGTCGCCTTGTCGCGGCGGATGTGCTGTTCGCGGGTCTGCAGTGCCAGCCGGTACGCGGGCTTGCCGTCGACGTCGACGGACACCCCGACGAGCCGGCCGGGGAGCATCCGCTCGAGCCCGCTGCGCACGGCCATGTAGCCCGCGTGCGGCCCACCGAAGAACAGGGGAACACCGAAGCGCTGGGCGGATCCCACCGCGATGTCGGCGCCCTGCTCACCGGGCGGGGTGAGGAGCGTCAGCGACAGCAGGTCGGCCGCGACCGTGGTGAGCGCACCACGCTCCTTGGCGGCGGCGATGAGCGGGGCCAGGTCGCGCACGTGTCCGCTCGCGCCGGGCGCCTGGAACACGACACCGAACAGGTCACCGTCCGGGAGTCCGCCGGCGAAGTCGGTCACCTCGACGTCGATTCCCACCGACTTGGCCCGGCCGCGCACCACCGCGAGGGTCTGCGGCAGGCAGTCGGCGTCGACGACGACCCGGTTCGTGCCGGACTTCGCCTTGTTCGCGCGCCGCATCAGCAGCACCGCTTCCATCACCGCGGTGGCCTCGTCCAGCAACGAAGCGCCGGCGAGGGGGAGGGCCGTCAGGTCTTCGATGACGGTCTGGAACGTGAGCAGCGCCTCGAGCCTGCCCTGGGAGATTTCCGGCTGATACGGGGTGTACGCCGTGTACCAGGCCGGCGACTCCAGCATGTTCCGGCGCAACACCGCGGGGGTGATGGTGTCGGAGTAGCCGAGGCCGATCATCTGCACGCGGGTCTCGTTGCGCTCCGACAGCGTCCGAAGGTCGGAGAGCACCTGCTGCTCGGACCGCGCCGCGGGCAGGTCCATGGCCTCCGAGCTGCGGATCTGGTCGGGCACTGCCGCGTCGATGAGCTGATCGAGCGTGTCGTACCCGAGGGCGCCGAGCATGCGCTGGGTGGCGGAAGCGTCGGGGCCGATGTGGCGTGCCGGAAAATCGCTGGTGAGGGGCGCGCCGAGAGGCGCAATACGGGGATCTACTGACACGAGGTGACTCCGGTTTCGTTGAGTCCGGACCGCACCGGACACCGACAAGGGGGCACCTCCCCGCTCTGTCCTGAAACCTGAGAGTTTGGGCGTACCGCGTGCGCGGCATGCTCTTCACCTTCGGTAAGTTCCGGCCGTGCGGCCGATTCTTTCTCCAGAGTTGCCTCTGCGCTGCGGTACTGGGGCCTGAGAGATTCCCGGGGAGGAAGTTGCTCCTACGGCGCCTCCGAAAATGGAGGTTCTCCCGCTGCGCGTCAACGGCGTCTTCAGTTGTGGTTGGCCAAACAGTACACAGGCTCCGCAGGTTTGTCTCCCTCGGATTCCCGGGCGGCCGCCGGGCGCCGACGGTGTTGCCAAAATGCCTCGTCATTTGGCATCCTCGACTGATCCTCGCTCGGACGTGACCGCACACCCACAGCGATGAGAGCCCAGACAACCACAATTGCAACGGTTGTCGTCGCGTGCTCGCCTTCCCTCATACTTCCCGTCGAGTGGCGCCGCCCGCGCGCCGCCCGAAATTTCATACCGATCGGTCTCGGCCGTTCGAAGGAGCTCCTCCATGACCACCTCCCCAGCGCCATCCCCCGAGACTCCGCTCGCCCCGGCCGGCAGGCGTTTGCTCCGCCTCGAGATCCGCAACGCCCAGACCCCGGTCGAACGCAAACCTTCGTGGATGAAGGTGCAGGTGCGGACCGGGCCCGAGTACCGGAAGCTCGCCGCGCTCGTCGAACGCGAGAACCTGCACACGGTGTGTCAGGAAGCGGGATGCCCCAACATCTTCGAATGCTGGGAGGACCGGGAGGCGACCTTCCTCATCGGCGGGAGCCAGTGCACCCGGCGGTGCGACTTCTGCCAGATCGACACCGGCAAGCCGGCAGACCTGGATAGGGGTGAGCCGAGTCGTGTCGCGGAATCGGTGCAGTCCATGGGGCTTCGGTACGCCACCGTCACCGGGGTCGCCCGCGACGATCTGCCCGACGGCGGTGCCTGGCTGTACGCCGAGACGGTCCGGCAGATTCACGAGCTGTGCCCGGGAACCGGCGTCGAACTGCTGATCCCCGACTTCAACGCCGACCCGGCGCAGCTCCGCGAAGTGTTCGGCACTCGCCCGGAAGTGCTGGCGCACAACGTGGAGACCGTTCCCCGGGTCTTCCGTCGCATCCGGCCAGCCTTCACCTACGAGCGGTCCCTCGACGTGATCACCCGCGCGCGGGAGGACGGTCTGATCACCAAGTCGAACCTGATCCTCGGGCTGGGGGAGACCACGGACGAGGTGATCCAGGCCCTCCGGGACCTGCGCGCCGCCGGCTGCCAGTTGATCACGATCACCCAATATCTGCGGCCGTCGGCCCGGCACCATCCCGTGGAGCGGTGGGCGAAACCCGAGGAGTTCGTCATGCTCGACGAGACCGCCCGCGAGATCGGATTCCTCGGCGTCCTGTCCGGTCCGCTCGTCCGCTCGTCGTACCGGGCCGGCCGCCTGCACGCGGACGCCGTCGCCGCTACCGCGACCCTCTGACCTCATACCCCGTCTCGTCCAGCTAGGAGTTTCCATGTCCAACCGATCTGCAGACGTCGTCATCCTCGGCGGTGGTTCCGGCGGTTACGCGGCCGCCATCCGTTCCGCCGAACTGGGCCGCTCCGTCATTTTGATCGAAGAGAACGCACTCGGTGGCACCTGCCTGCATCAGGGGTGCATCCCGACCAAGGCGCTGCTGCACGCCGCCGAGGTTGCCGACAGTGCCCGCACCGCTTCACAGTTCGGTGTCGATGCCTCGTTCGAGGGCGTCGATCTCGAGAAGGTGCTGAGCTACAAGAACACGATCGTCACCCGGTTGCACAAGGGCCTGCAGGGCCTCGTCGACTCATACGGCATCACCGTCGTCAACGGCCGTGGACGGTTGGTCGGGCCCAACGGTGTCGAGGTCGACGGCGAGCTGATCACCGGTGCCGCCGTCGTCCTGGCGACGGGTTCGTCCCCGAAGACGCTGCCGAGTGTCGCCATCGGTGGCAGGGTCGTCACCAGTGACCAGGCGCTCGTCCTGCCGTCCGTCCCGAAGAAGGCGATCATCCTCGGCGGTGGCGTCATCGGCGTCGAATTCGCAAGTGTGTGGACGTCGTTCGGCGCGTCGGTCACGATCGTCGAGGCGATGCCGAGGCTGGTGCCGAACGAGGACGAGACGGTGTCCAAGTACCTCGAGCGGGCGTTCCGTCGTCGCAAGATCGCCGCGAAGACCGGTGTCCGGGTGACCGAGGTGACGCAGGACGACGATTCGGTGTCAGTCACCCTCGACTCCGGTGACGTGCTCGACGCCGACGTCGTGCTGGTCGCGGTGGGCCGCGGTCCGAACACCGCCTCGATGGGGTACGAGGAGACCGGTGTGGTCCTCGACCGGGGGTTCGTGGTGACCAGCGACCGACTGCGCACCACGGTGCCGAACGTCTACGCGGTCGGCGACATCGTCCCCGGGCTGCAACTCGCGCACCGCGGTTTCCAGCAGGGCATCTTCGTGGCGGAGGAGATCGCCGGGCTCCGTCCGGACGTCATCGACGAGACCGGGATCCCGCGGGTCACCTACTCCCACCCCGAGGTGGCGTCGGTCGGGCTGACCGAGACCGCGGCGCGGGAAAAGTTCGGTGACGGCATCGAGACCGTCACCTCCGATCTCGCCGGCAACGGCAAGAGCCAGATCCTGAAGACGTCGGGGGCGGTAAAACTCGTGGTGGCGCCGAACGGTGTGGTGGTCGGCGTGCACATGGTCGGCGACCGCGTCGGCGAACTGATCGGTGAGGCGCAGCTGATGTACAACTTCCAGGTCGAGGCAGCCCAGGCGGCGAAGTTCGTGCACGCCCATCCCACGCAGGGCGAGGCACTCGGTGAGGCCCTGCTGGCAGTGGCCGGCAAGGCTCTCCACGTCCACGGCTGACCCCCATGTGAGTGGCAATGTGTGCCGGCGCACGCTTTGCCACTCACATGGGATGTTCGGCATGCGAACGCGCCCTGGTGATTTCCGCTGTGGGGCCGAGTTAACACTATGGAACGGTGCAGTCATGCTGCCGTAATACGTCTGCGAAACAGTACGTCTCGAGTCGGTTCGACTCGGAACCATCTCGGTGGTTCCTCCCAATGAACCTGGCTGGAGAGTTCCGGGACCGAGTCCCGGGCGCCGAAGGAGCAAGTATCCACACACTCTCAGGCACCAGGACAGTCAGGGTCGGGAACTCTGGAGAGCAGTGTGTCGACGGTTTCGGCACACTCACCGACGGGGCACGATGACCACTCCCACGAGTGTGTCTCCAAACTCTCAGGTTACGGAACAGAGCGGGTGCCAACCAAGGTGATCCACCGGATCGCCTTCCCACGCTCGGCAACCGGTACCCGGTTGCTCACCTTCCCGGGGAGATCCATGAACGTGTCTGCTAGTGGGGCATCCACGAACATCATGGCCATCGCCAATGCACCCGTGCTCTGGGTGGCGGTGGCCGGCATCTTCGTCATCATCGTCGTGCAGTCGGCGATCTACATGACCGCGGTCCGCAAGGTCGCACCGGTCGCGGACATGTCACCGGAAGACATGAAAGTGTCGTTCCGCTCCGGCGCCGTGTCGGCGATCGGACCGTCCCTCGCGGTGTGCCTCGTGGCGATTGCGCTGCTCGCCCTCTTCGGCACACCCGCGGTCCTGGCACGCATCGGACTGATCGGTTCCGCCGCATACGACGTGTCCGCGGCCAGTATCGCCGCCGACTCCATGGGTGCGAAACTCGGCGCCGACAGCTACACCCAGAACGTGTTCGTCGTCGCGTTCTTTGCCATGAGCATCGGTGGTGTGATGTGGATGCTGTCGGCGCTGATCCTCACGCCGCTGCTCAAACGCGGAGACGCGAAGATCCGCACGGTGAATCCGGCGTTGATGGCCGTGGTTCCGTCCGCGGCGCTGATCGGCGCGTTCGCGTCGCTGGGCTTTCAGGAACTGACGAAGTCCAGCTACCACATCGTGGCGTTCGCCGCGTCCGCCGTCGCGATGGGCATCTGCCTCTTCGTGGCTCAGCGTCTCGGCAAGAGCTGGCTTCGCGAATGGGGACTGGGCATTTCGATCCTCGTCGCGCTCACGGTCACCTACCTGGCCACGTCCTGACATGACCACTGCGAAAGGATCCCCGATGACTACGGACGAAGCGGTGGCAGTGGCCACCGGAGAACGTGCGCTCGCCGAGTTCGACAAGACGACGTCCCGCTGGGGTCGCATCACGATGATCCTGGGGTTGCTCCTGTCGATCGGTGCGCCTCTGTACCTGGTCTTCTCGGGTGATGTGGACGTCACCGCCGCCCAGTTGTGGACGGCGTTCGCCGCGGTGGCCGGGACGTTCTTCATCATCTGGCTGGTCGAGCCGCTGACCTACTTTCCGATCCTCGGGCCGGCCGCGATGTATCAGGCGTTCATGATCGGCAACATTGCGAACAAGCTGCTGCCCGCGGCGCTCATCGCGCAGACGAACATCGGAGCCAAGCCGGGCACCAAGCGGGCCGAACTTGCTGCGGTCCTGGCGATCTGCGGCGCCGCGATGGTGCACCTCGTGTCGCTCGCCGTGTTCGTCGGTGTGCTGGGCACCTGGCTGATCAGCGTGATACCCGCCGACATCGTGAGCGTCACCCGCGCGTACATCCTGCCCTCCGTCCTGGGTGCGGTCCTCGTGCAGGCGATCGTGTCGATGAAGCAGCCCCGGGCCACCGTGATCGCGCTGCTGGTGGCCGCGATCATCACGTTCGTCGTCGTCCCGGCGATGCCGAGTCTCGCCCTGTCGTCCACCGCCATCGCGGTGATCGTGACGGCCGTTCTCGCCTGGTTCCTCCGGAACAAGAACGACCAGGGCCCCGCCGAGCTCGCGACCATCGAGTAAGAATCGATACGCGTCACCTACACCTGATTCGAAAGAAGACTCCATGACCGACATGCCGATCGCGCTCACCGACGAGCTGCGGACGAAGATGCACGACCTCTACCGGTACTTGCACGCGAACCCCGAACTGTCGATGCAGGAACACAAGACCGCCGAACTGATCCAGAGTTCCCTCGTCGCCCTGGGAATCGACACCTTCGTCTGCGGCGGCACCGGTGTGGTGGGTGTCCTGACCAACGGCGACGGCCCCACCGTCGCGTTCCGTGCCGATTCGGACGGACTGCCGATCGCCGAGGACACCGGCGTCGACTACGCCAGCGTCGCGACCGGACACCTCGACGACGGCACCGAGGTGCCCGTGATGCACGGCTGCGGCCACGACACGCACGTCGCCACCCTGCTCACCGTCGCCGAACTGCTCGCCGGAGCGCGGGAGGCGTGGGCCGGCACGATCGTGTTCCTGTTCCAGCCGGGCGAGGAAACCGCCGCCGGAGCGAAGGCGATGGTCGAGGACGGTCTGTGGGATCGGGCGCCGAAGCCGGAGATAGTCTTCGGGCAGCACGTCGGTCCGATGCTCGCCGGGACCGTGCACGTGACCAGTGGCGCCGCGATGGCCATGGCCGACTCCCTGAAGGTCACCGTCTACGGGCAGGGCTCACACGGATCCCAGCCTCAGGATTCGATCGACCCGATCATCCAGGGCGTCAACATGATCAACCGCATCCAGGCCATCGTGTCCCGCGAGGTTTCCCCGCTGAAGCCTGCGGTGGTGACGGTCGCGACGTTCCACGCGGGGCTGAAGGAGAACATCATCGCGGACCGCGCCGACTTCACGATCAACGTGCGCACCCTCGATCCCGAGGTGCGCGAACAGGTCAACGCCGCGCTGCGCCGCATCATCTACGCCGAGGCCGACGCGTCCGGGGCACCGAAGCCGCTGATCGAGGAGCTGTACACCTTCCCGCGCAACTACAACGATCCCGACGCTACCGCCGAACTCGTCGCCGAGCTGCGGAAGGTGCTGGGCGAGCACAACGTCATCGCGTCGTCGCCGATGATGGGTTCGGAGGACTTCGGTCTGCTCGCCGAGACGATCGGGGTGCCGTCGGTGTTCTGGATGTTCGGTGGCCACACCGCGGAGACCCTCGACAGCGGAAAGCCGGTGCCGGTGAACCACTCACCGTTCTTCGCCCCCGTCGCGGAACCCACCCTCTCCACCGGCGTCCAGGCGGCGATGACCGCGATCCTGTCGAAGGTCGGGATCTAGGCCCTCCGGGCCCGTGAGTGGTTAACGAGTCTCTGCGCTCGTCAACCACTCACGGGCGGCGGAGCCGCCTCAGTGGGTAGTCAGCGGAGCGGCGGCGGTGGCGCCGGCGTCCGTGCCGGTCTTCTCGAACCGCAACCGCGAGACGGCGAGTCCGGCGAGGACGAAGGACGCGGCGACGAGGATGTACAGCTGGGTGGGCGACCAGTCACGGTCGAGGAGGGCGCCGGCGACGATCGGTGACGCGATGGCGCCGACGCGACCGATGCCGATGCCCCAGCCGACGCCGGTGGCGCGGACGGACGGCGAGTAGACCGACGGTGTGATCGCGTACAGCCCGGCGATGCAGCCGTTGGCGAAGACACCGATCAGGGCGCCGAGGCCGAACGCGATGACGATGGACGCGGTGGCGGGGACGAAGACGACCAGGAGCAGGCCGGCGGTCGCCATGTAGGCGATGAGCACGCGCTTCAGTGCGAACCGCGCGGACAGTGCGCCGAGGAGGGTCGCGCCGAAGATGCCGCCGAGGTTGAGGAGCACTCCGCCGGTGACGCCCTGGTTCGCGGACATGCCCGCCTCTACCAGCAGTTTCGGGGTCCAGCTGGTGACGAAGTAGAAGCCGAACATCGCCGTGAAGAACGCGAACCACACCAGTAAGGTGCTGCGGCGCCGCCCGGGCGACAGGAGGACACGCACCGCGAAACCGGCGTCCGCGGTGGCGGTGGCACGCGGTGCGGGCAGGTCGTCGAGGCGCGGTTGACCGACCCGCACGGCGAAGGCGTTGATGCGGTCGAGGGCATTGTCCGGTCGCCGGACTAGCAGGAAGTCGATCGATTCGGGAAGCCGGGCGTAGACGACGGGAATGATCGCTGCCGTGCACAGCCCGCCGAACAGGAACACCGCGCGCCAGCCGATCGAGTTCTGCAGCACGACGGCGATGATTCCGCCGACCGTCGCGCCGACGGCGTAGCCGGTGGAGTTGAGGCTCACGGCCAGCCCGCGCCAGCGGTTCGACGCGTACTCACTGGCAATGACGTTGCTGCTGGCGAGGATTCCGCCGATGCCGACGCCGGTGAGTGCGCGGAGCAGGCCGAGTTGGATCGCGTTCTGGCTGACCGCAGAGAGCAGCATGCCCGTCGACGCGAGCGCCAGGCACAGCAGGATCATGGCGCGGCGACCGATGGTGTCGGCCCACGGTGCCAGGAACAGCGACCCGGCGGCCATGCCGAACAGTCCGGCGCTGAGCAGGAGGCCGACGACCGAGCCCGACAGGTCCCATTCCTGCGACACCGACTGCGCGGTGAACGCCATGACGAGGACGTCGAAGCCGTCGAGCACGTTGAGTAGACCGCAGATGGCGACGGCGCCCCATTGGTAACGCGTCATCGGACTGTTGTCGATGCGTTCGCGTAGGTCGAATTGCATGCGCGGGACCTGCTCTTCCTCGGAGGTGGGCTGTGAGGTGGCTCACGACCCACTTACCGTGGCGGACAGGTCACTCGTTTCCAACTTCACTTCCGAATGCCGGAATGCAAGCATCGAGACAGTCACAGTTTCCCCGGGCCGGGTTTCGGGTAGGCGTGACCGATGAACGACGATCAGCACGCGGAACCGGACCCCGACGATCCGCGCAAGCCGGATTCGCCTGCGGACCTGACGAAACCGTCCTGGTGGTACGTCATCCGGAAGACGGCGCACGAGTTCACGCGCGATCAGTGCACCGACCTGGCCGCCGCACTGACGTACTACGCGGTCCTCTCGCTGTTTCCTGCGCTGCTGGCGCTGGTCTCGTTGCTGGGAGTGTTCGGTCAGGGGCAGCGGACCACCGATGCGGTACTGCAGATGGTCGACGACCTCGGGCCGTCCTCCGCCGTGGACACGTTGCGCGACCCCATCGCGCAACTGGTCGAGACCCCGACCGCGGGCATGGCCCTGGTCCTCGGACTGCTGGGTGCGGTGTGGTCGGCGTCCGGCTACATCGGGGCGTTCGGACGCGCGATGAATCGCATGTACGAAGTCGACGAAGGGCGTCCCGTGTGGAAGCTCCGGCCGCTGATGCTGGCCGTCACCGTTGTCGGTCTGGTCCTGGTGGCCGCCGCTGCGGCAATGCTCGCCCTGAGCGGACCCGTCGCACGCTCGGTGGGTGACGCGGTCGGATTCGGTGACACCGCCCTGACCGTCTGGAACATCGCCCGCTGGCCGTTCGTGCTCGGCATCGTCGTGGTAGCCGTGGCCATCCTTTACTACGTCACGCCCAACGTGAAGCAACCGAACTTCCGCTGGATCAGCGCCGGTGCATTCCTCGCCATCGTGACGTGGATCCTCGCGTCGGTCCTGTTCGGTCTGTACGTCGCCAACTTCGGCAGCTACAACAAGACGTACGGATCGCTGGCCGGCGTGATCGTGTTCCTGCTCTGGCTCTGGATCACCAATCTGGCGTTGCTCTTCGGCGCCGAACTCGATGCCGAACTCGAACGTGGACGCGAGTTGCAGGCCCGTATGCCCGCCGAGGACGAACTGCAACTGCCGCCTCGCGACACGCGGGTCTCCGACAAGAACGCCGAGAAGTACGCACAGTACGTGCAGCAGGGCAGGGCGCTACGTGAAACCGACGGGTGCCCTCCGGGCCCGTGAGTACTTGTTAACCGCGGGCGGTTAACGTTAACAAGTACTCACAGGCGGCGGAGCCGCAAAGACCATCGCGTCGTCGACGATCTTGCCGTGCCGCAGCGTCACCAGGTCGCGGAAGTAGTTCATCCGCAGCCGCCACGGGGCCTTCGACCCCTGCTTCGGGAACGACTCCACCGACCGCAGCACGTAACCGGCGGCGAAGTCGAGGAACGGTTCCTCGTCGACCGCGCTGTCCCGCTCCGGGGCGCACTGCGCGAATCCGTTGTCGTCCATGTGCGCGAGCAGGCGGCAAACGTACTCGCACACCAGGTCGGCCTTGAGCGTCCAGGACGCGTTGGTGTAGCCGATGACGAATGCGAAGTTGGGCACCCCGCTGAGCATCATCCCCTTGTACGCCATGGTTTCGGTGAGGTCGATGTCGCGGCCGTCGACGACGAGCGTCATCCCGCCGAACGCGAGCAGGTTCAAACCTGTTGCCGTGACGACGATGTCGGCGTGCAACGCCTCACCGGACTTCAGCGTGATACCGGATTCGGTGAAGGTGTCGATGTGATCGGTCACGATCGACACCTCGTCGTTCCGGATGGAACGGAACAGATCGCCGTTGGGCACGAGGCACAGTCGCTGGTCCCACGGGTTGTACCGGGGCGTGAAGTGGGTATCGATGTCGTACCCCTTCGGTAGCCACCTCTCCTGCATCTGCCGGATGCGCCCCTTCATGAACTGTGGATAGCGCTGGCACAGTTGGTAGATCGCCGTCGCGACCGACGCGTTCTTCAGCCGCGTGAGCGCGTAGGCGAGCCGCGCGGGCAGGTGCCGTCGGAGCTTGTTGGCCAGTTTGTCCTTCGCCGGCATCGAGATGATGTAGGTCGGCGACCGCTGCAGCATGGTCACGTGCGCTGCCTCGGTCGCCATCGACGGCGCCAGCGTCACCGCGGTGGCCCCGCTGCCGATGATGACGACACGCTTACCCGCGTAGTCGAGGTTCTCGGGCCACTTCTGCGGGTGCACGACCTGCCCCGCGAACCGGTCGATGCCCGGGAACTCGGGGGTGTAGCCCTCGTCGTAGCGGTAGTAGCCGCTGCAGGACATCAGGAAGTCGGCGGTGAACCGGACCTTCTCGCCGGTGTCGGTGCGCTCGGCGTCGACCGTCCACTGCGTGTCGGCGGTGGACCATTCGGAGCGAAACACCCGATGCCGGAACCGGATGTTCCGGTCGATGCCGTGCTCGGCCGCCGTGCCCTTGACGTACTCGAGGATCGACGGCCCGTCGGCGATGGACTTGTCGTTCTCCCACGGCTTGAACCGGTAGCCGAGCGTGTACATGTCGGAGTCGGAACGAATGCCGGGGTAGCGGAACAGGTCCCAGGTGCCACCGATCGACTCCCGGCTCTCCAGGATCGCGTAGGTCCGGCGGGGGAAGTTGTCCTGCAGGTGGTATGCGGCACCGATCCCGGACAGTCCGGCGCCGATGATCAGCACGTCGAGATGTTCGACGGGCGCTTTCGCGCGGGTGGTGTCGGCGGCGGTATCGGTGTGTGACATGAACACTCTCTCGCTGGCGGGGAATTGTGGTTACTGCGGGTCGACGGCGACGTCGCCGAGAGCGACATTACGTGCGCTGGTGGACCGGCCGAGTTTCGCGACCTCCTCGTCCATCAGCGGAAGGATGCGGGGGACGTGGGGCAGCAGGTTGCGATCCCCGATCGGCGACGTCACCACCGCCTTCAGCCAGCCGACGAGCTCGACCCACCGCGGCACGTAGACCCGGCGCTTCCGCCCGGCCAGGGCGTCCACGAACGCGTCGACGCAC
>SEEV01000648.1 GCA_004211695.1 Rhodococcus sp. (in: high G+C Gram-positive bacteria)
GGTGCGGACGTCGGTGATGATGTCCTGGACGTCGTCGATCATCTCCGACAATCGTTGCCGGGCCTCGGGGACGCGGCTGCGGGCCTGGGCGCTTTGCAGGTGCAGTCCGTGCGCGAACAACCGTTGGATGACGTGGTCGTGCAGATCCCGGGCGATCCGGTCCCGCTCGGCGATCAGCGACAGAGCGGTGAGTTGGCGTTGATCATCGGCCAGTTTCAACGCGAGGGCGGCCTGGTCGGCGAAGGCCGCGGCCAGGGGCAGTTGGCGGTCGTCGAACGGTTCCCTGCCGCGGCTGCGGATAAGGGCGAGGACACCGGTCACCGAGTCCGCGGACACCCGCAACGGCAGCAGCAAAGCCGGACCGTGCGGGCCGGTGTCGCTGATCTCCGGCTCCCGGATCAGGTTCCCGGTGCGGTAGACCCGCCCGGTAGCGGTGTCGTCGACACCGATCCGCATGCCGGGCACGCTCGGATCGCTTCCGGCGTACGCGGTGACGGTGAGGGCGGTGACGTCGGCGGAAACTTGGTCGAGGTCGTCCGGTCGGGCGATCAGGACGTGGTCGGCGCCGGCCAGGTGGCGGGCCCGGCGAGCGATCAGGTCGAGCACCTCGCTGGGGTCGATGGCGGCGAGCAGTTCGCCGCGGATCTCGCTGGTGGCCTGCTGCCACTGCTGGCGCTGACGGGCTTGTTCGAACAAACGGGCGTTGTCGATGGCGATCCCGGCCGCGGCCGCGAGGGCCTGGATGAGGTCTTCGTCGCCCTCGGTGAAGGACTGGCCTGCGGCTTTGTCGGTGAGATACAGGTTGCCGTAGACCTGCCCGCGGACGCGGACCGGCACACCGAGGAAGGTGCGCATCGGCGGGTGACGTGCGGGAAACCCCGCAGACGCGGGGTGCCCGGTGATGTCGTCCAGGCGTAGCGGTGCGGGACGGTCGATGAGCAGACCGAGAAGCCCGCGCCCGGCCGGCAACTCCCCGATCAGAAGCCGGGTGTCTTCGTCGACGCCCGCGTAGACGAAATCCTGCAACCCGTCTCCGCTGTCGTTGAGCACCCCGAGGGCCCCGTAGCGGCAGTCGACCAGCCTGATGGCCGCGTCGACGATCCGCCGCAGGGTCGCTGCCAGGTCGAGGCCGGACGAGACGGTGAGCATCGCCTCGAGCAGTCCGTCGAACTGCTCCCGGGAGGCGGTCATCTGCTCGATGCGGTCCTGCATCTCGGCCAGCATCTGCTGGAGCCGCAACTGCGAGAGAGTGTCGAGCAGCAGTGATTCGTCGTCTCCTGGCATCGTCACCAGCTTTCTGCGCCGCTTCCTCATGCGCCCGCCGTTGAGAACGCGGACGCTGCCGGGCGGTGGCGCGTGCACCCCGGGGGTAGCCCCTTTTCGTCGGGGTCAAACCCGGCCGCGGGTGGACGACCCACCATGGGTGACTCTGAGCGACCGGGGCAACGACTTAGGACTCTAACCATTCCGGGAAGGAACGATCATGCTGAGGAGATAGACGCACGCACGCACCCGACCGCCGCGCCTGGAAGGGACCTCAGCGTGATGCGTACCTCCGACCGTGACGGCACCCTGACCCCGACTGAATGTGTCCACGCGTTGCGGTCGGTGCCCACCGGTCGTCTGCTCTACACCGAGGACGCCCTACCTGCGGTGCGGCTGGTGACCTTCGCCGCCCCCCGCTCCGAGATCGTCATCGCGACCTGCAACGAGTCCTGGTTCGGCCGCTTCGATCGGACGTTCGTCGCGTTCGAGGCCGGCCACGTCGAGTCGGGAACCCGCGACGGATGGAGTGTGGTCGTTCTCGGCCACGCCCGCACCGCCACCGGCTCCGAGTATCTGTCCGGGTTCGACCACACCGGCCCCTCCCCGTGGACCATCCAGTCCGCCGACTGCTACCTCGTCCTCGACATCGAGTACGTCACCGGCCGCCGCCTGACCCTGCCCCGGCTGGCAGGCGACCAGCGATAGGGCTCCCACTGCGTGGTGACCGTGGTCGGGCATGGCCTCGGTAGCGGCGCGATCACCACCGATTTCTCCGGCACTGACACCCGCACCTTCGCGGCGTGCCGCCTGACGGAAGAATCCACGTTCACACACCCGAATCCGTTCTCGGCGAGAATGTGTCGACGTCACCGTTGAGGCACGCGACTCTCCGTCTCGGCGCACGCTCAGCCCATCGCATCGGACGGGGCGGACGGGGCGGCACGTGCCACCGTCGTCGTGTGGGTGACGATGCTTGCGCTCGGGGCGGTCACCGCGAGCTCAATGCGAGGGCGAAGGGCACTCGTCCGGGCGTCCTTGGCGGCCGGTCCCCGCGTGCCGGCCTGCCGTCGACGCACGCCCGGTGGAACGTGGCCGGGAAGGTGCTTTCTCTGTCGCTTCTGCCAATGACCTTGTGCTCTACGCCGCGCGCCCTGAGTGCGGAAGACTCGGATTGCGTAAGGATGGCCGAGGAGGCACGGGATGAATGTCCATCAGTCATCCGCATCACGCTGGTGGAGACTGACTCCGTGGAGCCGAAATCCCCTCATGCGGGCCAGGGACCGTTTCGATGTCGTCGTCGCGGCCGTCGTGATCAGCTTCGT
>SEEV01000649.1 GCA_004211695.1 Rhodococcus sp. (in: high G+C Gram-positive bacteria)
GCTGACGTCCACCGTTCCGGGGTCCACGCCCGGGAGGTCTGCGTGGAGGACGTAGTGATCGCCGGAGCGGTAGAGGTCCATCGGCATGAACCGTGGGGCTCGGGCGGATCCGGCCGACGTGCCGAGCAGCTGCTCGGTGAGTCTGTCGATGTCACGGAATGGGTCGGGATGGAGCACAGCAACCACCTCCTACAGGTTGGTGGCCGCACCTCGCCACCGCGACGGGTGTCGGCTGGCTGCGCTCCTTCTGGTTTAGCACTCCACCCGTGCGAGCGCCAGGTGCGCTCGACGCCCGGTTCCGGCGGATTGCACGGATTTTCCGACCGCGGCCGCATGTCTCGCGGACAGGTGCGGCCCCCTGGCCCAGACCCCGCCGGGGTGCGGGCCGGGGGCTGGGGTTTCGTCGTCAACCACCACTTTCCCCTGGTGTCAGCGAGAACAACCCGACCGCGCCGGGCGGGTGATCGTGACTCTGCGGCGGAGCAGACTTTCGCCGTGCTGCTCCGTGTGCGGGTTTGGATACACTACTGACATGCAGCGGGTTTCGCTCGAGGCTTGGCTCGTCAGCAGCTGAAACAGGCGGCCACCGCGGGTGGTGGTCACACCGTCTACGGCGGGCATGAGAAGGTTTTGCGGCAGACGGTGATCGGCATGATCGAGGGTGCCGTCCTCGGGGAGCATTCGAACCCGGGTGAGGCGACGGTGCAGGTCTTGTCCGGTCGGGTCCGGCTGGTGACCGGCGATCTGTCGTGGGAGGGGCGCGCGGGTGATCTGCTCATCGTGCCCGACGCACGGCACAGCCTCGAAGCGTTGGTGGACTCGGCGGTCCTGTTGACGGTCGCGAAGCTGTCGTGATCCCGACACCGGCAGCCCGGGGTTCCCGGCCGGCCCCGGCGCATCGCGTCCGACGCCGCCCGACGATGCGGGCCGCGACATCACCTCATGGGTCGAGAGCAGGCGCGTGCCGGGCAGGTGCTCGCCTCCGCCGCGGTTCCCGGCACCGCACACCCACGCCTGTGCCGGGATGTGCTCAGCCGGCGCAGTCCAGGCAGATCATCTGCCCACCGGCCGTGTCGGCGAGGCGGCTGCGGTGATGGACGAGGAAACAACTGGTGCAGGTGAATTCGTCCGCCTTCTTGGGTATCACCCGGACCGTGAATTCCTCGCCGGACAGGTCGGCCCCTGGCAGCTCGAAGGACTCCGCGGTGTCCGTCTCCTCGACGTCGACGACGGCCGACTGTGATTCGTTCCTTCCGGCCTTGAGCTGGTCGAGCGAGTCCTCGGATGGCTCGTCGTCGGTGTTGGTCACTCTGGGTGCGTCGTAGTCGGTGGCCATGAGCCCTCCCTCTCGGGTGTCTTCCCGGAGCCGCCCCCTGATCGCGGAGGTCGGTGCCATGTCAACGCTCCGCCGCCGGGTTTTGTGCCCGTAACCGGTCACATGTGGTCGCATCGTCACATTCGCCCCGGGTCCGAATGCTGCTCGGGGATCGATGACGGAACTGGCCTTGGGGTTCCACGTAGACGGCTCGGGCGGCGCCCCTGACGAAGGGGTGCCGCCCGCGAGCACGAACCACCCGGTTACCAGGCGTGCATGGTTGCGTGGTGAAATGTGGCCTCGGCGTCAGGAGACATTTCCCGCCTGACGCAGGCCCACCGCACGGAGCCCAATTGGTGGGCTTTGCTTTGCGTGGGTGCCTACAGCTCGTGCTGGGCGCCACAACCGAGAGGTGGAATCTTCTCTTCCGGTCCGACCTTGGTCTGTCGTGGATCCGTACCTCCGGTCTACGCCGCATCTCCAGTTAAAGCAACAGTAAAATGCGGTGGTCGGTCATCGCACGAACTCGCGATTGAGCACCCGACCGCCGACCCGCACCCTGGTCAAGCACCACTCCCAGGTGGATGCGGCCTACATTCTTCGACTCGGCCGCCGCCCTCGACAACATGACGACGCTGCGCCACCGCCGAGCGTGCGCGACGCGTTTCTCGGACCCCCGCGTGGTCACCGACGCCCAACTCGCCTACGCCACCCAGCTGCGAAACGACGGCGCCACCATCGCCGAGATCACCGACAAGACCGGGCTGACCGCTCGACCCTCTACCGGCAGCTCCCACCACGGCCAGCCGAGGCGCTCACCGCCGAAACCCTCCCAGCCGAGGAGAGGCCATCGCCGTCCACGGTTTCGTCGGCACCATCACCGGCCGCCGGACCGCTGGCCTGCTCGACCTGTGGACATTAGCCCACCACGCGACGGGATCTCGTACCGCACCGCGCCGATCTCGCCACCGTCTGGCTACACCTCGACGACCGCGGCGAGGCCCCGAGAACGCCACCGTCTTCGACTCCGACCGCCTGCGCGGCCTCACATCAACGACTACAGACCGGCGTTCGTCAGCAGCAGAAAGTCGGGAACACGCCCGGGACTCGGTCGCCGACCAATAGGTAGGAATACCGTCCTCGCTCACTCACGTCTCATCTGTACGTAACCTACGGTTGCGTAACCTGCGCTAGCGTCGCCTCATGGCGATTTCGGATGTCACGGACTATGCCCACCTGACCGGGGTGGATGTCGAGGCGCTGGGCGTCGA
>SEEV01000650.1 GCA_004211695.1 Rhodococcus sp. (in: high G+C Gram-positive bacteria)
GTCTCATCTGTACGTAACCTACGGTTGCGTAACCTGCGCTAGCGTCGCCTCATGGCGATTTCGGATGTCACGGACTATGCCCACCTGACCGGGGTGGATGTCGAGGCGCTGGGCGTCGAGTTCGACGCGATCCGGCGTGATGTCGAGGCGTCGCGTGGCGAGTGTGATGCCCGGTACGTCCGCACCGTGATCCGGCTGCAGCGATCCCTCGAGATCGGTGGTCGGACGGTGTTGTTCGGGAGTTGGTTCCCGCCGGCCTGGGTTGCCGGCGCGGCGCTGCTCGGCACCGCCAAGATCGTCGAGAACATGGAGCTCGGCCACAACGTGTTGCACGGTCAGTGGGATTGGATGAACGATCCGGAGATCCACTCGTCGTCGTGGGAGTGGGACATCGCCGGTGTGTCGGCGCACTGGAAGCAGACCCACAACTACATCCATCACAAGTACACCAATGTGCTCGGGATGGACGACGACGTGGGCTACGGCCTGCTGCGCGTGACCCGCGATCAGCGCTGGCACCCGTGGAGCGTCGGCAATCCGGTCTACAACCTGCTGTTGCAGCTGTTCTTCGAGTACGGGGTGGCCCTCCAGCACTTGGAGCTGGGCAGGGTGGCCAACGGTGGTATCGATCGTGTCGAGTTCGTGCGCAGATGCCGCGAGGTGGCCGGGAAGGTCGGCACGCAGGTCGCCAAGGACTATGTTTTCTACCCGGCCCTGACCGGCCCGGCGTTCCTGCCCACGTTCACCGCGAACCTGACGGCGAACATGATCCGCAACGTCTGGTCCAACATGGTCATCTTCTGCGGGCATTTCCCCGACGGCGCGGAGAAGTTCACCGCGGCCGAGCTGGAGGACGAAACGCGGGGGCAGTGGTACCTGCGCCAGATGCTCGGCAGCGCGAATTTCGAGGCGGGGCCGGTCATGGCATTCCTGAGCGGCAACCTGTGCTTCCAGATCGAGCATCACCTGTTCCCCGATCTGCCGAGCAACCGGCTACGCGAGATTTCCGTGCGCGTGCGTGCGCTCTGCGACAGGTACGACCTGCCCTACACGACCGGATCGCTGCCCGCCCAGTACCTGAAGTCGTGGCGCACCATCGCCAAGCTGGCGCTGCCGAACCAGTTCCTTCGGGCGACCGCCGACGACGCGCCCGAGACCGCGTCGGAACGCAGGTTCACCGACCCGAGGCCACGGATCGACCCGGTCACCGGCCTGCGCCGCGGACTGTCGACGGCAATTCGCGATCGCGGGGGAGTCTGACATCGCCCCGGGCGTGACTCGAACACCGGCGCCCCCGCCGATCCGTTCGAAAATCTCGGCGCGGCAACCAGTCGGCAGTTGCGCGGAACCGGCTCGCCGCGGGCGCCGGACCGTTCGGCGCAGCGGGAACGTCGAGCACCGCGGTGGTCAGAGGATCCGGGGACCACGGCCGCCGTATAGGGTCGAAGTGTCGGAGATACTTCGTACGCGGGCAGTCGGGTCGCGTCGTCGCCGACTGGAAAGTACCTGGCCGGTTCCCGGCCAAGGCGGGAGCGTCACACATGACGCACAGCAAACTTCGCACCATCACGAACCATCTCGGCATCGGCATCGGCATCGGCATCGGCATCGGCACGGCTCGAGCCGCCTCGCGTCGCGGGCCGCGGCGGCTGCACCGCGCCTACCCGCCGCGCGACCGTATCGCGCGCGAATCCGGCACAGGAGAAATCCGTTGACTGCGGGAGAGGGAACACGGCCGGAGTCGCGACAGCACATTCTCGACCCCGTCCGGGGCGATGAAAGGGCAGCCGCGGACGAAGCCGACGCCAAAATAGCAGCGGCGCAGGGTGATCGGCAGCGCGAACACGATGCGGCCGAGCAGGAGGCGACGCGAGGAGCAGAGAAGGGCCGTCTCGCCGCTGAGGAACGTGCGCGTGCGCGCGTGCACGACGCCGAAAAGAAACGCCGTGTCGAGGACCTGCGCACGGCCGGAGACGTCGTCGACGCTCGAGACGACGACGCGCGCGCCCAGCAGAGGGCCCGAATGCTGGACGATGCCGCCGATGCGGTGCGGTCAGAGGCCGAGAACGACCGTGGACGTGGCGCGGTGAACCTGTCCTCGCTGCCCCGAACGGTACTGCGGGTGCAGTACGCCGTGGTCCGGCTGCCGCTCGCGGTGATCGACCGGCGAGTGGTGCAGCGGTGGGGCGCGCAGGCTCCGGTGCGGCGCGCATACGAACGGGCGCTCGGCGGACTCGATGGCGTCGTCGGCGCGCTCCTCGGTGACCATGACCTGATCGATCGTGGTCATCGGAATCGCCGGCACGCCGACCTGCTGACTCGTGCGGCGGTGCTCGGCGACAGGGCGAAACGCATCCGGGCCGATGCCGCAGAGCAGCTCCCCGACCGGCTCGACGAGGCCGCCCGACACACGACGGCGGTCCGGGACGCGACCGACGCGGCGGTGACGGAGGCCGAGAACACGGCGGTCGAGGAAACGATGCGTGCCGGTGACCGCGTCGGCGCGCAGCTGGCGCGGCGCAAGGACCGGGCCGATCGCACCGCGGACGCCCGAATCCGGGCCGCGGAGGCGGACCTGGACGCGA
>SEEV01000651.1 GCA_004211695.1 Rhodococcus sp. (in: high G+C Gram-positive bacteria)
TCCCGCACCGGCGCCTGGTTCGCGTGCGAGCACGAGGAGATCGTCCCGGACATCATCACGATGGCCAAGGGCATGGCGGGCGGCATGCCGCTGTCCGCGATCACGGGCCGCGCCGAACTGCTCGACAAGGTGCACCCCGGCGGACTGGGCGGCACGTACGGCGGCAACCCCGTCGCGTGCGCCGCTGCGCTCGCCGCGATCGACAGCATGCGGAAGTTCGACCTGCCCGCTCGCGCACAGCACATCGGCGACCTCGCCCTGCCGCGGCTGAACGCCCTGGCCGCCGAGGTCGGCGTCATCGGTGACGTCCGCGGACGCGGCGCGATGCTCGCGATGGAGTTCGTCAAGCCCGGCACGAACGAGCCGGACGCCGAACTGACGAAGGCCATTGCCGCCCACGCGCTCGCACAAGGTGTCATTCTGCTGACATGCGGTACCTACGGAAACGTCATCCGACTGCTTCCGCCGCTGGTGATCGGCGACGATCTGCTCGACGACGCGCTGACCGTCATCGAGCAGATCGTTCGCTCGCTCGTCTGACCCGTGCGCCGTTTCGGTGGCCCCCGCTACCGAAAAGGCGCACGAGCACGAAGTGCCCACCCATCGACCAGAGGAGACACCATGACCCGGACCACCACCGGCACGTTCCATCCTCTGGACCCGTTGGGAGCGGACGAATTCGCGCAGGCCGCAGCCGTCCTCGCCCGTGAACACGGCGTCGGAGACGGCTGGCGGTTCGCGTCGATCGAACTCGCCGAGCCGACCAAGGCGGAGGTGGCGGCCTTCGACGCGTCGGGCACCGTCCCGGACCGCCGGGCGATCGTCGTGTGCTTCGACCGCCGCAAGAACGAAACCTACAAGGCGCTCGTCTCGCTCACCGGAGACAACGTCGTCTCCTGGCAGCACATCCCGGACGTCCAGGCCAACTTCACCGTGGACGAATGGGAAGAGGCGGACGCCTTCCTGCGCGGGCACCCGGACGTCATCGCGGCGCTGGCGAAGCGCGGGGTCACGGACATGAGCCGGGTGTTCATGGACGTGTGGACGTACGGCGACGCGGTGACCCCGGAGAAGTACAAGGGACGCCGGCTCGGCTGGTCGGACACCTGGGTCCGGGCGACCGAGGGCGCGAACCCGTACGCGGGCCCGGTCAACGGTTTCCACTGCGTCATCGACGTGAATAACATGGAACTGCTCGAGATCGAGGACACGTTCAGCGTCGAACGTCCCGAGGTCATGGGCGAGTACGTGCCCCGGCACATCCCCGAGCGGATCCGGAACTCCAGCACCCGGACCCCGTTGAAGCCCCTGGACATCGTCCAGTCGGAGGGGCCGTCGTTCACCCTCGACGGCAACAAACTCGAATGGCAGAACTGGTCGCTGCGGGTGGGGTTCAACTACCGCGAGGGCATGACCCTGCACGCGGTGACCTACAACGACCACGGCCGGGTGCGGTCGATCGCGAACCGGATGTCGTTCGCGGAGATGGCCGTGCCGTACCGCGACACCAGTCCCGACCACTACCGGCGCACCGCCTTCGACATCGGCGAGTGGGGCATCGGTTTCATGACCACCTCGCTCACCCTGGGTTGCGATTGCCTCGGCGAGATCCGGTACCTCGACGCCGTCCTCCACGACAGCAAGGGCGAGCCGTACACGATCGAGAACGCGATCTGCATCCACGAGGAGGACAACGCCGTCCTCTGGAAGCACGTCGACCACGACGCGGGCACCGAGGTGCGCCGCATGCGGCGGCTGACGGTGTCGACGCACGTGACGGTCGCCAACTACGAGTATCTCGTCTACTGGCGGTTCTACCAGGACGGCAACATCGAGTGCGAGGTCCGTGCCACCGGCATCATGGTGGTCAGCCACTTCCCCGAAGGCGGTGAGCACCCGAGTGGGACGCTGGTCGACAACCGCACGTACGCGCCGTTCCACCAGCACTTCCTGATCGCCCGCCTCGATCTCGACGTCGACGGCACCGAGAACACGGTGTATGCGACCGAGACCGAGATCGTCCCGATGGGCCCGGACAACCCGCTGGGTCTGGCGTTGCGTCAGAAGAACACTCCCCTTCGAACCGAACTCGAAGGCAGGCAGGACTTCGACTGGCAGAGCCAGCGCGCCTGGAAGGTCGTCAACGACAACACGACCACCGGACTCGGCACCGCCCCCGCCTACAAACTCGTTCCCGGCGGCGCGATCCCGTCGATGTTCGACCCGGCGTCGCCGATCTTCCAGCGCACCGGCGCGATCGGGCACACCGTCTGGGTGACTCCCAACTCCCCCGACGAGCGCTGGCCTGCCGGGGAATTCGTGAACCAGAGCAAGGACGATCACGGACTTCCCGAGTGGACCGCGGCCGACCGGCCGATCGAGAACACCGACGTGGTGCTCTGGTACACATTCGGGATCCACCACATTCCCCGGCCGGAGGACTGGCCGATCATGCCTGCCGACACCGTGTCGTTCTGGCTGAAACCGGTCGGATTCTTCGACCGCAACCCCGCCCTCGACGTCGCCCCCACCCCGGAGGCGTGCGATCACCACCATTCCCACCACGAGGACTCCGA
>SEEV01000198.1 GCA_004211695.1 Rhodococcus sp. (in: high G+C Gram-positive bacteria)
TGTTCGAAGTGATGCCCGAATATTCATCTAGACAAGTAGCGTAGACCACGCTCGGATGTGTCGCGCAAGTGAATGCCCGCTGAACAGGTCCGATGTGCTCTGCGGGTGCGGCGGGCGCTTCCGAAGGTCCTCTAGACTTGTCGCATGCCGAGCACAAGGTCCGCGGGCCGGGTACCGCTCTATCGACAGGTGCAGGACGTCCTGCTGCAACGCCTCGACAGCGGCACGCTGCAACCGGGAGACCGGCTGCCGCCCGAGACCGACCTGGCCGCCGAACTCCGGGTCAACCGGCTGACGGTCCGCCAGGCCATCGGCGAGCTGACCCGGGCGGGTCGGCTCGTCGCGCGGCAGGGGTCGGGCACGTTCGTCGCCCCGCCGCCGCAGCACTTCCCCATCGAACTCGCCGCCAGCTACATCGACGGTCCCGACGGTCTCGGCGGGGCCTTCCGGTCAGTTGGTCGCACCCTGAGCGAGACCCCTGTGGGCAGTGAGATCGTGCTCGGGGGCAGTGCGCCGCAGGCGGAGGAGTATCTACCGGGTCGCCGACTGCGTCGCATCGACAGCGTGCTCGCGGTCGACGGCGAACCCTGGTTCGCGAACTCGGTGTGGATGGACGACCGCCGGTTCGCCGGCATCGACCGGCACCTGCAGGACGGTGTCCCGCTGTACACGGTATGGCGGGACGTCTACGGCGTGCGCCTCAAGGCCGCGTGGCGGTCGTTCGCCGCAGCGGCGGCCTCGCCGCGTGTGGCGGAACGGCTCGGAGTGCCCGCGGGTGCACCAGTACTGCTGCGCGACGGCCTCAACCTCGACGAGAACGGCACTCCCACCGTGTACATCAACCGTGCGTGCCGCAGCGACCGCGTGCGGTTCGTCGCAAACTACCTACAGGCGGACTGAGTCACCATGTCGCGCCCCGACCCTCACCGATGGCCCCCCATCGCCCATGTGTGACCCAGATCATAGGTACCTACGTAGGTAGTTCGACGAATGGCCTCCAGCATTGCGGTGCTCCAAGCTGGGGTAGACAAGGAGGTCAGAGAATGAATACAGCGGAGTTGGGCGTACTCGAGCAGGTGGCGGTGAGTGAGTTGGTGGCTTACTCGTATCGATGGGATGAGTCCGGGCAGAGGGTGAAAGGCAATGTCCGCACACCCGAAACCGACCACCAGGCGCTCGGGCGACTGGAAGAGTTGGGTCTCGTCGCGCGTGGAGCGCACGCGCGAAGCGGCAAACGCGTCATGATCACCTCGGCCGGCGTCGAAGCGCTTGCGTACATAGCCGCGACAAGCTGAGCGCAGGTTGGTCAGTCGGGTCGCTCTGCCGTATCCAACCAGCGCACGATCTGAGTCCGAGAGCGGAAACCGAGCTTTGTGCGAATGTGCTCGACATGAGCGTCGACGGTTCGTTGGGAGATCACGAGCTTGGTGGCGATCTCTCTGTTGGTGAGTCCGTCTGCCACCAAAGCGGCGATCTGCTGCTCACGCCGGGTCAGGCCGGCACGTGTGGAAGATCCTTTACCCTTCGGTTCTCGATCTGTCTCGGATCCGAGGGCAAGCGCAACCGATTCCTCGAAGGAAAGTTCCTGGCCCTTGTCGTGAATCTGCTCGAAGGTGTGGTTCCCGAGTTTCTGACGGAGTTCCGCTTCGACAATGCTCGTGACCTGCTGCACGGCGGCCTGGGCCAGTCTCATCTGACTGTATTGCCAGATCGATTTTGCGGCGCCCAAGAGCAGGGCGGCACGATCAGGTTTGCTCGCAGCAGCTGACCAGGCGAGCCCCTCGATGCAGACTGCCACCATGCCCGGATGCTCGAACATCTGATAGAGGCGGATCGCCTCGGACATGAGTGCTGTGGCAGATGCGACGTCTCCCTTCCGCCATCGCACTGCTCCGAGTGGATACAGGGCGATGGCTTTGAGCAGGTGTGCGTCGTGGCGCTCCGTGAAGTGCACGAAGCGTAGGGCAATGTGTTCCGCGTGTTCGTGCTCTGTGATGAATGCAAACAGGGCGGAGAGGGCCATCGCCTCGGCTACGAGGCCTGGATTCTCCCGGTCGATTCCCAGCTCCACGGCCTTCTCGGCCTGTTCGAAGGCTTTCTGAATGTCGTCGTCGGCGGACGCTTCGAGCGCTGATGCAAACAGGGCAGTCACGGCCAACTCGTCCGATGGCTGTTGCGCGGTCAGTTCACGGTATTCGCGAAGGAGTGTGCGGGCGTCTTCCGTCTGCTCGACGAGGAATGCGAGGATGCTCGCGGCGACGAGGCCCGTGGCCCGCTCGGGCGACGGTTCGACCACACGATCGAGGATGCGTCGAAGCCAGTGATATCCCTCCAGAACGGATCCGGATTGCTCCCAGAAGGGACGCAGAGCCGTCGCCATCGCAAGCGCGATCAGCGGCTCGGCGGGGTCGGACAAACTGAAGGCGAGTGCTTCGCGGATATTCGCTTGTTCTGTTTGTGTCGTGGAATACCACTCCACGTCTCTGCTGCTGCAGTAGTCGGAAATTCCACGCCGGGCGAGACGGAGAAAGTAGTCCCGGTGGCGGCGTTTCACATCCGGCGCGTCTGGGGACAACGCTAATTTCTCCATAGCGAATTGGCGCACGGGCTGGAGCATTCGATACCGGCCTTGTGTTCCGTGACTGCTCTTGATGCGGATGATGATCGATTTGTCGACCAGCCCGATCAACGCGCCCACGACGCTGGAGCCGGGATCGAAGGGTAGGCATACTCCGTCCGCAGTCTCGACGGTGAATCCTCCGGAAAAGATTGCGAGTTGCTCCCAGACGTGACGTTCGTGTGGCGTACACAGGCCGTAGCTCCAGTCGACGGCAGCGTCCAATGTGCGATGGCGTGACGGCCGTGTCTGCTCGGTGGCCGTCAGCAGTTCACTGTCCTGGAGACGCTCTGCGATCTCTGCCGGGCTGAACGTTCGGACGTTGGCTGCTGCCAGTTCGACCGCCAAGGGAAGGCCCTCCAGCGCTCGGGAGATTCTCGCGACGGCTTCGCGGTTGTCGTCGGTGATCCGGAATCGTGGGTCTGCTGCCGACGCCCGCTCCTCGAACAGCAACATCGCTTCACTGAGGCCGGTCGCAGACTCCTGTGAGAGAGGCGGAACCGGGAAAACCTGCTCGCCTTCGACACCCAGGATGTGTCTGCTCGTCGCCAAGATCTTGAGCGCCGGTGCGGATCGAAGGAGCCGGGTAATCAGCTCGGCACACGCAGTGGTGAGATGTTCGCAATTGTCGAGGATCAGGAGGAGCCGCCGCTCCCGGAGATGCTCGGTCAGAAAGCCGACGGGGTCGGTCGACTCGTCCCGAAGGCCCAGAACGCTGCTGATGGTCTGGGCCAGCAACTCGCCTTGGCGGAGATCTGCCAGTTCGACCAGCCACACGCCGTCGGAGAAGTTGCGCCGGATCTCGCCGGCGAGCCTGAGGGCGAAGCGAGTCTTTCCGACTCCACCCATGCCGGTCAAGGTCAGCAGCCGGGCAGAGGCGAGAAGATTCTTCGCGTGTGTGAGGTCCTCTCGCCGGCCGACGAAGCTGGTCATCTCCACTGGCAGGTTGCCGACCGTACGCACACTCATGCGGTAAAGATCTCACCTCGGCGGACTGAGTACCAGGCCGCCCCTCCGTGGTGCGATCATCGGCCGCTCCTGTGCCCGCGGGGAGGAGGAGATCAGCTCTCAGTCGGCGGGGTCGACGTCCCCCGCCGCGGACCGAAGTGCCGTCATCGCCGCCAGGAGCTTGCGCTGCTGCACAGGCGTACTGCCCACCAGCCCGAAGTTGATCTCTTTCAGCGCGTTGGTCACCGTCAGGATGAACTGGCGGCCTTCATCGGTGATCGTCGCGTACGTTGCGCGCCGATCCGTAGGGTGTGCGTCACGCGATACGAGACCTTTGTTTTCCAGACGGTCGGTGGCAAGGGTGATCGTCGTGGCGTGTACGAGCAGGCTCTTGGCCAGCCGGGACAGCAGCCGCGTGCCGTTTTCGCTCAGCTCGAGCGTCATCAGGAGCAGGTAGTCCGTCAGGTTGAGCCCGTGGGCTTTCAGTTCGATTTCGAGCGCGTCGGTCATGATCCGATGGAACCGGAGCGTCGAACTCATGGCGAGGAAGGCGTCGCGTTCGTCCCCGAGGTCGTTCTTCTCCCAGAAGTAGCTCGCCCAGTCCACTGGATCGCTCCGCTTGACAGCCTTCTTCTTTGCGACTGTCGCGGCGTTCTTCCGTGGTGGCACGGCGTTCCTCCTTGTAATTCTTGCGCAGATGAACGCACCCCTGCGCCCGGTGACCGAGTCTAACGATGACTGACCCCGGCCTTGTGACATACACCCTGATCCTTGCCCGACAGACTGCGGTGGCCTCGTCCCCGCTTCGCGGGGCTCTCGCCGAGAACAGCTCTACCGCAACAGAAACGAGCGCATTCGGAGCCTCAGTTCCCGCTGCGGCGATTCTCGAGTTCAGAGCGGGTAGTGCGTCAGCACCCCCATCGGGTCGTGTCGCTGGCGTAATTCCCGCAGTCGGCGAAGGTTTCCACCGTAGGCCGCGTCGATCTCGGCGCCGGTCTCGGGGAAGCCGGGCCGGACTTCGACGCTGTAGACGCCGATCGTGTGGGGAGCGAGCGCGTCGAGGGTGCCGCCCGCCCACGACAGGCAGGCGGCACCGTCGTACGGGTCGGACCAGATGGCGTTGAGCGGGATGTTCCACTCGCCGCTCCGGCCCCAGAACGCGGTGTCCTCGTCGCCCACGTCGGCGAGCGCACCGCCGGTGTGCTGGAAGTCGATACGACATTCCCGCGTCGGCGCCCCGCGGATCTGGGTGGCCAGGGCCTCCGCGACCTGGGAGTCGAGGGTCGGTCCGGTGAAGACGGCCTTCCCGAAGAACGACCCCCGGGGATCTCCCGGCTCGGGCAGCCGGATCGGCTCGGGTTCTTCGCCGTCGAGTCCGGGTGGTGCGAATTCGGGCAGCCCGGAAAGGTAGGTGCCGGACGTTTCGGACCGGTACAGGACGCTGCCCGACACGCCGGCGACCGTGCTGGCGGCGGCGCGGGCACGGTCGATGTCGGAGGCGTCCTCGCTCGCGCACGCGGTGTAGACGAAGAGGACGGGTTCGTCGGCGGACAGTGCGCTGTAGCCGAGCACCGCGCCCATCGTCGTGTCCCGCGGAAGCGTCGGTGCGACACGGAAATAGGTGGCGAGCGCTTCGAGTCCGAGCACCATCCGATCCACCCACACCGGACCCTGCGGATGCGTGCGCAGCACCGCCGACGTGACGACGCCGAAGCACGGTGCGCAGCCCCGGACCGCCCACCACAGATCGGCCTCGTCACCGGTGCTCGTGTCGGACAGGTGGACGACCTCTCCGGAGGGCAGGACGAGTTCGACTTCGACCAGCTGATCGAGAGTCAGCCCGAGACTGCGCGTGAGGTACCCGACGCCGCCGCGAGTGACGAGTCCGAAGCCGGCATGTCCGACGATCCCGACCGGCACCACCCGGCCGGTGGGGGCGAGGGCGTCCAGCATGGTTCCCACGGTGGCGCCGCCGGCCACGATCACCCGGTCACCGTCGGGACGAGCGGTGTTCAGGTGCGCCGACAGGTCGAGCATGACGGCGTCGTCGGCGACGCAGTTGGAGCTCAGGCCTCCGCCGCGGACGGTGACGGTGCCGCCCGTCCGGTGCGCCACCCGCATGACGGTGGAGACCTCCTCCGCGGACACCGGTTGGACCACGCAGGACGGGCGGCGTCTCGCGGCTTCGGGAAAGAACACCCGGCCCAGGGCGGTGCGGTAGTCGTCCGTGTCCGGCAGGTGAACCCGGTGCGGGAGCACCGCCTTCAACTGCTCGACACACTCCGCGGATGGTGAACTCACGAGCGACTCCTATCCCGTTGCGTTACCTGCCTGCCACTGATCCCAGGGGACCTCCCAGTCCCCGTACGTGTCCCACACCGGCAGCAGCGGACCGCCCGAGTTGGTGATTTCGACGACGTCGCCGATGCCGAAGTGGTCGAACATCCACTGGGCGTTGGCGGGGGCCAGGTTCACGCAGCCGTGGGAGACGTTGCTGCTGCCCTGATCGCCCACCGACCACGGTGCCGAGTGGACGAACTCGCCGTCGTTCGAGATGCGCAGGTTCAGGTCGACTTTCTCGCGGTAGTAGTCCGGGTCGCCGGCGCAGACCCCGTAGGTGCACGAGTCCATGATGATGCTCTGCTGCCTGTCCGAGATGACGTGCGGACCCTCGTGCGACGGATGGTCGGGCGATCCCAGACTCATCGGCATCGAGGTTTCCTGAACACCGTTGTGGAACACGGTGAGCACCTCGCTCGCCCCGTCCGCCTTGGCCACCCACGCGTCGTGCACGGTGTAGTCGGCGGAGTTGTCCTCGGCACCGAAGACGCCGTCGCCCAGGTCGACGCCGTACACGTCGGCTTCGATGTGGATCTTGGTTCCCGGTGCCCAGTAGCTCGCGGCCCGGTAGTGCGCGTTCTGGTCGTCGGTCCAGTACCAGGCGCCGGGCTGCGGCGGTGTCGTCGTCACGTGCAGGCGCTGCTGCACCTCAGCCTTGTTCGCGACCGGTTCCGTGAACTGGAAGACCATCGGCTGGCCGACACCGATGCCCGTGTCGGCGACGACCTCGGGTGCCGGGACGACGTTGGCGTACGCCGTGGCACCGGGAGTCATCGTCGTCACGGAGAATGTCTGCTCGACGGGAGCACCGTCGGGGTTGACCGCGTCGGCGACGACCGTGTAGGTGGACCCGTATCCGAGGGGCACACTGCTCGTCCAGCTCGTGCCGTCGGGGGTGAGCGCCCCGGCGACCGGTGTGCCGGCCTCCGCAGGATTCGTGACGGTCACGGCGGTGAGCCGGCCGCCCGTCGTCGTGACCACGATCGGGGTGGTCGGATTGATCGGCGCGCCCTCGGCCGCAGGGACGGCAATCGAGGCGGGCGCGGCCTGCGTGGTGGTCGGGGGTTCCGACGTGCCGGTGTCTCCGATGGTGCACGCCGTGGCCAGGAACGTCAGGGCCACGACTGCGATGATGCCGGTTGTCCGTGTGCGGAGAGTCACGACCACCTTCTTTCCGATCTCGATCAGCGTTTCGCCGTTCTCATACTGCCAGCGATCGGCTCGGAGTTTCCTGTGAGACGCCCGACGCGCCCGCCCGACCTGCGGGAATCCGATCGCCCGCGTGAAGTTAGGCAGTGTTGCTGGCAAATAAGTACCTAAATATGGGCGAAATGCGGGATTGAAAGCCGCAAATAAAACAGCTAGACTGGCTAATGAACTTGGGCTGCGAACGAGAGGTGAACACATGGACGAGAAGGTCGACCGGCTCCGTGAGGACGTCGTCATGTTCAACCGGCGCATCCGGGCCCAGCGTGCCGGGCACCTCCTGACACCGTCGCAGCTGCAGGCCCTCGCGCACCTCGACCGAGAAGGTCCGATGAGCGCCCGCGCCCTCGCCGATCTCGAGCAGGTGGCGCCGCAGTCCATCGCGCGGACCGTCTCGATGCTCGAGGATGCCGGCATGGTCTCCCGGACCGTGGACCCTCAGGACGCGCGGGCGAGCATCGTCGCGATCACCGCGCCGGGATTGCAGACCCTCGCCGCCGACCGGTCGCGGCGGAACGAGTGGCTCTCGGCCGCACTCGCCACCGAATGCACCGACGCCGAGCGTGACCTTCTCTTCATCGCCGGACGGCTCCTCCGCCGGCTCGCCGCAACCCCCGAGCCGGCGCCGCAGCGGGAGTCACTGATGAACTCGTGAGCGCGACCGTCGCCGATACCGGTGTCGCCCGGAAGGCCCCATCCGTACCGTTCCGGGTCAGCGGATCCGTTGCCACCGGGAGCATCCTCCAACCCCTGAACTCGTCGATGATCGCGGTGGCGATCGTCGGGATCGCGGCCCAGTTCGGCTCCTCGTCCGGGATCACCTGGGTGATCTCTGCGCTCTACATCGCGACGGCCGTCACCGCCCCGATGGCCGGCAAGCTCGGCGCCCTCCTCGGCGCGCGGAAGGTATACCTCGGTGGCCTCGCCCTGGTGGCACTGGGCTCCGTGGCCGGTCTGCTGGCGCCCTCGGTCGGCTGGCTGATCTTCTCCCGAATCCTCGTCGGAATCGGAACCGCCACGCAGTATCCCAATGCGATGACGATGATTCGCGGCTATGCGGATCGGCACGGCGCGCAGCCGCGAACCGCGATCACCACGCTCGCGATCTGCAGCCAGGCGGTCGTGGCCCTCGGCCCGACGCTCGGCGGACTGCTGGTGGGGGCGTTCGGCTGGCAGTCGATCATGTGGATCAACCTTCCCATCGTCGCGTTCAGTGCCGTGGCTGTCACGAAGTTCGCGAACGTCGGCTTCGTCGGCGGCATGTCGGTCAGCCGACGGCAACTGCTGCACGCGCTCGACGTCGTGGGCGTCCTGTTGTTCCTCGCGCTCATCTCGTCGACGATGTTGTTCCTGCTGTCGCTCACCACCGACCCGGTGTGGTGGCTGGTCCCCGTCTGGGCGCTGGTCCTGGCCCTGTTCGTGCAGTGGGAACGGAGGGCGGACGAACCGTTCATCGACGTTCGGGCACTGGCCCGAAACCGCGCGCTCAGCGCGACACTCGCCCGGACGCTCCTCACCTACACGGCGTTCTACTGCGTCTTCTTCGGAATCCCGCAGTGGTTGCAGTATTCCCGGGGGATGAGCGCCACCGAAGCGGGTCTGACGATGCTTCCCGTCGCCGTCGTCGGTATCGGGTCCACGCTGTTCGCGTCACGGACGTACCGGCGGCACGGGGTGCGTCGGACGCTCACCGTCGGGACGTGCGCGTTGCTGGTGGGTGGTCTGCTTCTGGCCTCGGTGGAGAGCAGTACCGCCCCGATCGTCGTGCTTCTCCTGGTGGCCGCGGTGCTGGGAATTCCGAACGGATTCAACAACATCGGCAACCAGAATCTGATCAGCTCCGTCACGTCCGTCGAGGAAGTCGGGACGGCGATCGGTATGTACCGCACCGTGCAATACATCGGCGCGAACCTGTCTGCCGTCGTGCTGCAGACCACCGCCGGTCACGTCATCGGCGACGACGGCCTGCACCGCACGGGGTGGTTCATCGCCGTCGCGGGCGTTCTTCTGCTCATCGGTGTCCTGACCTCGCGGAACATGGGGGACCGGCGCGCCCCGGTCGCGTCCACCGCGTAGTCGGCCGCTCAGGTGGGAACCGTCCCGCCGACGGCCCGCCAGATCAGCGCCGCGGTGCGGGCCGGCCAGTTCGCGGGCGGTCGATCGCCGGCGAGGGCCCGGCCGTACCAACTGCCCGTGGTCATGCTGACGGCGACATCGAGATCGGCGTCGGCGTCGATCAGGTTCAACTCCGCGGCGCGGTCCAGAATGGCCCGGATACGGCGCCGGCGCGGCGCCACGACCCGCGCACGGTACTGCGCCCGGACGTCGCCGTCGGTCGTGTCCTGCAGCATCGTCCCGACCAGCGACAGGCGGCCGCTCCGGGACACCCCGCGCTGGAAGTCGGTCAGCTCGCGAACCAGATCACCGAACGGGTCCGCCGACGACCGGTCTGCCGCCTCGTCGGCCAACTGCGCCACGACGGCCGCGGCCAACTCCGCCTTCGTCGCCCACCGCCGGTACAGGGCCTGGCGGGTGGTGCCGGCCTCCGCGGCGATCGCAGCGAGCGACATCGCGTCGTATCCGGCGCAGGACAGTTGCCGGCCCGCAACTTTCAGAACCCGGGTGTCGATGTCGGTGTCGCGACTGCGCCCGGCCACACTCATGTTCGATCCTCTTTTCAATCCAATACTGATGTGTATTGTAATGGAGAGACGACGGAAATCGGGAGCTCGCATGAGTGAACAGGAAACACCGTCCCTGTACGAGTGGGCGGGCGGTGAGCAGTCGTTCCGGCGGCTGATAGACGCCTTCTACGACCGGGTGGAACGCGACGAACTGCTGTCGCCGATGTTCCCCGGCGGCGTGCACGAGGGGCATCGGCGCAACGTGACCCTCTGGTGGTGTGAGGTGTTCGGCGGCCCGCCGGGCTACACCGAACAACTCGGCGGCTACGAACGGATGTTGCGCCACCACATCGGCCTCGCCATCAGCCCGCAGCAGCGGCACCGCTTCGCGGCGACGATGAGCCTCGCCGCCGACGACGCCGACCTTCCGTCGGATCCCGAATTCCGTTCCGCCTTCATGGCATACGTCGAGTGGGGGACCAGGCTGGCGCTGCAGAATTCGAGCCCCGGCGCCGAGGTGGTCGAGCACGCACCCGTCCCGCACTGGGGTTGGGGCGTGGCCCCGCCCTACCGCGGCTGACCGGGGTCGCTACCACCGGCGACCGGACATCCCGACGCCGTGGGGGCTGCGAGAAAGTTCGGGCGGATGCTCATGTCGGGGGCGTCGTAGAGCCGGTGGAAGGTGGGCGTCAGCGCGGCCGACATCGGCGGGTTGATCCACGACCAGTCGGTCGGGCACTTCCGGCCGAGTGACTCTTCGCGTTCGACGTGGCTGATGAACTGCTTGGCGACGGTGTGATGGTCGACCATGTGCACACCGGCCTGTCGGTAACTGTGGATCACGGCGCGGTTCAGCTCGACCAGTGCGCGGTCGCGCCACAGTGTCCGCTCCGATGTCGTGTCCAGGCACAGCCTTTCGGCGATCGCGGGCAGCATGTCGTACCGATCCTCGTCGCTGAGGTTGCGGGCCCCGACCTCCGTGCTCACGTACCACCCGCTGAACGGGGCGAGCGGATACTCGAGCCCACCCACCGACAGGCTCATGTTCGATACGGCGGGAACGGCATGCCACTCGAGACCGAGATCGGCGAACCAGGCGTAGTCGGGGTGCTCGATCTCGACCTCGAGCACCAGCTCGGAGGGAATCTCGTACCAGCGCAGCGACTCGTCGGGCGTGCTGATCAGCAGCGGCAGCACGTCGAATCGTGTGCCTGCGCCCCGCCACCCCATCTTCGTCACCGCCTCGGTGATTCCGATCTGGGCAGGGTCCCCGGTCACCGTCCCGTCCGCGTGGCGGTAGCCCGCGTACCGGATCAGTTGCGGGCTGACGATCTTGTACTCGCGCCCGTCCTCCAGCGGCAGGGGACCGATCGTGATGACCGAGCGGAGGGCGCCGCCGTTGGTCGCGACCCGCAGGTGCTCCCAGCAGGCCTCCGCGATCTCGTCGGCGGTGGTGGCGTGCCGGGCATCGATCAGCTTCAGCGTGCGCCAGTGCTTGCGGCCCACACACCGGGCGTGATTGCGCCACGCCAGCTGCGAGCCGACTTCCAGTTCCTCCACCGTGTGCTCGTAGCGGCCCGTCTCCACCAGCGACTCCAGTGCGTCCGCGAGGCGGGCCGTGGGCAGGTGGGCCAGCTCGGGCTCGCCGAAGAACTCCGCGCACTCCCGCATCTGCGCTGCGGACCGCGACGTGACGTCCAGCGAGTACGACATAGTCCCTGTGCTGCTCACCATTGACCTCCCGGCGATCGTGGATCCTGCGGCGGTCAGTATGTCGGGTGGCGTGATGCTGCCCAACCACCAGCCTCTCGTGGTGGCCGAACAGTTCCTGATGCTCGAGGCCATGTATCCGGGCCGGATCGATCTGGGCGTCGGCCGGTCACTGGGATTCACCAAGCCGGTGCGCGAGGCGTTGCGCCGGGACCGCAACGCTCCCGACACGTTCGCCGACGACCTCGACGAGGTACGCAGCTATCTGGAGGGCAAGGCCGCGGTGACCGCCCGGCCGCAGGTGACGAGTCCACCACCGATGTTCGTTCTCGCCACTCGCCGCGGGCTCGACTTCGCCGCGAAGGCCGGCCTGCCGGTGGTGGTCGGCGGGCCGATCCTCGGCGCCACCGGCCGCGTTCCGGAACTCGACCGGTACCGCGACACGTTCGTCCCGTCCGCGGCCGCTCGGTTGCCGTACGTGGTGATCTCCCTCGAGGTGATGATCGCCGAGGACGAGGATCGGGCCCGTGAACTGCTGCTTCCCGAGGCCTGGGCGCTGGCCCAATCGAGCCGGACCGGCGAGTTCCCGCCGCTCGAATCGGTCGCGGACATCGGTAACCAGGTGTGGACTCCGCGGTTGCGCGAACAGGTCGACACCTCGATCGCCACGTCGATCCACGGCACCCCGGACCAGGTGAGGGTCGCGCTCGACGGCCTGGCCGAACGCACCGGCGCGGACGAACTCCTGGCCTCGACGTCCACGTTCGATCGGGATGCATTGTTCGAATCCGATCGGCACCTGTCGCTGCTGTATCCCTGATCGGTGCGGTGACAACCCTCGTCTGCAAGTCTTGCGCAACTTGTTGACAAGCTTGCGCAAGCTGTGGATAGTGTGTGTTGTCAGTCACAACGAACAGCGAGGCGGTAGCACCGTGGCACCCACCTTGACCGAGGTTGCACAACGCGCCGGGGTCTCCCTGTCGACCGCATCGCGGGCGTTCAGTGCCCCGGACCGGATCGGACCGGACACCCTCGCGAGGATCATCGCGGTGGCCGACGAGATCGGCTACCGGGCGGCGTCACCGACACGGACCGACGCCGTGCGACCGACCGCCACCACCGTCGCTGTCGTGGTACCCGACATCGGGCACACCGTGTTCGCGAGCTTCGTGAAGGCAGCGCAGGCTCAGGGCTGGCACCGGCGCCAGACCGTGCTCCTCACCGACACGGACGGCAGCGCCGATCGCGAGCGTGAGGTTCTCGGTGAGTTGCAGGGCCGGGTCGACGCGCTCGTCGTCTGCGCCCCCCGACTGCCCGCGTCCGACATCGTGCAACTCGCCGGCGACACCCCGCTGGTGCTCGTCAACCGGTCCTCGCCCGAATGCGATTGCATCGTGGCAGATTCCGAGGACGGACTTCGCCAGACCATCGACTACCTCGTCGCCCTCGGACACGAACACCTCGCGTACGTCCAGGGCTCGCCGCAGTCCTGGTCGAACCAGCGCCGCGTCGCCGCGGTCGAGGACTTCTGCAAGTCCCGCGACGTGCGGCTGAGCCTGCTCGGCTGGCAGCAGGAGACCCTCGCGGGCGGTCATGCCGCGGCCGCGAGCGTGATCGCGACCGGCGCGAGCGCCGTGATCACCCACAACGATCCGATGGCGATCGGCGTGATGAACGGCGTCCGCGCGATGGGCTTCTCGGTCCCGGACGACCTGAGCGTCATCGGCATCGACGACTCACCGCTGGCCGAACTCGCCAACCCCGCCCTCACGAGCGTCAACGTGCCCATGGCGCGAGCCGGCGTGCTGAGTCTCGACCTGGTGTACCAGCGTGCGAGCGAACCGGACTCCGACGTCCGCGAAATCCACCTCCCCACCCAACTCGTCGTCCGCGCATCGGCCGGCCCGGCGCACGATCGAGTGTTTCGCCCCGGAAAAGAGAGCCGCTAGATGAAAATCGTCGTTGCCGACAGCAACCTCACTCCCCACCGATCCCGCCTCGACGCCGCCGTCCCCGCCGACGCGCAACTGTCCTGGCACGGCAGCTTCGACGAAGCGGCCCTGACCGAAGATCTGCGCGACGCCGACGTCTACGTCGGAGGAAAGTTCACCCCGGCCATGGCGTCGGCCGCCGAGAAGCTGCGGCTGGTACACGTCGCCGGAGCCGGCACCGACAACATCGCATTCGACGCTCTCGCACCGGACGTGCTGGTGGCGAACACCTTCCATCACGAGAATTCGATCGCCGAGTACGTCGTGGCCGCCGCGGTGATGCTCCGGCGCGGCTTCCTCGCCCAGGACACGGCCCTGCGGCACGGGGTGTGGGCGACGTCGGTCTACGACGACCGCCTGTCTCAGTCGAACTCCCTGCAGGGCGCGCGTGTGGGCTTCGTGGGCTTCGGGCACATCGGCACGACCACCTGGAATCTGTTCCGCGCCTTCGGCGCAACCGGAGCGGCCGTGACCGGACGCGGCAACGTCGACGCCGCGAGTGCGGGGCTGGAGTGGGCCGCCGACGTGTCCCGACTCGAACGCCTGCTCGCCGAATCCGATGTGGTCGTGGTCTCCGCCCCGCTCGACGACCGGACGCGGGGGATGATCGGCGCGGCAGAACTGCGCGCACTCGGCAGCGGCGGTGTGCTCGTGAACGTCGGGCGCGGTCCCCTCGTCCAGGAGCAGGCCCTGTTCGACGCACTGTCCTCGTCGACCATCGCCGCTGCGGCCGTCGACGTCTGGTACGACTACCCGGGACCCGACGGTCGAGGCGCCCCCAGCGCGCTGCCGTTCGCCGAACTCCCCAACATCATGATGACACCGCATTCTTCCGGGGTGTCGCGGCAGACGTTTCTCGGCCGCGTCGACGACATCGCCGACAACATCACTCGACTCGCGCGCGGAGAGCACTTGCGGAACGTCGTCGCTCCC
>SEEV01000199.1 GCA_004211695.1 Rhodococcus sp. (in: high G+C Gram-positive bacteria)
TTCGTCGGTTCGCCATCGGGGGAGGCGAACAGTTGCGGCCACGACGGCTACGACGAAGGAATCGCCATGCACTGCCCGTTCTGCCGGCACCCCGATTCACGTGTGGTCGATTCGCGAGAGGCCGACGAAGGACAGGCCATCCGCCGCCGCCGTTCGTGCCCCGAGTGTGGTCGCCGTTTCACCACCGTGGAGACCGCGGTGCTGTCGGTGGTCAAGCGCAGTGGTGTCACCGAACCGTTCAGCCGGGAGAAGGTGGTGCGGGGTGTGCGCCGCGCCTGCCAGGGCCGCCAGGTCGACAACGACGCGCTGAATCTCCTTGCCCAGCAGGTCGAAGACGCGGTCCGGGCATCGGGGTCGGCGGAGATCCCGAGCAACGAGGTAGGCCTCGCCATTCTCGGTCCGCTTCGTGATCTGGACGAGGTGGCGTACCTGCGTTTCGCGTCGGTGTACCGGTCGTTCAGCTCGGCGGATGATTTTGCTCGCGAGATCAAAGAGCTCCGCGCACACCGTGATTCACGGGACGACGCCTGAGCCTGCGCGTCAGCGCACTTTCTGCATCGCCGTCAGAACACGCTTCTCCGAGACGGGGACGGGTGTGCCGAGTGTCTGCGCGAACAGGCTGACCCGTAGTTCTTCGATCATCCAGTGAACGGCGTCGACTTCGGGGGAGTGGTGTCGTTCTTCCGGTAGTGCCGCGAGCATGCGTTCGTAGCCGGCGTAGACGCGGTCGAGGACGTCCATCCCCTTTTGGTCGCGGGGTGCGCTCCCGGGAAGCGCTTCGAGACGCGCGACGGCGGCGGAGAGGTAGCGGGGCAGTTCGCGGAGCCGGGTGGCTCCGATGTCGGCGACGAATCCGGGGAACAGGAGCGACTGGCGTTGTTCTCGCACGTCGTCGGCGGCCTCTCCGGTGGCGCGTTCCAGGACGACTGCGAGCCGGTGGTCTGCTTCCAGCACCGGCGACACCAGTCGCAGGAGGACCGCCACGTTCCGGGCCATCTCGGCACGCGCCGTCGCCACGAGGGCGTCGAATTCCTGCGGTGTGCGCACCGGGGTGCCGTGCGCGGCGATCAACTGGTTGGCGGCGGCGTTGCGGCAGTCGTCGATCAGGGCGTCGAGGCTGCCGTCGGGATTCTGCCCGAGTGCCAGTCGTTGTGCGTTGCTCAGGCCGGACGTCACCGTCTTGGCTTGGGTGGGAACGGCGGCGAGGAGCAGCCGGCGGGTTCCGGCTCGCATCGCGGCACGTTGCGCTGCCGCGGTGCTGAGGACGCGGACGGCGACGCCGTCGCCCTCCGGGACGAGGGCGGGGTACCCGGTGACCTTCTGGCCGCCGAGTTCGCGCGTCACGGTGGCCTCGAGTGAGCCGAGGGTGGCGGGAGTCCAGGTGAGTGCGGGCGGCCGTTCCGAATTCGAGGCCGCCTTCGTCACTTCCACCTGAACGCGGGGAGCCAGCGACTTCCGCAGCGCCACGAGGTCCTTGTCCCGGCCGAGGACGGCGCCCTTCTCGTCGACGGCGGCGAACGTCATCCGCAGGTGGTCGGGGAGGGCTGTCGCATCGAAGTCCTTGGGATCGATGCGGCAGGCACCGAGCCGGGACAATTCGCGTGCCATCGCGGTGGCGAGCGGTTCGGAGCGGGGTTTCACGGCCGCCAAAGCGGCAGCCGCGAAGTCGGGCGCCGGAACGACCTGTCTGCGAAGGGTCTTCGGGAGGGTCTTGATGAGAGCGGTGACGAGTTCGACGCGCATGCCGGGGACGAGCCAGTCGAATCCGACCGGGCGCAGCCCCGCCAGCAGGGCGATGGGGATCCGGGCCGTGACGCCGTCGTCCTCGTTGCCCGGCTCGAACTGGTAGGTGAGGGGGAACTGCATGTCGCCCTGACGCCACGCGTCGGGGTATTCGCCGCCGAGGACCGTGGCCGAATCGGCGTTGACGACGGTCGCCTGGGTGAACGTGAGCAGGTCGGGATTCTTGCGGCGGGCGACCTTCCACCAGGAGTCGAAGTGCCGGGCCGAGACCGCCTCCGGGCCGACCCGCTGATCGTAGAAGTCGTAGAGGGTGTCGTCGTCCACGAGGATGTCTCGCCTGCGGGCGCGATGCTCGAGTTCCTCGACGTCGTCGAGGAGCGCCCGGTTGGCGTGGAAGAAGTTGTGCTGCGTCTGCCATTCGCCCTGCACCAGCGCGTGGCGGAGGAACAGCTCACGCGAGGTCTCGGGGTCGATGGTGCTGTAGGTGACCGCACGACGGGCGACGAGCGGGATGCCGTACAGCGTCACGCGTTCGTAGGCCATGGCCGCGCCGCGCTTCGACGACCAGTGCGGTTCGGAGTAGGTGCGCTTCACGAGGTGCGGGGCCAGCTTCTCGGCCCATTCGGGTTCGATCCTGGCCGACATCCGCGCCCATAGGCGGGACGTCTCGACCAGTTCGGCGGCCATCACCCACCTGGGGGGCTTCTTGAAGAGGCCCGAACCGGGGAAGATCGCGAATCGGCTTCCGCGGGCGCCGAGGAAGTCGCGTTTGTCGCCCTCACGCAGTCCGATGTGGGACAGCAGTCCCGCGAGCAGGGACTGGTGGATCGCGGCTTCGCCGCCTGGGGTGTCGCTGGTGTTCCAGCCGAGTCCGCGGGTGATCTGACGCAGCTGACCGTGCAGGTCCTGCCATTCGCGGATGCGCAGCCAGTGCAGGAACTCGTTGCGGCACATTTTGCGGAACTGGTTGGACGACAGCTCGTTCCGCTGCTCGCGCAGGTACTTCCAGAGTTCGAGGAACGCGAGGAAGTCGGAGTTCTCGACGTTGAACCGGGCGTGCTTCTCGTCCGCCGCCTGCTGGAATTCGGCGGGACGTTCCCGTACGTCCTGGATCGAGAGGGCGGAAACGATGACGAGGACCTCGGACAGACAGCCGTTCCGGTGGGCCTCGACGAGCATCCGGGCCATGCGCGGATCGACGGGAATCTGCGCGAGTTCGCGTCCGACGGCGGTGAGGACCGGCTGCTCGGTGTGCGCCTTGCGTTCGATCGCGCCGAGCTCCTCGAGCAGGCCGATGCCGTCGCGGACGGCCCGCGGATCCGGCGGCTGGACGAACGGGAACGCGGCGATGTCACCGAGTCCGAGTGCCGTCATCTGCAGGATGACGGACGCGAGGTTGGTGCGCAGGATCTCCGGTTCCGTGAACGCGGGCCGCGACTCGAAATCCTCTTCGGAGTACAGCCGGATGCAGATGCCTTCGGCCACACGGCCGCATCGTCCGGATCGCTGGCGGGCCGAAGCCTGCGAGATCGGTTCGATCGGCAGGCGTTGCACCTTGGTGCGCACCGAGTACCGGGAGATGCGGGCGGTTCCCGGGTCCACGACGTACCTGATGCCGGGCACGGTGAGGGAGGTTTCCGCGACGTTCGTCGACAGCACCACCCTGCGTCCGGAGTGGGGTGTGAACACCTTGTGCTGTTCGGCCGCCGACAGCCGGGCGTAGAGGGGCACGATCTCGGTGCCGCGCAGTCGGCGATCGCGCAGGGCGTCGGCGGTGTCGCGGATCTCCCGTTCGCCGGAGAGGAAGACCAGAATGTCGCCGTCGCCCTCAACGGAGAGTTCTTCGACCGCCTCGCACACGGCGTCGACCGGATCGCGGTCGAACGACTGCTCGCCCACCTCCACCGTGAGTGGGCGGTAACGCATTTCGACGGGGAAAGTGCGCCCGGACACTTCGACGATCGGCGCGGGCACGCCGTCGAGGGCGAAGTGCTGCGCGAAGCGTTCGGGGTCGATCGTGGCCGACGTGATGATCACTTTCAGATCGGGCCGGCGGGGGAGGAGCTGCCGCAGGTAGCCGAGGATGAAGTCGATGTTGAGGCTGCGTTCGTGGGCCTCGTCGATGATCAACGTGTCGTACCGGCGCAGCATCCGGTCGCGCTGGATCTCCGCGAGCAGGATGCCGTCGGTCATCAGTTTCACCAGGGTGCCGTCCGACACCTGGTCGGTGAATCGCACCGTGTACCCGACGGTCTCCCCGAGTTCGCTGTGGAGTTCTTCGGCGATCCGCTCGGCGACCGTCCGCGCGGCGAGACGCCGCGGCTGGGTGTGGCCGATCAGGCCGCGCACACCGCGGCCGAGTTCGAGGCAGATCTTCGGGATCTGCGTCGTCTTGCCCGATCCCGTCTCGCCGGCGACGATGACGACCTGGTGCTCGGAGATCGCCTTCGCGATGTCGTCGCGACGCTGGCTGACCGGGAGGGAGTCGGGGTAGTCGATGACGGGCACGCTGCCCCGCCTGCGGTCGACGCGCCCGCGCGCGGCGGTGATGTCGTTCGACAGGGACGCGAGTGCCTCGGGCGTGCGGGCACGCTCGAGCTGCCGGCGGAGCCGGTGTTCGTCGCGCAGAGTGAGTTCGCCGAGGCTGTTCTTCAGATCCCGCCGGCTGGGTGCTGTGGTGGACATGCTGAACACAGCCTAGCCAACCCGGTCGATCGCGCTGTGCCGCGCCCGTCCGTGTGCGAATATCTGCGAATGGACGCTGCCGTCGTCACCGAGCTGCGAGGCCAGGGGATCGTTCGAATTCTGCGTGCCGCCTTTGCCGTGTACGGGCTGATCGCGTTGGTGTGGATTCCGCTCCGCGACGTCGGCAACGGGAGCTTCTCCCTGGCCAACTACTTCAGCTATTTCACGATCGAGAGCAACGTCCTCGCCGTCGTCGTACTCCTGATCGGCGCCGTCCGGAATCCGCAGTCGCGGGGCTGGCAGCTGTTCCGGGGTGCGACGACCCTCTACATGGTGATCACCGGGATCGTATACGCGGTGTTGCTGGCGAATGTCGACATGATGCTGCAGGACGCCTGGATCAATACGGCACTGCACCGGTTGCTGCCGCTCTTCCTCCTGGTCGACTGGGTGATCGCGCCGTCCCGGGTGCGGATCTCCGAGGTCCAGAGCCTGGGCTGGCTGGTGTTTCCTATCGTCTACGGTATCTATTCGCTGGTACGCGGCCCGCGCGTCGACTGGTATCCGTACCCGTTCCTCGATCCGCGGGACCAGGGTTACCTCCAGTTGGCGGCCACGGCGGTCGTGTTGCTGCTGGCCATGGCGTTGGTGGCGCTCGCCGTCAACGCGGTGGGACGTCTCGGTGCGCGCCGGCGGTTCGGCGAGGACCGGTAGCGGCGAAGTTGCGCGGGTACGATTCGCGGGCCGCGCTATCCTCCACTGGACAGGCGTCCGCGGGTTCATCCGTGACTTCGGCAACGGCTGGGAGATTATGTTCGACGAGTTCGCAGGCGAGACGTTCGACCTGCTCAGCCGCGACCGCGGGAGTGTGGTCGCCGCCGACGACGGGGTTCCGCTCGCGGTGCGCGAGGTGGGCCCGGCGTTCGCCCCTCTGACGGTGGTGTTCGTGCACGGTTTCTGCAACCGGATGACGGGGTGGCACTTCCAGCGCGTCCGGCTCGAGGAGACGTGGGGATCCACGATTCGCATGGTGTTCTTCGACCTGCGGGGGCACGGCGATTCCGGGGTGCCGCGCCGCGACACGTGCACGATCCCGCATCTCGCGCAGGATGTGGACGCCGTGATCCGGGCGCTCGTGCCCGAGGGGCCGATCGTGCTGGTCGGCCACTCCATGGGCGGCATGGCCGTCCTCTCGTACGTCGGGCAGCACCCCGATCTGATCGGTTCCCGCATCGTCGGGGTGGCCCTGATCGCCACCGCGGCGGAGAAACTGGGGGACGTGGGACTCGCGCGGACCCTCAACACGCCGGTCGTCGCCGGATTCAGCACCGCGGCCCGGCACCTGCCGCGCGTCGTGCAGAGCGGTCGCGGCGCGAGCAAGAGGGTGCTGGCGCCGATCCTGAGGTCGGCGTCGTTCGGCGACCGCAGGATCAGCCCGGCCATCATGTGGCACTCCGAGCAGATGATCAACGACACGTCGCTCAAGACGCTCGTCGACTTCCTGCCGTCGTTCAAGAATCACGACGAGACGGCGGCCGTGCCGTTGCTGGCACCTATCGAGACGCTGGTTGTGTGCGGCGATCGTGACCTGCTGACCCCGTTCCGGTATTCGAAGGCGATCGCCGGGGAGTTGCCGGACACGGAACTGGTGAAGGTGCCCGGCGCCGGGCACATGGTGCAGTTGGAACGTGCGGACCTCGTCTCGGACGCGCTCGATCGTCTCCTGACCCGTTCCGTCGAAACCCTTCCCACACCGAGTGTCTGGAACGAGTGGGTCCGGGTGATCACCGACTACTTCGACCATGCACGGCACTGGATCTCCCACGGCGGGCCCGCCGCCTGGTGGCGAGGCTCACGCACTCGTCCCGTCGTCGGCACCACGTTCCGGTAGCACGCAGAATTTGTTGCCCTCCGGGTCGGCGAGGACCACCCAGGGAACGTTCGGGTCGTCGCCCAGCCGCCGGGCGCCGAGCGCGAGAAGCCGCTGCACCTCCTCGTTGCGGGTTCCGGACGACGGTGCGATGGCGATGATTCGGCTGGTCATGGTTGCGGATACCCGGAGGGCGGCGGCCGCACACGCCCCCGGGTGGACGTGCCGGGGGCCGCTGTAAACGGCAAAGCGGCGACAACACGCGCCACTCGGGACACAATGAGGACACGCGAAAACCGGCCCGAGGAGGCGGGATCTATGGCATCTGCGAGTTCTTCAGCCGAGCAGGAAACCCTCCCACCAGGTGTTCTCCGTCGTGCGATCGCGGCGTCGGCGATGGGCAACGCCACCGAGTGGTTCGACTACGGTGTCTACGCGTTCACCGTGTCGTACATCTCGGCCGCGTTCTTCCCCGGCGACACCGGTTCGGCCACGCTGTACGCATTGCTCGTGTTCGCGGTGTCGTTCGTGGTGCGACCGCTCGGCGGGCTCGTGTGGGGTCCGCTGGGTGATCGGCTCGGACGTCGCCAGGTTCTCGCACTGACGATCATCCTGATGGCGGGTGCGACGTTCTGCGTCGGCCTGGTGCCCGGATACGACGTCATCGGTTTCTGGGCGCCTCTTCTGCTGGTGCTGCTGCGCATGATCCAGGGCTTCTCGACCGGCGGCGAGTACGGCGGTGCGGCGACGTTCATGGCCGAGTACTCACCGGACCGCAAGCGCGGTTTCTGCGGGAGTTTCCTCGAGTTCGGCACCCTCGGCGGTTATGCGCTGGGTGCGATCGTGGTCCTGGTGGTGGAGTTGTTCTCCAGCGATCCGTTCATGTCCACGTGGGGCTGGCGGATCCCGTTCCTGATCGCGGGGCCGATGGGTCTGATCGGTCTGTACCTGCGGACCAAGCTCGAGGAGACGCCCGTTTTCCGTGAGCTCGACGCGGAGGGCGAGGTGGAATCGACGCCGACGCACGAGTTCAAGGACCTGCTGACCGAGTACTGGAAGCCGCTGCTGCTGCTCGGCGGACTCGTCATCGCGCTCAACGTCACCAACTACACCTTGCTGAGCTACATGCCGACATATCTGGAGACGCAGATCGGTCTGACGTCCACCGCGTCGCTGACGTTGTTCATCGTGGGGCAGCTCGTGATGATGGCCGTCATTCCGTTCGCGGGCGGGTTGTCGGACCGGGTGGGCCGCAAACCGTTGTGGTACGGCTCACTCGTGGGATTGATCGTGCTCGCCGTCCCGATGTACCTGCTGATGCGTCAGGGTTTCGGATGGGCGATTCTCGCATTCGCGGTTCTCGGCTTGCTGTACGTCCTGCAGCTGTCCACGATTTCGGCGACGTTCCCGGCGATGTTCCCGACGCACGTTCGGTTCGCGGGTTTCGCCATCGCGTACAACGTGTCCACGTCGCTGTTCGGTGGCACGGCCCCCGCAGTCAACGAACTGCTCATCGAATGGACCGGAAACACGCTCATGCCGGCGTTCTACATGATGGCTGCGTGCGGGGTCGGCCTCGTCGCGCTGTACTTCGTGGCCGAGACGGCGGGCGCGTCCATCCGAGGTCGCGGGATACCGGGGATCGACACCGAGGCGCACCCCACCGCCCTGGCAGAGAAGTGACGCGGCCGATTCCTCGCCGACCCGCCGTGGCATAGTCGCCTGGGGTGGGGTTTCACGAAGGGATGAGCATGGCGTCGGCACTGTGGCACGGATTCGCGGATATGGGCGCGGTGGAACAGAAGGGCGCCTTCGTGGTGTCCCGCGGCGAGGGCGCGTACATCTGGGACGACCGCGGCAACCGTTACCTCGATGCGACGGCGGGTCTGTGGTTCACCAACGTGGGGCACGGTCGTGCGGAGATCGCGGACGCGGTCGCCGAACAACTGCGGACCGTGGCCCACTTCTCGAACTTCGGCGACTTCGTTCCCGAGACCACCGCGACCCTGGCCGAGCGTCTCGCGACCATTGCGCCGGTGCCGGGCAGCAAGATCTTCTTCACGTCGGGTGGCTCGGATTCCGTGGACACGGCAGCCAAGCTCGCGCGCCGCTACTGGCACGAGATGGGCAAACCGGCCAAGACGATCGTGGTCGGCCGGCAGAAGGCGTATCACGGAATGCACGTGGCGGGAACCGCGCTCGCTGGCATCCCCGTCAACCGCGAAGGTTACGGCGAATTGATGGCCGACGCCGCGACGGTCGCCTGGAACGACGCCAAGAGCCTGCTCGAGCTGATCGAGAAGATCGGCGCCGACAAGATCGCCGCGTTCTTCTGCGAACCCGTCATCGGTGCGGGCGGCGTGTACCTGCCGCCGGAGGGGTACCTCGCGGAGGTCCGCGACATCTGCCGGGAGCACGACATCCTGTTCGTGGTCGACGAAGTGGTCACCGGGTTCGGACGCATCGGCGGTGAGTGGTTCGCGTCGACGCGATTCGACCTGCAGCCCGACATGATGACGACGGCGAAGGGCCTGACGTCCGGGTACGTCCCGATGGGTGCGGTGTTCATCGCCCCGCGCGTAGCCGAGCCGTTCTTCGCCGGCGGAGTCTGGTGGCGGCACGGCTACACCTACGGCGGCCATGCGGGCGCGGCGGCGGCCGCTCTCGCCAACCTCGACATCATCGAGCGCGAGAATCTGCTGGCGGAGTCGAAGCGGCTCGAGTCGTCATTGCACGAGCACCTCGCGTCTCTCGCCGACCATCCGCGGGTCGAGGAGGTGCGCAGTGGCCTCGGTGCGGTCGCGGCGGTGCAGCTGGCCGATCCGGCGGAAGCCCTCCCGTTCGTGAACACGTTGCGTGAACACGGAATCTCGGGACGTGCCGCCGGTCAGGGCGCCATGCAGATCTCGCCGGCGTTCGTGATGACGGACGAGCAGGTCGTTCAGCTCGCCGACGGGATCCGCCGGGCCCTGGGCTGATCGGACCCGGTGCCCCGCCTGCGGAGGCGGTGCAGGGCACCGGTGACCCGGTCCCGCCACGTCGGTGGGGCCAGGTCGATCTCCGTTTGCCCATCGTGCGCTGCGTACGCGCGGGTGTAACGCTCGTGGAGACGCGCCCGCACCTCGTCGGGCGTGTACGCTCTCCGCTGCCGGTCCGCGCGGACCGCGACGACCCCGGTCGCGGCCACGCCCACTACACCGGCGAGTCCGAGAAGTTTCCACCATTGCCTGCCCCGAGGTCGCATCCTTCTAGGCTAGGGCCCATGGACGCGCCACGGCACACGGACGCACGACGACACGGCTCCACCATCGACCTCGACACCGCGGTCGAGGTCACCCGCACCGGCGACATCTGGGGGGGTGGCTGCGTCAGCTCGCCGACCCCGCGACCCCGCAACAGGAGGACGCGTTGCTGCGCACCATCGCGCGGCTCGACGGAACACCGTTCCCGTCCACCGCCAAGCTCGCCTCACGGTGGTTCGGGGGCCGTCTGCCGGGCAAGCGGCGCCGGCAGGAGCAGTCGGGGAGCCTCGAAAGTGCCTATTGCGCCGAGGTGGTCGCGCAGACGTACGAGGAGATGGGTCTGATCAGCGGACGCCGGCGCACCAACTGGTACGACCCCGGAAAATTCTGGAGCGGCGACCGGCTTCCCTTAGCCCCGGGTGTGACGCTGGGCCGGGAGATCGAGGTGACGCTGAGCGACGCCGATCTCGCCGCGGGGCGAGGCCGGCGGCCGTCGTCAGAGGGTGCGTGACTTCTCGGGGTGCACCCGTCCACCGACCTCGACCCAGCCGGCGGGATCGTAGGTTGTGCGCAGTTCGGATCCCTTGCCCTGCGTGATCAGGAGGGCGTGGCGGAGGTGCGCGGTGATCCGGACCGCGGCAGCGCCGGTGGCCTCGTCCTCGGTGATGCCCATGTCGGGGGCGAACATTCGCGACCGGATCGAGTGCTCGACCTTGTCGGTCCAGGCCCACAGGTAGTGGTGCCCGGCACCGAATCTCTTCGGGTCGGCCGCCTGGACCTCGCGGACGCTGTTCATGGGGTACAGCGAGAAGTCGGGCGCCCACTCGGGTCGCGCCCGCACCCAGGTGATGGCGCCGGAACGCCGCGTGGCGACGGGACCCGCGGGCACGTCCAGTGTGCCGACCGCGGCGCCGCGTTCGTGCAACCACCAGGACAGTCCGACGGTGGGGTGTCCGGCGAACGGGAGTTCGGTGGTGGGAGTGAAGATCTGGGCCCGCGCGTGCGTGTCACCCGGACCGGGGAGGTCGACGAAGATCGTCTCGCTGTACCCGAGCGCGGCGGCGACGGACTGCCGGTCCTCGGTGGGAACGGCCGAGGAGTCGACGATGCCGAGCGGGTTGCCGTGGCGTCCTTTGTCGTCGGTGAACACCCGGACGACATCTACGTGGATGGGCATTGACGAACCCTATCGCCCCGGCGGCGGACGAAGGGCCCCGCGTCGACTCCGCACGAAACCGCCGAAAGGTCGAGGTGATAGATCGCGCTACACTGATAGGTATGGCCGATCAGAGTTATCAACCCACCCTGTCGCAGCTGCGTGCGTTCGTCGCAGTGGCCGAGTATCGCCATTTCGGCACGGCCGCGGCACGTTTGAGTGTGAGCCAGCCCACCTTGTCGCAATCGCTGGCCGCGCTGGAGAACGGGCTCGGCGTGCAACTCATCGAGCGCAGCACCCGTCGGGTCCTGGTCACCGCGGCGGGGGAGCGGCTGCTCGGTCAGGCCAAGATCATCCTCGAGGCGGCGGACGGTTTCGTCGCGACCGCCGCGGGCGTGGGTGACCGGCTGGCCGGACCGCTGCGTATCGGCCTGATCCCCACGGTGGCCCCCTACGTGCTGCCGGCCCTGCTGCCGGCGTTGCGTGACGAGCTGCCCGACCTGGAGCCGCAGGTCATCGAGGATCAGACGGCGCGACTCCTGGAGGCGTTGCGCGTGGGCTCGCTCGACGTCGCCGTGGTGGCGTTGCCGAGCGGTGTCAGCGGCCTCGTCGACATCCCCTTGTACACCGAAGATTTCGTGATGGTCGTCCCGGAGGGGCACCCATTGGCGGGCCGCACGGACATCTCGCCGCAGACGCTGGACGAGCTTCCCCTCCTGCTTCTCGACGAGGGGCACTGCCTGCGCGACCAGACCCTCGATCTGTGCCGCTCGGTCGACGCCCACCCGGTGGCCGGCGACACCCGTGCCACGTCGCTGTCGACGGTGGTGCAGTGCGTCGCGGGCGGACTCGGCGTGACTCTGGTGCCGGAATCCGCCGTGAAGGTGGAGACGGGACGGGGGCCGCTGGCGACCGCACGCTTCGCGGCGCCCGCACCCGGCCGGACGATCGGACTCGTGTTCCGCTCGTCCAGTGCCCGCGCGGACGACTACGGGCAACTCGCCGGTCTGCTCAGCAAGGCCGCACCGGTCGGGGGCTAGGACCGCCGCCGGGGTTTGCCGCGCTTGCCGCCCCTGGTTCCGGAACCGGACCGCGACGTCTTGGCCCCCGCGGGCGGCTTCTGCCGCGCGGTCGGCACCGTGGGGCGCTTCTTCTTCGGCTCAGCCGGCGTCGCAGTGCGTCCCCGGGAGCTGTTGACGGTCCGACCGCGGACGATGCCGATGAACTCCTCCACCAGTTCGGTGGTCTCGTCCTCCGGCCACGACAGCGCGATCCGCGACTCCGGGCCGTCCGCCACGGTCCGGTAGACGAGATCCTTGCGGTGATGGAGCCGGGCGAGCGACTGCGGAACGACGAGCAGCCCGATCCCCGCCGCGACCAGTTCGATCGCGTCGGCCGTCGTGGCCGGGCGGTCCTGGGCCGGCAGTCCCGGCATGGTGTCCCATTCGAGGGTGTCGTCGAGGGGGTGGAGCACGACGTCGTCGGCCAGATCCGCGAGCGACACCTCGTCCACCGCCGCCACGACGTGGTCCTTAGGCGCCACCACCACGGGGATCTCGGTGTACAGGGGGATGGCGCTGAGACCGGTCCGGTCGATCGGCAACCGCACCAGACCGGCGTCCGCGCCGCCGCCGCGCAGCTGACCGGGTGCCTCGGCGGCGGACGCCGGAACGAGGGTGAGCGGCACGTCGGGCAGCCGTTCGTTCCAGATCCGCACCCACTTGGTGGGGGTCACCCCCGGGACATACGCGAGCCGGAAGGAAGGGGATGCATCCGCGTCTGTCACCCCGTCAGGCTACCGGCCTCGGTCAACGGCACCGCATACGCTCGTTACTCTTGACACCATGACGTCGCACAAGAGCCCTCAGACTATGAAGCCCGCAACCGCGGCGAAGAAGCTGGGTGTGTACCTCGAGGCCACCCCCGCGGAGTTCCAGGAGGGTGTCGTCTCCCGCGACGAGCTGAGCGCACTGCAGAGCGATCCGCCCGAGTGGCTGCTCGAGCTGCGCAGCAACGGTCCGCACCCGCGGCCGGTGGTCGCGGCGAAACTGGGCGTGTCGATCGCAGGCCTCGCACGAGGCGGCATCACCGAGGCGCTCACCACCGAGCAAATCGACGCGCTGATGGCGGATCGCCCCGAGTGGCTGCAGCAGGAACGCGCCACCCAGGCCGAGGTCCGCAAGGAGACCGTCCGCATCAAGGAGAAGAACGCGGCGCGGCGGGATCAGCCGCGCCGGCCGCGTTCCTGACACCTACCCCTCGACGATGCTGAGTTCGTCGAAGACCACTTCGCCGGTCGCGTCGGACTCGGGAAGGTCGACGACCGCCGTCAGCGCCCACCCGTGATCGCCCTGCGGATCCTCGAGGACCTGCCGGACCCGCCACAACTCGGGCGCGGTCTCCACCTGGAACAGCTGGGGGCCGCGCGCCGACGGCCCGGTGCCGAGCGAGTCGTACTCGTCGAAGTACGGCTGGAGCTGGTCTTCCCACTCGTCGGCGTCGATGCCGTCGTCGAGCCCCTCGAGCTCGGCCCACCGCCGCCGGGACGCGAGTTCGATCCGCCGGAACATGGCGTTGCGCACCATCACCCGGAATGCTCTCGTGTTCGCCGAGATCGGGCGCGGCACATCGGCCCCGAACGCGAGCTGCTGCTCGTCTCCCTCGGCGCCGGGGTCGGTGAGTTGCTCCCACTCGTCGAGCAGGCTCGAATCCACCTGGCGGATCAGCTCGCCGAGCCACTCGATGAGGTCGTCGAGCTCCTCCGTCCGGGCCTCGGTCGGAACGGTCTGCCGCAGTGCGCGATACGCGTCGGCGAGATACCGCAGCACGAGACCTTCCGAACGGGCAAGCCCGTAGTGGCTGACCATTTCGGCGAACGTCATGGCACGCTCGACCATGTCCCGCACGACGGACTTGGGCGACAGCGCGAACTCCGAGATCCACGGATGGCCACCGCGGTACATCTCGAACGCCGGGAACAGCAGCTCGCCGAGAGGCTTGGGCCAGGTGACCTCCTCGAGCAGTTCCATCCGCTCCTCGTACTCGATGCCGTCGGCCTTCATCTGCGCGACCGCCTCGCCGCGGGCGAAGTGCTGCTGCGCCATGAGGACCTGCCGCGGGTCGTCGAGGGTCGACTCGATCACCGACACCACGTCCAGCGCATAGGAATCGGATTCGGCGTCGAGGAGTTCGAGGGCGGCCAGGGCGAACGGGGACAGCGGCTGGTTCAGCGCGAAGTCCCGCTGGAGTTCCATCGTGAGCCGGGCCATGCGGCCGTCGGCGTCTGGCTCGTCGAGTCGTTGCACCACGCCGGCGTCGATCAGCCCCCGGTACAACGACAACGCCTTGAGGATGTGCTTACGCTGCGCCGGGCGGGACTCGTGGTTGTCCTCGAGGAGGTGCCGCATCGATTCGAAGCAGTTGCCCGGCCGGGCGATCACGTTGAGCAGCATGGAATTCGACACCGAGAACCGCGACGTGAGCGGTTCGGGTGACGCGCCGACGAGGCGATCGAACGTGGCCTCGCTCCACGAGACGAAGCCGTCCGGCGCCTTCTTGCGCTGCACCTTCCGGCGCTTCTTCGGGTCGTCGCCGGCCTTCGCCAGAGCGCGCAGATTCTCGACCTCGTGCTCGGGGGCCTGCACGACGACGGTGCCCAGGGTGTCGTAGCCGGCGCGTCCCGCCCGTCCCGCGATCTGATGGAACTCCCGGGCGCGGAGGTGCCGGGTGCGGGTGCCGTCGAACTTGGTCAGCCCGGTCAGCAGCACGGTGCGGATGGGGACGTTGATCCCGACACCGAGAGTGTCGGTGCCGCAGATGACCTTCAGCAGACCGTCCTGCGCCAGCTTCTCGATGAGACGGCGATACTTCGGCAGCATCCCCGCGTGGTGGACGCCGATGCCGTGCCGGACGAGGCGCGAGAGGGTCTTGCCGAATCCGGTGGTGAAGCGGAAGCCGCCGAGGGCTTCGGCGATGGCGTCCTTCTCCTCGCGCGAACAGAAGTTGACGCTGGTCAGGGCCTGCGCGCGTTCCAGGGCGGCGGCCTGGGTGAAGTGCACGACGTAGACCGGGGCCTGGTTGGTGGTCACCAGTTCCTCGATGGTCTCGCTCACGGGCGTCGTGGCGTAGGAGAACATGAGGGGAACGGGACGCTCGGTGCCCGCCACGACGGTGGTGGGGCGTCCGGTCCGCCGGGTGAGGTCGGAGGAGAAGAAGTCGACCTCGCCGAGCGTGGCCGACATGAGAAGGAACTGGGCGTGGGGGAGTTCGACGAGGGGGACCTGCCACGCCCAACCGCGGTCGGGCTCGGAGTAGAAGTGGAACTCGTCCATCACGACCTGACCGATGTCGGAGTCCGGTCCCTCCCGCAGTGCGAGATTCGCGACGATCTCGGCGGTCGCGCAGATGATCGGCGCCCGCGAGTTGACGGCGGCGTCGCCGGTCATCATGCCGACGTTCTCCGCGCCGAACACCTCGCACAGGGCGAAGAACTTCTCGCTGACGAGCGCCTTGATCGGGGCCGTGTAGAACGTGCGCTTGCCGGTGGCCATCGCGTAGAAGTGAGCGCCGACCGCCACCATCGACTTGCCGGATCCGGTGGGCGTCGCCAGGATCACGTTGGCCCCGGACACCAGCTCCATGACCGATTCTTCCTGCGCGGGGTAGAGCGTCAGACCTCGTTCTTCGGTCCAGGAGGTGAAGGCGTCGAAAACGGAATCGGAATCCGCGTTCTCGGGGAGCAGGTCGGAGAGAAGCACTGCTACAGGCTAGCCGGACACTGCTGTGCCGGTGCCGGGCCTATGTCGCGCTGCGCTCGTCCGATCCCATCGCGTCCAGGACCGCCATGCGGGTGGACGCGCTGCCGGTGATGGTGCTCTCGCCGACGCCGGTGACGAGCATCTGCCGCCACTTCGCTTCGTCGAACTGCAGGGGATGCGTTCCGGACAGGAACTTCTCGATGGTGCGCAGGAATCGCATCGGATCGTCGCGGAACGGGAAATGGCCTGCGCCGCGGAAGATCTCGAGATGTGAGCCGGGCATCGCCGCGTGCGCCAGGTGGGCATGGCTGACCGGGATGACGGCGTCCTGATCGCCCCAGATGAGCTGCACCGGAAGGTTCTCGGTCAGATAACATCGGTCGAGCATGGTGACCACCTGGCCGCGCCAGTCGACGACCGCTCGCAGGGTGCGCAGATAAGCCTCGTACGCGGTGGGGTCGTACAACTCGGCGAGTACCCGCACCAGGTCGGGTGTGTCGTGCAGCATCGCGCCGGGACGCAGCCGCGTGCCGTTCAGCTGACTCAGCACGTTGCCCACCAGTCGGACGGTGGGCATCGCGCCGGGAATGCGCAGCAGTTTCAGCGCCTCGTTGACCACCGGAACCGACGCGAGCCGCAGCAGCGGGTGCACGTCCTTGGTGACGCCGCCCGCCGACACCAGGACGAGTCGGTCGACCATCTGCGGGAACTGGTAGGAGAACTGCATGGCGACCCCGCCGCCGAGCGAGTGGCCGACGACGGTGACCTTGTCGATGCCCAGGGTGGACAGGAGGTCGCGCATGCCGTTGGCGTACGCCGCGACCGAGTAGTCGGCTCGCGGTTTGTCGGACCGCCCGTGGCCCAGGAGGTCGGGCGCGATGACGGTGTAGTTCTTGGCCAGGTGCGGGATGATCTCGGTCCAGGTGGACGAGTTGTCGCCGATGCCGTGGATCAGCAGCAGCGCGGGACCCTCGCCCGCCATGCGGAACGCGCGGCGGTAACCGTGGATGGTGCGGAACATCATGCGGGTTTCGGCGTTCGGTACAGGCCTGAGCTTACGAATGCGATTGTCGCTCATGTCGCCTCCTGAACTAGATGCAATACCCGAATGTTGACAGCTCAATCATCCGCTTCATATCGACGCTATTGCACCGGTGTCGGGTGAACAACTGGACCGTGCGGCCGCACAGTGTCCGGGTGGCGGCCGCACAACCGCTCGCCGGTCATGCCCCGCCCGGTGATCCGCCCTCCTCCTCGGAGTCGCCGCCGTTGCCGTCCTGCATCGCCTGTTCGGCGAGGAAACGCTCGAATTCTGCGCCGAGTTCGTCTCCGCTCGGAAGATCTTCTTCGCTGGCCAGGAGTGTGGACTGCTGCTCTTGTGCCGTTACGTAGGCATCGTACTGACGTTCCAGGGCGTGGACGACGGTTTGTACCTCCTCGTTACCCGCGATGTGCTCGTCGACCTGTTCGCGGACGCGTGCGGCGGCCTCGCCCAGCGCGCTCAGAGGCAGATCCAGGGCGGTGACGTCACTCACATTCTCGAGGAGGGTTTCGGCGGCCCCGGGGTAATCCGTCTGGGCCAGGTAGTGAGGAACGTGAACCGAGAATCCGACCGACTCGTGTCCGTGCTGCGCCATCCGCAATTCGATCAGCGAGGACGCGCTGCCCGGCACCTGCAGCTCACCCGACCAGCGCTGGTGGTCCTTGATCAGGTCCTTGTTGGTGGAATGCGCCGTCACACCGAGCGGGCGGGTGTGCGGAATGGCCATCGGAATGGCGTTGATACCCACGGTCCGGCGCACACCTAGCTGCTCGGCGAGCAGCCGCACCGCCGTGGTGAAGCGCTCCCAGCGCAGATCGGGCTCCATGCCTGCCAGCAGCAGGAACGGGGTCCCCGCCGTGTCCTTCAGGGCATAGAGGTTCAGCTCGGGCTGGTCGTAGTCCGAGAAGTGATCGGCCTTGAACGTCATCGTGGGCCGACGTGAGCGGTAGTCGACCAGCTCGTCTACCGCGAAGGAGGCAACCAGCTCGCTCTCCAGGCTCTCGCGGAGATGCGTCGTGGCGAGTTTGACGGCGTGGCCGGCGTCGGAGAAGCCCTCGAGTCCGTGGATCAGCACAGGTCCCTGCCCGTCCGCGGAGGACAGCTGCGGCGCCGGGAACTCCAGCTCGTACATCTTCGACTGTTCGTCCATCACAGACCTCTTCTCCTTCGTGCCTGGCCTCCAGTGTCCCCTATCGTCTCCGGCATCGATACGTCGGACTTTGCTCTCGGAGGTCCCGCCCTGGGGGAACACGGTGCGGTCGACCGATAATTCCCACCGATGGCCGTTCGGTGTTCGCCCACAGAGAGATCCCGCGCACAGACTGTGGCAATGTGAGGAACAGCACGGTCCGAGCCGGACGACGATCCTGGAGGTGCACGATGTCGAGGCGGGTACGAGCAACTGCCGGCCGGATCAGGCGATCGGCGGTCGCGTCGTGAGCGTCCGCATCGACCGAGTGGTCACCTCCGGCACCTTCAGTCTCGACGGCGGCACCTGGGACGTCGAGAACAACGTGTGGATCGTCGGCGACGACTCCGAGGTGGTGGTTGTCGACGCCGCCCATTCCGCCGAGCCGATCGTCGAGGCGGTCGGCGGCAGAAAGGTCCGGGCCATCGTCTGCACGCACGGGCACAACGACCACGTCACCGTGGCGCCCGAACTCGCGGCGGCGCTGGATGCGCCTCTCTACCTCCATGCGGCCGACGACGTGCTGTGGCGACAGACGCACCCCGCCGTCGCCTACACACCGATCGAGGACGACCAGGAGATCCCCGTGGCCGGCACCGATATCCGTGTGCTCCACACGCCCGGTCACTCGCCCGGTTCGTGCTGCCTGTATCTCCCGGAAGCGGGGGAGTTGTTCAGTGGCGACACCCTGTTCTCGGGCGGACCGGGTGCCACCGGCCGCTCGTACTCGGATTTCCCGACGATCATCGGGTCCATCCGCGACCGTCTGTTCGCTTTGCCGGCGTCGACAACCGTCCGGACCGGGCACGGCGACGGCACCAGCATCGGGGCCGAGGCCCCGCATCTGGAGGAGTGGATCGCCCGCGGCAGTTGAGCCGCAGCCTCCCCGCTGCCGGTGCATCGGCGTGGCAGAGTGGCGGACAGGGCGCCCCGGGCGGGGGCCACGGATCCGACACGGGAGGTCGACGGTGAGGTCTCGGCGCACAGCGGTACGGACGGCCATCGTCGCCCCGGTGGTCGCGCTGTCCGCCGCCGCAGCGATTCTCTCCGGGTGCTCCTCGACGGTCTCCGGGGTCCCGCAGCCGAGCACGACCATCGCAGCGGGTACACCGTCCGGAAAGGGACTGTCGAAACTCCTGGTCGATCCCGCCGACTTCCCGGCCCGGTACGAGGCGATCGTGCTGCCCGCGCAGGCCGTGTCGATGGCCGCGCCCGACCTGACGGGCGTGCCACAGGGCGCGGTTGTCGACCCCGCGGACTGCGCACCTCCGTCTCAGGACTACGGACCGACCGGCACGGTCATGGCCGTCGGCACCGACAATGCGAGCCGTTCGACGATCTCGATCGAACTCACCAAGACCGACACGCCCCTGGACGAACTGGCGAAGCAGACGGAGCGATGCGGCGAGGTCACCGTGACCGACAACGGCGCCGAGTCCACCGTCACCACCCAGGTCACGCCCGCGCCACCCGTCCGGGCCGACGACACCCTCGCGCTCCGGCGGACCGTCAGGTCGGGTAACGAGAGCGAGAAAGTCACCCAGTCGATGGTCACGTTGATCGCGCAGGTCGGAGACGTGCGGGTGTCGGCGACGTTCATGTCCTTCGGCGACGCCAAGGCCGATACCGTCGCGCTCGACGAGGTGTTCACCGCGGCCGTGCAGAAGGTGCAGAACAGCTGAGCGGAGGCCCTAGCACAGGGGTCCGACGACTTCTCGGGCGATCGGCGCGTCTGCTCGGCGCGGCGGCCGGTTGTCCACAACCGAGCGCTCATCCACAGCCCTGCATATATTCCCAGGTCGACTGCCGAGTCCGTCGGCGGCGACCGGTCAGAGTCTGATGCATGACGACTCCTGCATTTCCGCACAGTCCCGACTTCTCCGACGACCCCGGCGGGGGACCGTTCTCACAGCGGTACACCGTCAAGTTGTCCGACCCGGGCGAACTCCTCGCCTCGGTGCCCGCTCTGCTCGGTTTCCGGCCGGCACGGTCACTCGTCGCGGTGTGCCTGTCCGGGGAGCCCACCCCGTCGGTCGGTGCCGTCATGAGGCACGACCTGGTCCTCGGTGGCGGCGACGAGCCGACCGAATTGATGTACGCGGCGGTGGGGCAGTTCGCCTCGGTCTGCGAGAGGACCGGGCGGCCGGAGTGATCCTGGTGCTGGTCGACGACCGCTTCACCGACCCCTTCGCGGTCTCCCGCATCGAACTGGCCGCCATCGTCGAAGAATTCGAGGATCTCCTGGATTTCGCGCCCACGACGCTCCTCGACGTGTTCGTCACGGCCGAGATCGCGCACGGATGCGAGTGGTTCAGTCTCTTCGGCGGCGGTGGGGACGGCGCCCAGCCGGATCCCACGTCGTCCCGGGTCGCGGTGGCGCAGGTCCTCGAGGGCCGGCCGATCCGCTCCTCACGCGAAGAGCTGGAAGCGACGATCAAGGCCGGCCCACCGCTCGAACGGATGCAGATCGCCGCCCTCATCAGCCGTGGCCGTCAATCATCGCTTCTTCGAAGGGAATTGGCACAACGATCGGCAACACGGGAGCGTTGCCACCGTCTCGAACTCGAACCGCTGCTGACCCACATCGCGCGGGTATCCTCGGGCGAGAAACTCCTCGCGCCGGAGTACGCGGAACTGGCGCTGGCCTGGACAACGTGATCGTTCGCGACTGCGCGCTCGCACTGGCGGTCGGAGCGTCTACGTACATCTCATACGATCTGCCACTAGTCTGGCGGACGCCTGAGATGTACGTGTGTCACGGCTACCCGCACCATTTCGTGGTGGTGTGGGTTTGACCGTGTCCCACACCGACGCTTGTGGTGCAGGACCATGCTGTTTCGGAGTCACCCCCAACCGCGGTGTTGCGGTGGGCACGCTGCGGCGGACTCGGCGGACTCGGCGGTGCCGCGGTCGGCTCGGGGTGGGGCCGTTTTTGTCGCGGCACCGGCGTACCCGGGCGTGTTCGGCGACCCGGATCGCGGGCAATTGCCCCCGCCGCCTGGTGGCTTTGTTTCTGCCGAGCAGTGCGCGTTTGGCCAGGTTCACGACCCTGTTGCCTAATTTGTGATCACGCGGCGAGTGCGAGATGGAGGCGGGTGAGGTGGCTGGTGCGGGTGCGGTCGAGGGGGTGACAGGTCCAGTGGGCGTCGAGTCGGATCATGT
>SEEV01000652.1 GCA_004211695.1 Rhodococcus sp. (in: high G+C Gram-positive bacteria)
GGGGTTCACGACGGTGTCGATCCGGACATTGTGCTGCCAGGCGCCGGGCCCGGACATCGTGTACGGACCGTTGCCGACCGGATTCTCACCGAACGCGGCCATGTCCTGGTACGCCACCGTCGGTAACGGGTAGTACGCGGCGAACCCGAGGCGGTCCGGGAACGCGGCCGCGGGCTGCTTCAGTTCGATGGTGAACGTGGAGTCGTCGACCACCTTCAGTCCCGACATCGTCTGCGCGGTCGGGTTCTCGGCCGCCACCTCGTCGTAGCCCTGGATCGGGTCGAAGAACGACGCCTGGATCTGTGCGTTCGTGGACAGCGCGCCGTAGTTCCAGGCGTCGACGAACGAGGCGGCCGTGACCGGCGTGCCGTCGGTGAACGTCCAGCCGTCCTTCAATTTCACGGTGAAGGTCTTGCCGTCGGTGGTCTCGATGGACTCGGCGACCTCGTTCTCGATACCGCCGTCGGAGTTGTAGGAGACGAGGCCAGCGAACAGCGAGTCGACGACGCGGCCGCCCTGATTCTCGCTGGTGTTGGTGGGAATCAACGGATTCTGCGGTTCGCTCGCCCAAGCGTTGACGATGCCGCTACCGCCGCCGCTCGTGGAATCGCCGGACGAGCAGGCGGACACCATTCCTGCTGCCAGGCCGACCGCCAGAACGGCGCTGGCCACACGTGTGATGCGCAAAACGATCCTCCCAGATCTGCGTGGTTCCGGGCAGCGGCGGCGGGCGCGGCCCGGACCACCGCCCCTGTCGAAAGGCGACGGGCGGACGAGGCGACCGTCAAGCGGATGATCAACCTCCCGAGCCCGGCCGGATAATGGGTTGACGATAAGTCAGGGTGTCGATCCGCGTAGGCCCGTCGGGGGAAACTCATCCAATCGGCACCCGATCGAAACATCGTCGGACGTGGGCTCCCCGCTCGTCGTCTCCGGTTGCCGTCCGTCGCGCCTATCCGACCGATCGTCGCAGAACAGGGGCATGCAACCGTCTGCAACGGTGCGCTCGCGAGCCCTTGTGACTACCCTCACACGTGCTAGAAGTGCCGAATTCGAGACTGGAAAGAAGGCCGGGCCACAATGACCAGTGCAGCACAGGCGAGCGGAGCGACGGAGAAGTCGGAACATTCTGATTTCGTCCCGCAGGTGTATCCGCCGAGCCCCGAGTTCACCGCCACGGCGAACGCCGGCCCCGATCTCCAGGCTGCCGCCGACGAGGACCGTCTCGCGTTCTGGGCGAAGCAGGCCGAGCGCCTGCACTGGCACGCCCCCTTCTCCGAGGTGCTCGACTGGTCCGACGCCCCCGTCGCGAAATGGTTCGTGGACGGACGCCTCAACGTCGCCTACAACTGCGTCGACCGCCACGTGATCGCGGGCAACGGCGACCGCGTCGCCATCCACTTCGAAGGCGAACCGGGCGACACCCGCGACCTCACCTACAACGACCTGCTCGCCGAAGTGAGCAAGGCCGCCAACACCTTCACCGACCTCGGCCTCGTCGCCGGCGACCGCGTCGCGATCTACATGCCGATGATCCCCGAGGCCATCGTCACGATGCTCGCCTGCGCCCGCCTCGGCCTGACCCACTCGGTGGTGTTCGCCGGCTTCTCCGCCAGCGCCCTGCGCTCGCGCATCGACGACGCCGAAGCCAAACTCGTCGTCACCGTCGACGGCCAGTGGCGCCGCGGCCAGGCCGCACCCCTCAAGCCCGCCGTCGACGAGGCCTTGGCCGGCGCAGCCGGCGATCCGACGGATGCCGGGGCTTCGTCTGTCAAGAACGTGCTGGTCGTCAAGCGCACCGGCATCGACGTCGACACCACCGAGGGCCGGGACCTGTGGTGGCACGAGACCGTCGACAAGGCATCCGACACTCATCAGGCGCAGCCGTTCGACTCCGAGCACCCGCTGTTCATCCTGTACACCTCCGGCACCACCGGAAAGCCCAAGGGCATCATCCACACCTCCGGCGGGTACCTCACCCAGGCGTCGTACACCCACCACAACGTGTTCGACCACAAGGCCGGCGAGGACGTGTACTGGTGCACCGCCGACATCGGCTGGGTCACCGGGCACAGCTACATCGTCTACGGACCGCTGTCCAACGGGGTCACCCAGGTGGTCTACGAGGGCACCCCGAACTCCCCCGACGAGCACCGCCACTTCCAGATCATCGAGAAGTACGGCGTCAGCATCTACTACACCGCACCCACCCTGGTGCGCACCTTCATGAAGTGGGGCCGCGACATTCCCGACGCCCACGACCTGTCTACGATCCGGCTCCTCGGCAGCGTGGGCGAACCGATCAACCCCGAGGCCTGGAAGTGGTTCCGTGAGGTGATCGGCGGCAACACCGCGCCGATCGTCGACACCTGGTGGCAGACCGAGACCGGAGCGATCATGATCTCCCCGCTGCCCGGGATCACCGCCACCAAACCCGGCTCGGCGATGGCACCGCTGCCCGGCATCTCCGCGAAGATCGTCGACGACGACGCCAACGAACTCGGCGCCGGCGGCTCCGGCTACCTCGTGCTCGACAAGCCGTGGCCGGCGATGCTCCG
>SEEV01000653.1 GCA_004211695.1 Rhodococcus sp. (in: high G+C Gram-positive bacteria)
AATGCGGCAACACCACCGCGAACTTAGCCGCCAGATCCTCCACAGTCACAACGAAATCGCCCATACCACAATATAGTCCGAAAACGCTGAATGTTACGACTTGATTCTCTGCACGCCCTTAGCAGATCCGTAACGTCGGCTGCACTCTAGAAGTTTGCTCGCCATCCCGCTAGCACCGCGGTCGACGTAACCGAGGCGGCTGCGGCCACAACCAACCCTTCCCCTCTGAACACGAAGCTGAACAGGGTCTACGCGCCCACCCGGCAGCACCGGGGAACAATGGATCACGAAGCCCGCGTGAACCCGCGCGAACCCCAAACCGTAGGCCACAATGAAACATATTGATACACAACATAATCCAACAACCAGTTGACACAATGTCGATTATCGGCAAACGAGGTGTTTTATCGCCGCAGGTCAGAAGCTCGGATTTGGCCTGCCTCTATACACGCAGCCGGTTTTGCGGCGATTCGGTTTCTCGGCCCGGCCCGCCGCTTGTTCATGCCTGCCGAACCCGGTGCGTCCACGTCGAACCGTTGTGACGCGATACGCCCGCCGGCGTGCTGAATAATATTCACGCCGCCGAATGTGCGGCGCCGGGTCGATAAGGCCAATTCGGCACCGTCGCCGAGTGGCCCGCCTTTTCGAATCCCCCTCCTCCCGCGGCCGTGCCCACCTCATTTCGTCACTGTGACGTAATAGGGTGCCCCGCCTTGGTCTGGTCGACCGAACCGTCGCCGGGTGTCCGGCAGTGACCATCGGCCCTAACCTCGGCACGGCGGACGGCGAACACTGAGGGTGCAGGGCGGATCGCGAGTCACCGAGGAGGCGATCGTGGACAGCACCATTCCCGACGAGAACGTAGTCCGCATCGCCGTGGATCTCGCGTGCCGGGCACCGTCGGTACACAACAGTCAGCCGTGGCAGTGGACGTATGCGGACGGGCAACTCGACCTCTACACCGAACGCGGTCGGGTGCTGGCGTCGACGGACCCCTCGGCCCGGCAACTGGTGGTCAGCTGTGGTGCGGCGCTGAATCACCTCCAGACGGCGCTGAAAGCCCTGAAGTGGTCCGCGGACATCCAGCGCGTTCCGGAAGGGCCTCACTCGGGACACCTCGCGACGATCCGATTCCGTCACGACGCCCGGCCGCAGTCGCACGACTTCGATCTGCTCGCCGCGATCCGGCACCGGTACTCCGACCGCAGGCCGTTCGGTCCGGTCAGCATGAAGACCCCACTGCCCGCCGCGTTGACAGACGTGGTGCGACGCCAGGATGTCCACCTGACGGTCCTGGGACAGGAGGCACGCCCGACGCTGGCAAAGGCGACCGAAATGACGGCGGCCGCAAGGAAATACGATTCCGCATATCAGACCGAGCTGCATTGGTGGGCCGGTCATTCGACCCCGCAGGGTGGAATACCGCCGGAGGCGCTGGCGACCGCGGACAACCGGGATCATGTCGACATCGGGCGCCGTTTCCCCGCCGGCCGGGACGCCGGCGCGACCCCGGAGATCGACCGTTCGACGGTGCTGGTGTTGAGCACCGACACCGACGGCCGTCACGAGTGGCTCCGGGCCGGTGAGGCTCTCTCCGCGGTGCTCCTGGAGGCCACGGTCGGCGGCCTGTCGACGTGCCCGCTGACCCACACGACCGAACTCCGTCAGGGCAGGGAGATCATCAGCGGACTGCTCCCGGACCGCGGGTTCCCGCAGGCACTGATCCGGGTGGGCGCCACCGAGAAGAAGTCTCCACCGCGACAGACTCCGAGACGGCCCGTCGAATCGGTGTTGTCGGTCGGCCGCCCAGGTTTTTCCCGCTGACGGGCTCTCGCGGTGGTGGCGGCTATTCGGTGAGATGAACGCGGCTGTGTGTGGCAGCTTCCACGTCGGCCGCTGTGGCCTCGATCAATTGGTGGGCGAGGTCGGACAACGCGCGTGCGGTGGCCAGTTCCTCTCCGATCTCGGGGATTTCTGTGTCTTCCGGATTTCGGCGGGCGAGTCCGATCCCGGCGAACGTGCGGGTGTCGCGTGTGCGAAGCCGAGCTTGCGCGCGGGTCCTGGAGCCGCCTTCGTCCGAGTCGTGTTCGTCGATGACGATCTCCACCAACCAGGTCTGCTCGTTCATGTCTGGTGGCCTCCGTTCGGTGTGGGTGCGGGATCGAGGTCGAGTGGCCTCGCCCTTCCAGTGTCCTACTATCCGCCGGCTCGGGCGTACCGTCCGGAGCCACGGCAACGAGTGACCTTCGGCCCTGGAAATGAGGTCGCTGTTACCGCACCGTTGTTGAAGAGGCCGACACACGACACCGGAGCCACTCATCCGGAGCCACCCGTCGGCGAGGGAACGAGGACATCATGTTCGAGGGTCACCCCACCGCATCGCCGGCGCGCGACGACGAACCCGGGGAGTTTCTGTACGCGCATCCTGCCGGGCTCGTGCTCGCGGTGGTGACGGGAGCGGTGACCGCAGGCCTGGTGGTCCTGCTGGGCGCGTGGCTCGCGACTCCCCTCGTCGGGGTCGGCGCGGCAGCGACGCTCGTCGCCACCGTCGGTCTG
>SEEV01000200.1 GCA_004211695.1 Rhodococcus sp. (in: high G+C Gram-positive bacteria)
CACCAAATCACCAGTGCGATACATCCGCCCCGAACCACACACATTCGCCACGAAACGTTCCGCCGTCAACCCCGGCGCACCCACATACCCCCGCGCCAACGCCGGACCCGCCAAATACAGCTCCCCCACCACACCCACCGGCACCGGCCGCAACCGACCATCAAGCACCACAACAGACGCCCCACGGATCGGACGACCGATGGTTACGGGCGAGTCGACGCCGAGTGCTCCGCTCACCAACGTCGTCACGGTGGCTTCGGTCGGACCGTAACCGTTCACCATCGTCCGGCCGGCCGCCCAGCGCGCGACAAGTTCGGATGGAAGTGCCTCCCCACCCACGTCCAGGACGACAAGATCAGGCAGCCTTGAAGGATCCATCGACGCGACGACGGACGGAGTGAGAATCGCGTGGGTGGCCCGTTCGCGCCGCAGCAGTTCGGTCAGTTCGTCACCGGCCAACACTTCTGACGGCACTGTCACCACGGACGCGCCGGCAGTGAACGCGAGAAGTAGTTCTTCGATGGATATGTCGAACGACGGCGACGCGAAATGCGCCACGCGAGCGGAGGCGTCCACCCGATAGACGTCGTGGCGCGCCCGGGCCAGTGCTGCGAGGCCTCGATGGGTGACCACCACGCCCTTGGGTACGCCAGTCGAACCAGAGGTGTACAGGACGTAGGCAGGATGGTCGATCGACGTCGGATGCACACGATCAGCATCCGAGACGGGAGTCGATTCTCCTGGCACGTCTGCGATATCGATCCACGGGATGTCCTGGGCGACCGCATCGGCGTTGTCGGCCAGGACCGCAGAAGCACCGGAGTCGGCGAGAATGAATGCGACCCGGTCGGCGGGATATCCGGGGTCGACCGGCATGTAGGTGGCACCCGCGCGGGCCACCGCCCACAGCGCGACTACCGACTCGACCGACCTCGGTAGCAGAACAGCCACCACGTCCTCAGCGCCGATTCCCTGGCCGATCAGCCGGTGCGCCAGACGGTTCGCGCGGGCATCCAGCTCTCCGTAGGAGATCATCTCACCGGCATATCTGAGTGCCGGTGCCGACGGATCGGACACTCGCAACAAGTGCGACAACGTCACGGGCTCCGGTCCAGACGGCCCTGCAAACGGGACGAGCTGCGCCTGCTCGTCGCGGTTGAGGATCGGCAGATCGCCGATCGGGCTGTCCCATCCCGATCCGACGAAGCTGTCGAGGAATCGAAGGAAGCGAGAGTAGTGGGCGCTCAGAACCTCTGCGCTGTACAACGCGGGGTTCGCTTCGAAGTCCACGCGGGCACCGCTGCCGTCACCCGATGAATACACGTTGAGGGCGATGTCATCGATGATGCCGGAAGCGAGCGGATTGAACTTCCCAATGACATCGCCGAGGGTGATCTCGGAGTGGTACATCATGAGGTTCACGCCGGGGCCGAAGCTACTGCGCGCGGTTTCGGCGGGCATAGCGTCACGCATGTCCTCGTGACGGTATCGCTGATGCCGCAGCGCGCCGGTCAGTTCGCGTTGGACGTGGCGTACGAGGTCGGCACATGCGCTGTCCGGTGCCACCTGCGCACGCAGTGGCACGATGTTCGACACCATCCCTGCTGATCTTCGGGCAGCAGCGGTGGTGCGAGCAGAAACGGGCAGGCTCAGAACGACATCGGAGACACCCGTCATCCTCGCCAGGTACGCAGCGAAGGCGGCGACCAGCACCGGCACTTCGGACGAGCTGCTCGTGCGCGCCCGTTCGGCGATCCGAAGGTACAAACTCCGGTCGAGGCTGCCTCCGACGATCCGCGACGGCATGGCAGGGCTCGCCTCGTGCCCGCTCAGCCGGGCGGGTGCGGGAAGGTCTTCAACCCGCTGCGCCCAGTGGTCGCGGTCGGCGAGAAACCGGGTGCTCGCCCGGTACGCCGTCTCGTCGTACAGCTGGCGGAGGTCGAGGGCACGCGAGGGTGGGGGCTCCGTGCCGTTGATCAAGTGGGTGTACAGCTCGGCGACACGGGTGGTGAGAACGACGGCGCCGTAGCCGTCGATGAGCAGGTGATGAGCGCGGGAGAACCAGAAGTAGTGGTCGTCGGCGATCTGGAGAAGCGTCGCCGAGATGAGTCTGTCGGCCATCAAGTCGCGCGGCTTGGTGTACTCGGCGTCCATCCACGCTCGCGCCTCTACTGCAGGTTCATTGCGGTGACGAAAATCACGATAGGTCACCGCGTCTTGGATCTCGAGATCCACAACCTGGGCGGGGATGCCCCCGTCGTCGACCAGGTACGTGCAGGGCGACTGCAGCTCGCGACATCCGCGGTCGGTGGCGGCTGCCAGAAGGTCGAAGTCTATTTGTCCTCGCAGTTCCACGAACTGCGCCACGTTGAGGGGCACGTCCGGGCTCATCTGCTGCGCGAACCAGTGGCCTCGCTGGGCACGCGAAAGGGGGAATGCGCTCACCGCTGCCATTCCCCGTTCACAGGCCCTCGACCCCGATCAACGACGTGCGCGTGCACCCAAACCTCATCCATCATGATTCGGTCACAGCGACCGCACACTCATCTCGCTGTCTTATATGGGATGACGAGCAAGATTCGTTACAGACAATAATGAGCAACCGCACCGTCCACCACATGAGGGTAGGCGTTGCGATTCACATCACAGCTATCCTCTCCAAGCAGCTTTGACGACAGGAGCCACAACCCGTGAACGATCAATCCCGCGGTGACGCCGACGGCGCGAACCCGACGCCCGAGAATTCGGGCAATTCTGCGGGAGAACCCACAGTTCGACGGGTACGCAAGCGCACCAACGTCCGCAGCAAGACATACAAGCGCAAGCGCCGCCTTGTCGCCGCATCGGGTGCCGCGGCACTCGTCGTTGTTGCGTTCGGCCTGTGGTTGGGCTATTCGGCGAGGGAGGCACGGACCAACCTTTACGAGGCGCGCCATCACGCACAGCTGGCAAAGGATGCGTTACTGGACGGTAACACCGAGGATGCGGAGCGCTCATCGGCCGATGCCGATAGATATGCCACCAAGGCAAGTGACTACACCCACAACCTTCCATGGACCGTCGCCTCGTCCATTCCGTGGCTGGGGAGTCCGTTCGAGTCCTCACAGCAGATCTCGGATGTGGTGCAGGGACTGACGTCCGAAGTGTTGCAGCCTGCCGTCGCAGCCGGGACATCTTTAGCTCCCAACGAGTTGCTTGCGTCAGGCGGCAAAGTCAATCTTCGACCTCTGCAGGACGCGGCGCCTGTTCTCCAGGAGACCGCCGACGCGGCCCACAACCTGAACGAACAGGCGCAGGCAATCGAGGAGCCGGCCTTCATGGGATCGGTGAAAGACGCGACAATGCAGCTGCAGGAACAGACCACTGAATTGTCCAAATTGCTGGGCAACACCGCGATTGCCGCCAAGATTGCACCCACAATGCTGGGCGCTGATGGTCCTCGGAACTACTTCATGGCATTCCAGACGAACGCCGAAGCGCGCGGAACCGGCGGGTTGCTGGGTGGCTACGGCATCGTTCGCGCGAACGACGGTGTCGCCCGTATCGATTCGTTGGGGCGTAACTCCGACTTGCCGATGGACAGTCAGCCGATCGATCTCGGCCCCGAGTACGAAGCCCAGTACGGCCGCAGTCGACCCACCACGGATTTCCGAAACAGCAACCTCAGTTCACACTTTCCTTACGCCGCACAGATCTGGAAGTCGCTGTGGGCACAAGATTCCGGTGAGCAGGTGGATGGTGTCATCGCGACGGATCCCGTCGCACTGAGCTACGTCCTGAACGCGATCGGTCCGATTACGATGCCGGATGGCGAAGTGATCAATGCCGATAACGTCGTCGAGCTCACCGAGTCCACGGCATATGTGCGTTTCGCCGACGACAACAACGCGCGTAAGCAATATCTGCAGACGATCGCGGCGCGGGTAGTCGATAAGATGACTGGACAGATCAAGTCACCGCAACGACTCTTGGACGCTCTGGGCCGCGCAGTGAGCGAGCGACGGATCGCAGTGTGGAGTACCCACCCTGAGGAGCAGAAGGTGCTCGCCGGAACACCGCTGGGACACACTGTTCCCGCCGACGATGCGCCCTTCGCCGGCGTGCTGATCAACAATCAGGCCGGCAACAAACTCGACTACTACCTGACCCGGGAAATCGACTACACCGCGGAGAGCTGCGTCGACGACACGCGCAGATCGAAGGTCACGGTGCGGTTGACGAACACCACTCCGGTCGGCGATTTCCCCGACTACGTGGCGGGGACAGTTGTCAATGACCTCGGCGTCCCCAAGGGCACCAACGTTGCTGCCGTCTCCCTGCTCGCTACGCAGGGTTCGCATCTGCGGAACGTGACTGTGAACGGAAAGCCCACACTCTTCCTCAGCGGCAGGGAACTCGGGCACCCCGTGTTCGACATTCTCGTCCCTGTACCGCAGGGCGGAACGACGGAAATCACGTACCAGCTCACCGAGCCCAGCGTTCCCGGTGAGGCCCGGGTTCCGGTGCAGCCGTTGGTGGATTCGCCGACGGTGACGGTCGACGTGCCGGACTGCGGTAGCTGATCCTCTCGGGTACCGCCGCTACTGCGGGTTGGCGTCGGGCGGCGGTATCCGAATGGTGTTCTCCGTTTCGACGGACTGCACGCCGGGAACGGATTCGAGGACGGTGCGGTCCTCGTCTCCGACAGCACCGGAGATGATTCCGATCGTGCCGTGTATCTGATCGACACGCATGCCGCGTTGCCGCAGCGCCGCGCCGACCGCGTCGATGTTGTCGAGGTGGTCGGCGTCGACGGTGACGGTGATGCCGATCATGCCGGTGCCTGGATCATTCCCGAACCGACGTCGAGGGAGGGCAGCATCAGTCTGCGGGCCTGCTGGGTGAGTACGGCCCACAGTTCGGTTCCCGTGCGTCCGGTTGCCTCGCACCACAACGCTGCGATGCCGGCAACGTGCGGGGCGGCCATGCTCGTCCCGCTCTTCGAGCCGTACCGCGTGGGCAGGGGAACGGTGGAGAACACACCCACACCGGGACCCGCCACGTCGATCTGACCACCGATCACCGGGTTGCTGCGGGCCGAGAAGTTGCCCAGCCCGAGAGTCGAGTCGAGCGCGGCAACGGCCATGATCGACGGACTGTTCGCGGGTGGGCCGACGAATCCCATCTTCCCTGCCGTCCGGTTCGCGTTGTTTCCCGCTGCCGCGACGATCAACGCCCCCGACGCCAGTGCCCGGCTGCCCACCGTCTCGTAGGCAACGGACACGGCTTCCACGTTCGCGCCGAGGGACATCGAGATCACCTGGCAGCCGTTCGCGATCGCCCATTCGATTCCGGCGAGGATTCCTCGGTCGGGTCCACGCCCCTGGTCGGACAGCACCTTGCCGACGAAGATGTCCGCCTTGTGGGCCACGCCGTAGCGGCGGGTGCCGCTCGGGGCCTTGGGTCCGCACGCGGTTCCGACGCAGTGGGTGCCGTGCCCATGCCCGTCCTGCGGGCCGGCTCCCGGAACAAACGACTGGGCGGTGACAGTGCGGCCCTCGAAATCGGGGTGTGTCAGATCCAACCCGGTGTCGAGGACGGCGACCTTGACGCCGAAGCCACCGCACGCGGACGCGGCGACGTTGGTGGCGTGCAGCCCCCACGTGAACTCCGACGTGTCGGCGAAACTCGTCAGCTCGGCCTGCAGCCGAGGGTCCGTGCCGATCGAGAGTGCGTAGTGCATCAACTCCGGCTCGATGGAGAGCACGGCGCCGTCCTCGGCCGCGGCCGACGCCTGCAGCGTCGCCAGTTGGTCGGGGTCGGCGGTGACCACCGCGATCCCGAGTTCGTCGAACACGACGGCATCGGCTTCCCGCGTCTCCGACAGGTCTACCGCGCCTGATTCGAACTCAGTGCTGCTTGCCACGTCGGACAGTCCGGCAACGTCGCGGAGAGTCTGCGCACCGTCCCTTCGATTGCCTTCCTTGAACACGACGACGTGGCTGCCCGTGACTTCGGGCTCGGAGGGGGCGGCGAGAGTGTTGTCGCCGTCGTTGTCGCCGTACGAATTTCCGTGTGATATCACGATGTCGTCCTTGATTGAGTGTGGATCATTCGAGTGGAGTGGTGCGCACCGTGTCCGGAGCGTGAGCACCGGACACGGTGTTGTCGGCCGGGTTTGACCGCCGGCCGATGTTCAGAGGAGGGCGACCACCGCGCCGACGACGCCGAGGGCTTTGCTGATGTTGTCGACGAGCGGGGTGATGTCGAGGTTCGCTGCCGCTGACCACCGCCATCTGTAGCCCTGCGCGTTGAAGATGGGCCAGGCATTCCGCAGCGCCGGATTGGTTCCACTCCGATTCCAGTCGAAGTCACGGGACCCCGGCTCGAATGTGCCGTGCACTCGGCCCTTCACCGGCATCACGAACGACGGGTGCCCCGAACCGGTCGTGAGAACCCACGCGACCGACACGGTGTAGCTGGTGGCGCCCGAAACGTGCAGGTGCCCACTGTAGTTGTAGCTGCCGTCGGGGAACACCACCATCTGCGTCCATCCGCCGACGGGAACTCCGCCGCCGAACGCGATGCGGCCGGTGCCTCCGATTCGGGTGAAACCCTGAATCTCTGCCGTCGGCGACAGGGGATCATCCGTAGCGGTCAGCGTGTCCCAGTCGATGCTGTCCAGTTCGACCCCTTCACTTTCCGCCTTGCCTCTGGCGGTGTCGGGATCCGGCAGTGCGGCGGGCGCGAAGAGGTCGGCACCCGCGATGATCGGTCCCGCACCCGGGCGGGCGGCGCTACTCGCGCGGTCGTCGGACAGCTCCCCGACGTCCACGTATTGATCGGTGGCATCGTGGGAATCGTTGATTACTGACATGGCTGTTCCTTTCGAGAGGGCGGCGACCTGAGGGTGACTGTCGGAGCCACCGGAGCGGTGGTCGTTGAACCTCTTCAACGGTCCGGCACGCGGTCCCGAATTCCGCGAGTGGCGTCCTACCCGACTTTTCCCGGGACCGAAGTGGCGGGCAGAGTAGTTCGGTTCATGCGGCCGCGGAGGCGCCGTGGTACCAGTCGACGACGACGGACCGCACCCCGACCGACGCGATCATCGCCCGGACGGGACCTTCGAGGCACAGTTGACTGTCGATGTGCCGCTCGGTGGTGCAACCACAGGCAGCCGGCGCGCCCGTCAGCCCGATCAGGATTTCCGGTGAAGACTCGCACCGGCTGCCCTCGATGAGCAGCGCCTCCTCGTCGACACCGCGGACGGCGACGTCGTGGCAGTCCGTGACGTCGCCGACGATCAGGGCGAGGTAGTCGACGTCGGTGTCGTCGTCGCGGGTGGCGATCAGTCGTGCCGTGTTGGCCCCGAGCGGTACGAGTTCGTCCAACAGCAGGACTGCGGATTCGGATCTGCCGAATTCGACCCGCCTCGCCGTCCAACTGAAGAAGGGCTCCTCCGGCCGCGCGGTCATGACTTTCTCCTGTAGTTCGACGCAATAACTTTCCGCGATACCCATTCAGCGTGGCCGAGAATGTGGCTAGTCTCGCGAGTAGCGCTCTACGCGACCGCATCAGGCACGCGTCGACTCGACGACGAAACCGAACTCGTGCCCGTCTCCGACGGCGCAACCCGTCGATACTTCTGGAGTATTTCGGCCTAAAGCGACCCCACGGCTGTATTGCGCTGGTTTGCTGCACAACTCGCGCCCGATAGTCGACGCGCTACTGTTCCCTTTCCTGCGGCGCGAGAATCTAGAATCGACATATGGGTCCCACGTGGCCTCTGATTCAACGACAAGTCGAGTTCGACGCGATCACCGCGTCGCTCACGGCTCGGTCCGGGGGATGCGGTGTCGTCCTCACGGGCGATCCCGGCGTCGGCAAGACCACCCTCGCCCGGTTCGCCACCGAGGCACTGCCCGGCGACGTGAAATGGGTCGCCGGCACCGAATCGGCGCGGAGCATCCCACTCGGTGTTTTCGCCCACCTGGTCGGAGCGTCCACCTCACGAGATCCCGTCGCCTTTCTGTCCGCCGCGCGGCAGGCCCTCCTCGACAACGGCCACAGCCGCGACCTGGTGGTCGGCGTGGACGACGCCCACCTCCTCGATCAGCTGTCGGCGACGTTCCTTCACCAACTCGCCCTCGACCGGGCGGTGCACATCGTCGCCACCGTCCGCAACGGTGAAGCCGTACCCGATGCGATCACCTCGCTCTGGAAGGACGGTCACCTCCTGCGGCTCGAACTGGCCCCGTTCAGCCGCGACCAGAGCATCGAGTTGATCGAGTCCGTGCTGGACGGCCCCTTGGAGGGGCTGAGCGCCGACATGATCTGGGAAGCGTCCGGTGGGAACGCGCTGTTCGTTCGGCATCTGGTCGAGGGTGCACTGGAAGCGGGAACGCTGCGCCGGTCCGGGGGTGTGTGGCAGTTGCGGGGGCGGGCCGCGATCACGTCCGAACTCGCGTCACTACTGGAGCACCGGATCGATCAGATTCCGATCGACGTATTGCAGGCGTTGCAGCTGCTCACGTTCTGCGAGCCGCTCGATCTGGACGTCCTCGGGCAGCTGGCGGGCGAGGATGCGGTGGAGGAGGCCGAGCGACGCGGGCTCGTCCGCATCGTCGAAGACGGCCACCGACTCGACGTCCGCTACACCCATCCCCTGTTCGGTGAAGTGATCCGGCGACGGGTGGGGCGCGCCGCCGGGCGGAGACTGCGGGGACAGCTCGTGGAGGCCTTGAGCAGCCGGGCCATCGTCGGCCCCGCGAATCGGATTCGCCTCGCCGAGTTGGCCCTCGACAGCGACCGGTCCGTCGACCCCGAGCTGCTGGTCACCGCGGCGGAGGATGCGATCGGTCTTACGAATGTGCCACTGGGAGAACGACTCGCCCGTGCCGCACTCGACGAGACCCACGGATTCGAGGCAGCCGACCTCCTCGCCCGGGCACTGCTGTGGCAGGGCCACGCCACGGAGGCGGAATCGCTGTTGCTGTCCTTCGCGCCGGACAGTCTGGATCAGGTGCAGCTGGTGCGGTGGGGCACGTCGCGGATCGCGAACCTGTTCTGGGCGAGCGGCGAGTCGGAGAAGGCCGACGAGGTTCTCGCAGTTCTCCGCGAGAGGGTCACTCACCCCAGCCTCGTGCCGATCATCGAGGGAATCGGTTCGGTGTGCGCGGTATTCGAGAACCGACCCGAGGAAGCGGCAGCGGCGGCGACGGCGATTCTGGCTGCCGACCGGGTACTGCCGTGGGCGGTCGAGTGGGCGTTCTTCGGCGGCGGGCTGTCTCTCGCGCTGATGGGGCAGGGAGGGCGGGTGCCGGAACTGGCGGCGCGCAGCGCTGCGGTGGCCGATCAGATCGACGGGCTGCTGCGCTTCCCAGCCGGACACGGCGAGATCCTCGCGTTGACCCTGACCGGACGTCTCGACGCGGCACAGCGGCGTGCCGACGAGTATCTGTCGTTGGCGTCGAGCGGCCGATACGTTGCGTGGGGGCTGGCGAACATCCTCGTCGGCACCGTGGAACTCGCCCGCGGTCGGTTCACTGACGCCACTCAGCGCCTCGAGCAGGCGATCGCCGCCCTCGATGTGGGCGATACCGCCGACGCCATCTCGTGGAGCTTCCCCGCCTACATCGCCCTCGGCCAGGCGTATGCGGCGCTCGGTCGCGTACACGAGGCCGAGCACATCATTACTCAGGCGCAGGCACGGAATGGCCGGCACGTCGCCGTGTTCGGCCCCCAACTCGAGTTGTCTATGGCCTGGCTCGCGGCAGCGCGGGGTGAGACTTCGCGTGCGGTCGATCTCGCGCGATCGGCGGCCAATTCCGCCTGCACCGCCGGACAGTTCGGTATCGAGGCGGTGGCGCTTCACCTCGCCACCCGGTTCAGTGGCAGGTCGACAGCCTCGCGGCTCGCCGAGTTGACGAAGACATGCGATGGCGACCTCGTGGAGATAGCCGCCCGGCAGGCCGTGGCGGTCGAAGAGAGCGACGGTTGCGGTGTGGTTTCGGCGGCAGCGGAGTTCGAGCGGATCGGCGCCTTGCCCGATGCTGCCGACGGCTATGCCTGGGCGGCTATCGCCTTCACTCGTGCCGGAGACAGACGACGTTCGATCGAGTGCGCCGCGGCCGCGGAAGCGTTGTCGGCTCGGTGCGACCACATGTCGTCTCCCGCTCTGGTGGAGGCGGCCCATCCACTCCCCCTGACAAGTCGGGAGCGGGAGGTGGGGGCGATGGTGGCGGCAGGGTTGTCGAATCGGCAGATCGCTGATCGGTTGGTCGTATCGGTGCGGACGGTGGAGGGTCACATCTACCGCGCGTGCATGAAACTCGATGTCGCTGATCGCAACGGACTCGCGGAGTCGATGGGGACGACGGTTCGGTGACACCGGGTATCCCGCCACGACGGCATGCCGGCGCGGCGACAGGAACCCGTCCTGTCACCGAGTCGGCGTCGTGTGTGGTGTTGTGGGCCCGCGGTCAGGCCGCTCCGGGCCCGGCACGGTTGTGGGCAGGGATCGGCTTCCGCTCCCAATCGACCTGCCGTGGCGGAATGAACGTGGGATGCCGATCGGCCCCCATCTCGATCTCCCAGCCACTGTGATGAAGCAGCCGGTGATGGCACCCGCACAGCAGCACCAGATTGCCCATATCGGACGGGCCTCCTGCGGAGAAGTGGACGATGTGGTGGCCCTCGCACCACGACGGCGGCGCACCACAACCCGGGAACGCACACCCCCGATCCCTCGCCACCAACGCCTTTCGCTGCCTCTTCGTGACGGTTCGGGTGGACACCCCGAGATCGAGTGGTGCCCCGTTCGCGTCGAGCACGATCGGCGTGACGATCGAATCGCAACTCAGGAGCCGCGCCGCCGTGATGCTCAGCGGCCCCATCCATTCCGTCCACGCCACCCCATCGAGCGCAAAAAAGCCCATGTCCGTTGCGGGGGCACCGTGCGGTTCCCGGACGCGGCAGTCCGCATGGTCGACCAGATCCTTCACGTTGACATGCAGCGAGACGTGCGGCCGTTCCCCGCCCTCCTCACCGGCGACCCCGGAATCGAGATAGCGACGCAGGAGTTCGGTGAAACCCATCGGCCCGCCGCTGCCCCGGGGTGCGCTCGTCCTTCGTTCCGTCCTGCGCCGGCCACGGCTTCGACAGCCCGGACAACGCGGACAGCAACATCTCCCCGGTCACCGCATCCAGATCGCCCTTCACCGCGACACGCCCGTTCAGGGTCTTCGAGGCGTGGAACTCGTTGCGTTCGGTGTCTTCACCCGGCGGCGGATCATCGGATTCGAAGACGCGCTCCAGCCGGGCGATCACCGCCCGCACCGCATCGGTGTTCACGGCCGGACCGGTCGCGGCGAGCAGCAACGCGTTCCGGCAGTCGCCCAGCGCCTCGGCCGGCATGCCCTTCGGCGGCCGCTCACAGAACTTCATCACCAGCGCAGCATGCTCCGCCGAGATGGTGGTGCCGAAGAA
>SEEV01000201.1 GCA_004211695.1 Rhodococcus sp. (in: high G+C Gram-positive bacteria)
ATGAACTCACCCGCAGCCATCCCCGCCCAGAACGTTTGAAAGATCTCCGGAACCATCCGATGAGAATATTTCACCACGTGCAACACCCTTTGATCAGTGGTGTTGCGATCACCGCACGAGCCCAAGGATCCCTCAGTGGGATTGATTCTTCACCGTCCATCGGGCCCTGTTTGGAGGGCGTGACCGACAGCCCCACGACTCCGGCAGGCACAACAGGCTCAGGTGGGACTTGCGGGCAGCCCCCGGCCGGGCCGACGCTCATCCGGATTGGTGCTCGATCCCATGACCCGGGTCGGGAGGTTCGTCGTGGGATCTGACCAGCGTGGTGATGTACTGCATGATGGGGCCGATCTGCAGGTGTGTCTGCGGTTGCAGTTCACCGGGTTCGGGCGGCACGTACGGGTCGGGCGTGCCCGGCCGGATGGGCGGCTCGACGGCGAGCGACTTGAGGAATGCGCCGGCCCCGGCGGCGACCGGGTGCAGGACCCAGGCGTGGGGGAAGTCGACCTGATGCTCCTCGCGCGGATCCCACTCCAGGTTGTAGAGGATCGGCACGTTGGTCGGTGCCCAGGTGGAATAGAAGTCGTCCTGCTGGAACAGGTGAACCTTCCATTGACGCCACTTCGCCGCCTGCAGCCGGTTGCCCTGCAGACACAGGACCATGTCGCGGCCCGAATCCTCGTCCGCGCCCAGCAGAAAGCTGGACATGTCCATCCCGTCGATCTGCCGGTCCGTCGGGACCGTGCCACCGGCGGCCGTCACCAGCGTGGTGAAGAAATCGACCTCGTGCACCAACTCGTTGCTGACCCGCCCGGCGGGTACATTCCCGGGCCAGCGCACCAGGCACGGTGTCCGATTGGAGCCTTCGAGGGCCCCGGATGGCGCGGTGACCGCCGCCCCTTATGCGGGGTCGACGCGGATCCCGCTGGAACCGGAGCCGATCTACTCGCGGCGCAAGGGCGAGAAGCCCGAGAGGATTTCGAACTACGACGCCGAGTTCCGGGCCGGCTTCGACCGGAAGATCACCGACTGGGCGTGTGATTTCATCACCCATTCCGCGAAGGCGGACACGCCCTTCTATGTCTACCTGCCCTACACGCAGGTCCACATCCCGCCGATCCCGGACCCGCAGTACGCGGGCACCACCAAGCGAGGGAACTGGGCCGACGTTCTCACCCAGATGGATGCGTTCACCGGGACGATTCTCGACAAACTCGACGAGCTGGGCATCGCCGAGAACACGATCGTGGTCTGGGCCTCCGACAACGGCGCCGACACCACCAACCACCTCCCGGCGAGCGACCCGGATCCGGTCGGCGGTCAATGGCACGGATTCTCCGGACCCTGGCGGGGTGGGTTGTTCACCGGGAAGTACGACTGCATGGTCCACAGCACCTCGTCGGCCGTGCGCGGGCACCACACCGCCTCGTCGAACCCGAAGTCGACCGGGCTCCGCTGCTCGGGGTCGCTGCCCAGGTGCCACTTGCCCCACATCCCGGTGGCGTACCCGGCGTCCGAGAGCGCCTGGGCGATCGTGACCTCCCACCGGGTCATCCCGTCCGGGCCGCCGGTGAGGGGTACCGTCTGGGTGCCCGAGCGGATCGCGTGGCGCCCGGTCAGCAAGGCCGAACGGCTCGGCGTGCACTGCGCCTCGACGTTGAAATTCAGTAACTTGAGGCCTTCCCCGGCCAGGTCGTCGATCCGCGGTGTCGGCGCACCGCGGAGCACGCCGCCGCCATAGCACCCGAGCTCACCCCATCCGAAGTTGTCCCAGAAAAAGAACACGATGTTCGGTTGTTCGTCGCTCATGCCTAATCCCGCCTGCGGTCGTGACGCTCTGCCGTCCGGTCGGAGCCGAGCACGTGTCCTGTACCGGTAGTGACCACCCCGGGGTGTCGGGCCTTCCGGGCGGCTCAGAAAGGCCGACACAGAAACGGTAATCCGTCGGACAGAGTTCAGGTCAGTGATTTGAAGATCGATGGACTGGCTGGCTCTCGCTGAGGAACGATGGCCGGCACGTCCCGAAAGCCGGCCCATGACCGGAATGAACTGAGCTGCCCGGTCCCGATATCCCCCGTCCGGTGAAGAATCCCGAATCGGGGCGACGAACGGGACACCGGTTGATCAGCTCTGAATAGTTATGCGCTGTTTCGGGTTGTCTCTCATTCGACCGTTACGTCCGACCCACAGGGCGCAGCACGAAACCGCCACGGAAACCACGGCGAGGCCGAGCGGACTCGCGCCGACTCGGCCTTTATGGATCCGGCGTGCTTGCGCCAGGCTGACTACTCCGACGACCAAGGTCGCGCAGGCGGCGAACGCGATGGGCAGAACCGCGAGACCCCAATCACGCGCAGCAGCGTCATGCGTGACGACTGCTGTGACGGCAGTCGCGGACAACGCAGTGCGTCGCCGGGCGAGCGATGTTCGTTCCGCTTGCAGACCCTTGTCCCCCGATGCTTGGGTACTCAGGAGAACACCACCGCGGCGCCGGCCAACAACGCGACTGCGACTGCCCCGGCGGCCAGGATTCGGACAAGCCCGAAAGCGGGGAGGGGCGCCTCACGACGCATCGCCGATTGAACCGTCCGCCAATGCGAAAACGCGCCGCCCGCAAGAGCTATCGACAGGCCGATGCAGCTCAGGGAGACGGCGATGCGCGCGCCCTCGTTATGGAATTCGGCGGCGAGCTGATCGACGGCCACGCCGCCGGCGAGGAGCCCCAGGGAGGTGCGAATCCACGCCAGAAACGTCCGTTCATTCGCGAGAGTGAATCGATAGTCGGGTTCGCGTTCCTCGGCAACCGTTTCGTTCAGCGACACCACAGCTTCCTTTTCTCTCCGCCTCGGTGTGGCCTCTACCAAGGGCCGTCACCACATCCCTGGGTCTCTCCCCGCCCATCCGCGGAGCGAACACCGGGTATTAACAATGTCATTTTCACTGTCGACTATAGCATTTGCGCTCGGATGCTCCGAGCAGTCCTGAGCGGTCGGCATTGCGGTCTTTGCTACCGACCTCACAGGCAGACAGTGCAGCGACACGGAGGAGAAAACATGACCGGACGCGTGGAGTCGGTGCGCTCAGGCGCGTTGTTCGACCAGCTAGGCCAGGCCTGGCGTCAGTTCGGCCGCACCGTGGTCTTCGACGACCCGGACACCGATACCCCACTCCTGCGTGCGGAGGGCCTGCGTTTCGCCACCCGGTACCTGGCGGCGGGCGCCCTGCTGAGCATGGAATTGGCCGATCCGAGCTACCCGGAGTTCGGCAGATGGGCCGACACCACCTGCAGCTGGGGCATCGACAACCCCGACGTGATCTATACACTCGCTGCGGTCAGCGGTGACCGCATGTACCGGATTCACGGCGACCGCGGAACTGCCCACTACCTCGATATTCAGGTTCACTCTCCGCACTTCTGTGAAGCGCCCGACTACCGGATCAACTCGAACATCGACAGTCGCTCTCTCGCGGTCGGAACCGACGGGGCGTTCGAGTTGCTCCTCGGATCCGAGCGACCGGTCGGGTACACCGGAAACTGGTTGACGATCGATGCCGAGGCGGGCTCGCTGTGCGTACGCCAGGTCTTCAGCGACTGGGCGACCGAGCGCCCGGCCAACCTCGTGATCGAGTGCATCGACGCCGTGTATCCGCCGCCCACCGCACTGTCGGAAGCCGATGTCGCCGCACGCGCCGAGCGCCTTGTGCGGTGGCTGGACAAGGCCGGGTCCTATTGGGACCACATGTGCAAACTGTCCCTGAATGCTCCCGCGAACTCCCTGGCTTTCACTCCACTCAGCGAGAGCGCGTGGGGTGGATTCCAGAACCAGGCATACGGCATGGGCAGTTTCCGATGCACCCCCGACGAAGCAGTCATCCTGGAGTTCACGCCGCCGCAATGCCACTACTGGAGTTTCGGCCTGGGGAACTGGTATTGGGAGACCGTCAACTGGTTCTCTCGCCAATCCTCTCTCAATCACGCTCAAGCCCGACTCGATGACGACGGCGTCTTCCGCGCGGTCATCGCCCACCGAGACCCGGGCGTGCCGAACTGGCTGGACACCGGCGGACACACCCACGGCACCATCAACGGCCGCCTACTGCTGACCCACGACGTTCCGAATCCGACCATGAGACTCGTGCCCCTCGAGGACGTGCGCACGTTCCTGCCCCCGGAGACGCCGACCGTGACCTCCGCCGATCGCAGCGAGCAGATTCGGCTCCGCCGCCGATCCGCGCATGCGCGCAACAGCCACTAGTGCGGCGTGGATAAGTAACTCGACGGGCAGGGCGGGAATCGACCGGCCCCCGCAAACCCCTTGCCGTCGCGGACCGCAACTCGAGGTTGCTCATTCTATTAGAAGCGTGAATTCCTATGAACTCTCGTGAGTATCGCCTCTTACGTCAGAGACGTCGCGCCGCCCGGATCGAAGCGAACCGCAAACGCAACCGGCGTGACACCGAGGCCGAGCACCTCATCGGGTTCGCTCGCATGTGGGCACCATTCGGAGGCGCTTCCGCAGAGGACATCCTTGTGAACTTCGGACTGACAACGCACCGGTTCATCGATCGATTGTGGCAGGCCATCGCTGAATCGAAATGCGCCGAAGACGAGATACTCCGCTTAGCGCGCGTCTATCCGCAACAATCCTCACCCGACCGGCGACCGAGTACTCCGGCAGGTACTGGCGATTCAACAGATCCCAAGACCTGTAAAAGATAGCTGTGAGGAGCCAATTGGCCCGACTGCAGCACGGCACCACCGCTCCTGAGGTCATCTTTGCGCTCTTCGCAGCCACAGCCCTTGCTCGAGATCCCGCAACAGCGCGTCATCGGGCGTGACCGGATCTTCTAGTGGCTCCGTAAGCGAGACCGTCAAGCTACCTACCCCATGCCGCTCGTAGCGGCTGCCGTCCACGGATCCCCCGACCCGAAGAACAGCTCGGACCCAAACGCACCTGACATATCGGGCTATCTGGCCCGCCTCACCGGATCGAGATCAACATGACTGAGACCACGGCCAACAGACCGCACCCGCGGTTGGGCGACGATCCGCCGCCGGGACGGCGGCAACGCTGGCGATACGGTGCGGCGCTCGCGCTCATCGTGCTGATATCCGAGCTCGCGCCGATGGAAATCACCCTGGTATATCCGGCAATTCCACACATGACGGGGGATTTCCGCACACTGCACCTGGGCTGGGTGCTGACGATGGTGAGTTTGGTTGCCGTGGTCAGCTTGCCGCTGGTCGGCAAACTTGCCGACACCTTCGGCAAGAAACGGGTGATGCTGATCCTTGCCGTGCTGTTTGCCGCCGGCTCCCTGATCTGCGCGACAGCAAGCTCTTTCCCGGTACTGCTGACCGGCCGGGCTCTCCAGGGCACCGCAGGCGGGATGATCGCGGTGTCCTATGCGCTGGTCCGCGACACCTTCCCGCGTCGCTGGGTCCCAGTCGCACTCGGAACCGTGGCTGCTGGAATCGGCGTCAGCGCACTCGCGTCGCCGTTCGTCGCCGGATGGTTCATCGACAACCACGGTTGGCAGTCGGTGTTCTGGTTCATGCTCGGCTACGCCGTGTTGCTGATACCGGTGGTGGCGGTATGCGTGCCCGAATCTTCGCTGCGACTGCATCAGCGCCTGGATCTCTTCGGTGTCGCACTCCTCGGCTCCGGAGTCGGGCTTGTCCTGGTCGGAATCAGCCAGTGGTCCAAGTGGGGCTGGGTCAGCAGCGGGACACTCCTGACACTGACCGGCGGCACCGGGCTCCTCATCGCATTCGTCGTGTGGGAGTTACGCGTCCCGTCACCCGCCATCGACCTCCGATTGCTGGCCGGCAGTGCCCTGCGCTCAACACTGGTGGCGTACCTGTTCATCGGGTTCATGATCGCCGGATACGGGCTGCTCATCCCGCAGATGCTGCAGACCCCAGCCCAGGCCGGTATCACCTACGGTGTGGGACTGACGGCGACCGCGTTTGCGTTGTGGACCTTTCCTACCGGCTTGCTGACCATGGTCTGCGGACCACTCGGCGGCGCCGTGGCGCGCCGTAGAGGCGCGCGGCTGACGCTCATCGGCGCCGTCTGCGCGATGATCGCCGGCCTCGCAGCCGCCGCTGCGCTGCCCGAACATCGTTGGCAGATCATGGTGATCTCCGCAGTCTTCGGAATCGGAATGGGGCTCTACTACGCGTCCGGACCGAACCTCGTGATGGACGCCGTGCCGGCCGAGCAGAGTGCGGTAGGGGCGGCCATGCTCGGGGTCGTCGGCCAGCTCGGCAATGCGATTGCGGTTACCGTCCTCAGTGTCGTGATGGCACAGAACATCTCACGCCAAGACCCCACCACCGGACGAATCACTTACTCGGACTCCGCATTCCAGCATTCCTTCATTCTCGCAGCGATGGTCGGCCTCGCGGGCCTCGTCGTCGCAATACGAATGCGACATGGCCGGACTCCCGCAACCGGGGGCGCCGAACCGCGCTGAGTGTGTCGTCGACCGCGTAGGGCTCCCAGTCCGGGAGCCCTACGTCCTCCAAAGGGCGGACCCGTGCCCGACGTTCTCCGCCTCATCTTCGACCCGGAACACCCGCTCCGAAGTTGCTATGCTCAATTCTGAAAATGATACTTTCGCTCCATTGGAGGTCGGCAAAGTGGCTTCGGCACAACAGTCGCGTGCGAACAATCCAATCGCCGCTGCCGCGATCGATCGGCTGTTCGACAAACATCGAGGCGAGTATTTTGCGGAAGCCCAACGCCTCATCCAGGCGTGCAGCAGTCTCATCGCCGAAACGGGACAGGTCGACCCACCCGTCAACGCGATCCTCGAACGAGCAGGGCTCGGCACCCGCGCGTTCTACCGGCTCTTCAACTCGAAGGAAGAACTGATCATCGCCGTCCTCCAGGACGGCACCACCTGGAAAACGAGCTACATAGCAGAACAAATGGCCACGGCGAGCACGCCGCTCGAACGTATCCGCGCATGGGTCGAAGCCGCCATCTCCCCCTACACCATCTCCCCCTACACCCAAGATGCGTCGCCGGGACAACGAGCAATCCTGCTCCACACCTACCGGTGGGAGACGATGTTCCCCAACGAACTGGCAGCAATGCGTGAGCAACTCCTGCAACCCCTTGTTCAAGCAATCGCCGATCTCCGCGAAGTGAAGGACTCGAAGAACGCTCACAACGCTGCCGAGATCATCTACGACTCGTTCTTCGGCGTCGCGTGCCGAGCTGAAGCACACAAGCGAACGGTCGATCCCGACGAGGTCACCGCTCTCACCCAGACGGCCGAACTCATCGCCACTACCTTTGGTGCCAGGGATTGATCCGGCCGACCCACTGACAGCCGCTGTTCTTCGACGCCCGTGGTCAGCCGCTGCCACTGCTCTTCCACAAAGGTGAGCGGCAGGCCCTCGGCCTCCGCGTCACGGATTCGTACTTCGATGCGGTTGACGGCGTTGGTGCCCAGACGCATGTGCTGCGGGTTGACGCAGCCGACGAAATCGCACTGATGACAGAGCACCGAATCATCCGCGTCCGGTCCAGTTCGGAGCACTTTCGTCGAACCGGACGATCACGGGCCCGTCCGGCGAGCTCGGTTCGTGCGCGAGGGGGCCATCCGGCGAAGAAGTCCGTCGCGCAGGACCAGCGTGTGGAAGAGGACGGCGCACATGTGTGCGGTGAAGGTGAAGAACAGCAGATAGCCGAGCATCGTGTGGGATTGCCGCAGCAGGGCGTAGGCGGTGGGTTCGGGGACAAGAAGCGGGGGAAGGTGCAGGTGCTGGAAGAGGGTGATCGGGTAGCCGCCGGCCGAGAGCATGGCCCAGCCGGTGAGCGGCTGGATCACGAGCAGCCCGTAGAGCAGGTACTCCGACGCGGTCGCGGCCCGGCGCTCGACCGGTCTCATGGTGGCGGGTGGGGCCGGCGTGCGACCCACCAGCCGATTGCCGATCCGGACCATCACCAGGGCGAGGATCGCGACGCCCAACGGGACGTGCACCGCTCGCAGCAGGTGGTAGTGGTCGAGTGTCGTCACCATGAGGGCGCCGACCACCAGTTGGGCGATCACCATGATCGCCATCGCCCAATGCAGTAACCGGACGGTCGCCGCGAACCGGGGCGGACGGTCGACGTGAACAGCGGTCATCGTGCACTCCCGTCCGCGTCCGCGTCGACGGCGCTCGGTGATGTGGGTTCGCCGGACCGGCGGGTGAACGATTCGGTGTAGACGGCGGACCGGGCACTGAGCAGGGGATCGTCCGAGGGTGCGATACCGGCGGGGAGGACGAGCGGGTCGAAGTTGACGTCCCGTGCATTGTGCGGCGCCTCGGTCCGGGCCTCCTCGATGGTCACGGTGCCGACGTCGAGGACCTGCCGGGTCGGCGGCCACGGCCGGGTGGCGTCGTCGGTCCGATCGTCGGGTCGGCCGATCGTGACCAGCATCCGCCACCGCAACGGCCCGCGGCGCAGCGCCGCGGTGAGTGCGTCGAAGAGGTAGTCGCGTCCCTTCGGCGGCGGGCCGGGGGAGCCGGCCGGTTGCTCGGGGACCAGCGACCACCGCACCGGAACCGTGACGCCGGTGTCGTTGGTGCAATGAAAGGCGTTGAGGCCGTGGAAGGTGCTGTTGTCGAACCCGGAGGTCGGTGGGTGCCGGCGGATGAGGTTCATCGCCGCCGCCGTCTCGGGGCGGCGGGAGAGAAACGCCGCCATCCGATCCGGGTCTGGTTTGCCGGTGGCCGGGTCCTTCTTCGACGCGAGCAACCGTTCGTAGAAGCCGTCCGGTGTCCGGTCCGGGAACACCGGGGTGTTGATCATCGCGGTGCGCCACTGCTCGCCGTCGGGGAGTTCGAACGCCAATCCCAGCCCGCGGACGGCGTCGTCGGCGTCCGGGGCGAACGGATTCCCGCCCGACAGTGAGAACCGGCCGGTCACCGGGGTCCGGCCGACCCGGAAGACGCTGGCCGTGGACACGGCGGACCCGGCACCGGTGGCGGTGAAATATCCGGTCGCGCTGACTCCCTTGGCGTGATTGCGCCGGAATCCGTCGTGGTGTCCCGCGACCTCCTCGAACCGGTCGGTCAGCCGTGCCGGGGTCAGGGCGTCGGCGTCCAGTGTCCCAGCCGCGCACAGGAACCCGCCGACATCCACTGCCGCGATCGCACCGACCGCGGCCAGACCGAACAGGGCACTGCGCCGGCTGACCGACGGGCGGCTCGCCTGAACAGGGAATGCGGTGGCGTCATCCATGGGCGGAGTCGACCGTCACCACGTGCCAGGTTCCTTTGACGCCGTCGCCGCCGGTCTGCCCGGGCGCGGTGTCTTTCGCGAACCGGTAGAGCGGGTGGCCGTCGTAGGTGGTCTGCTCGGTTCCGTCCGGCCGCGTCGTGACATCCGCGCGGGCGGCGAGGGTGGCGTCGGGGTCGGGTGCGCCGAGCGAGGGCGGCCAGATCTCGGCGCAAGGGCCGGTGCACCGGATGGTGCCGGCGGTGTCCTCGTCGAACCGGTAGAGCGTGAAACCGTCGCCGTCGGTCAGCACCCGGCCGAGCGCCGTGTCCCGGGCGCCGAGCTCCACCTGCCCGCCGGCCTCCGGGGTCGCCGACGGCTGAGTCCGGGCGTCGTCGGTGGCGGTGCCGCACGCGGACATCAGCACGATGGCGCTGCCGGCGCAGGCCGCCGCAAGAATCGCTTTCTTCACCATGTTCGTGGGTCTCCGTTCGTTGTTGCCCAGTGGGCGGGTGACGCCAGGGAGTACGGATCGTCGGCGGGCTGCGTTCACCGTCCGCCGAAACGTCCGCGCATCCGGGTGACAGAATTCGAGGTGAACGCCGCGCAGCCCGTGCCCGTATACCTCGGTGGGCGTCGGGCGGGCCGACGCCATATCCGGTGTTTCGGGAGGTGAGTGGTGCGGCTACGTATCGTGCGCACACGCGGGGACCGGTCCGGCGGCGGGCTGGACGACGACACGGTGTTGCGAGCCGCCTACGACGAGCACGGGAGGGAACTGTTCGCCCTGGCCTACCGCTCCCTCGGGGACCGGGGTCGCGCAGAGGAAGCGGTGCAGGAGACGTTCCTGCGGGCGTGGCGCGGGGCGGACCGGTACGACCCGCAGCGCTCGACGCTGCGGACCTGGCTGTACGCGATCTGCCGCAACGTGGTGATCGACGCGACCCGGGCTCGTGCCGCCCGGCCCACGCTCGCCGACGCTGCACCGCCCGACCTGCCCGCACCCGAGCGTCCCCTCGAACAACTGCTGGTCGGGCTCGAGGTAGAGGAGGCGCTGCGGCGACTGTCGGATCAGCACCGCCTCGTCCTGGTCGAGATTCACCTCCGTGACCGGCCCGCCGCCGAGGTGGCCGAACAACTCGGCATTCCCGTGGGGACCGTCCGCAGTCGTGTGTACTACGCGCTGAAGGCGCTCCGACTCGTACTCGAAGAAATGGGGTGGCACGGTGACCACTGACCGCTGCCGGCAGATGCACACCATGCTGGGGATGTACGCGCTCGGACGCCTCGACGACCGCGAGACCATCACGCTTCGCGCCCACCTGGACGGCTGCCCGCAGTGCCGCGCCGAGTTGCGTGGACTGGCGCCGGTGGCGGAGGCCCTCTCGGCGGCCGACCCGGACCGGCTCACCGACCCGTCACCCCGGCCGTCGCCGACACTGCCGGACGCGATCTTCGGCGCCGTCGACCGCGAACGCGGACGGCAGCGGTACCGGCGGATCGCCGTCGCCGCCGCGGCCGCCGTGATCGCTGTCGGCCTGGTGACCGGCGGGTTCGTTCTGCGCTCGGTCACCTCGACTACCCCGCCCGGACAGCCGGTGGCGTTCACGGTGCTCTCCGCGGGTGTGGAGGCCTCCGCTCGAGTGGAGAACCGGGCCTGGGGAACCGGCATCAGTCTCGACGTCGCCGGCCTCCCGCAGGGTCGCACCTACAACGTCTGGCTCCAGCGGGCGGACGGAAGTCGCATGAATGCCGGCAGTTTCATCGCCGGTGGCGACAAGACGATGTCGATGGAGTTGGCGGTGGGGCTACCGATGTCGGATGCGACGACGCTCGGAGTGAGCGCTCCGGGCGACGACCGGACGCTTCTGCAAGCGCCCTTGCACTCCTGAGCCGGCGCCGCTGCCTTCGCCTCGCGGTGTCGCGGGGTGCGGGGTGTCGCGGTGGTCACACCACCCGTGCGGAGACGGCATCGGGCGGAGTAGGTGGAGTGTGGCACTGACCTGCGATTGCTGCGGATTCGGCGCGCATTGATAGCCCGACTCAATCTATCGAATAGGTCTCATAGATTGGACCTATTCCAATCTGCTGGATAGCGTTCTTCTTGTCGGCTTCCCCGTCTCCACCGAATAGAGGTTTCAATGGCCCTGATCAACACGCAGATCAAGCCCTTCGCCGCGAACGCTTTCAAGGACGGCGCGTTCATCACCGTGTCCGCGGACGACATCAAGGACAAGTGG
>SEEV01000202.1 GCA_004211695.1 Rhodococcus sp. (in: high G+C Gram-positive bacteria)
CGGCGCCGAGAAGGGCACCTTGTACAACAAGGTGCGCGGATACAAGGTCATCGCGTTCGCTCGCGGGTTCCTCGACGAGGCCGCCCCGCTGTCCGCCACGAGGGAGGGTGGCGGACGGAGCCGATGACGGGAATCGAACCCGCGTATTCAGCTTGGGAAAGTGTTTCGGCGTTAGAACGGGTGTTCGGGCCGCACCCGAAACGCCAGGTGGCCGGGCTAAGCGTTCGACTCGTTTCCGCAGGTGAGGGCGTTTTCTCGACAGATTGTGCGCGCTTTGGGGGCGGTTCGGGGGCAGGGCGCAACGGTGCGTGCGCGCTTCAAGTGGAGGTACCCAGGAGGTACGGGGAGCACAAGGCACGACCACCGACGGGGCCGGTGGTCGTGGACCCGCGAGGGGGAAGGACCCTCGCTGTATCGGTTGCCGCTGCTACCGCTGGGGCGGGCCGGAGGCGTATCCCCGGTGTCTGGGCGGGCCAGCGGTGCGGCACCGGCCCAAGTACCCGCGCGGCGGATGTCAACGCAACTTAACCCCCGCGCTGGCGCGGCGACCCGCTGTGGAGGACTTCGATCTGATTTTGGAGCCGGCGGATGCGGCTGGGTTCCGGCGTGCCGTAACGACCAGCTGATGCCGGGGCTTGTCCAGTCTCGGGGTGATGTCCAAGCGGCGGTTGGGCCTGCCGTGATAGCCCGCAATGCCCTTCACCAGAATGCCCCGGCCTGCCGGGGTGCGGAACTCGGCACCGACCTTTACCCCCTTGTAGTCGCCTCCGCGGCCTACTTCCAGGTTCTTCTCGAACGAGCCGTGCACGTACCGAGGCCGGTGTGCCGCGACCCCGCGAGCAAACCGCCCGCGAGCGTCCCGCTTGTAGCTACGTCGCTTCATTGTCGGTCGGCGGGCAGATCGGTCGGTATCGCCCGCCCTGGCTGGGTGGAGCGTCGTCACGGTCGGGTGGTGTGAGCCCCGATCCCCAGGAGAACTCCGACCGGCCCGCAGGCTCGAAGGGGCTGGTGGCTCGCTGCTCTTCGTTTGGCATCGCTGTCACCACCTCAGCGTCGGGGCGGTGTAGGTGGAGCCGGTCGTCACCTGCAGGACGGCCGCTGCCCCGCGATGGCGGACTCCGGTTCCGAATCCCCTGGCGAAGAAGCTGTCCTGGAGTGGGTAGCGCTGGTCGCGTCCGGGAATCACTCGCAGGCCCTGATACGCCGGATTCTTGTGCTGGCGGAACGCTACCGGGTTGATGGCGCTGTTCGGTCCGCCGGTTGCGACCACGGCCACGTACCCGACCGGGACGAACTCGCTCTCAATCAGCCACGCCGGGCCGTAGGAGCCAGTCACCGGGAGGCTTCCGAACTCGCCCGGTGCGATCTGCCCCACGATGTTGTCTTCGGTGAGGTAGGCCGGAGCGGTTGCGCTGAGGACGAAGTCGTACTTGGCGACGGGGCCACCCGTACGGGACTCCACGCCCTTGCGCCAGTTTTGGATCATCTCGCCGTCGACCGGGTTAGCCAGGATGAGGAGCTGGCTTCCGGCTTGTCGCCCGTACCCCTTGGCGGTGACCGAATTGATCAGCTCTTCGATGTCGCCTGAGTCGATGACGGCGGCGTTGGACGCAAGATAGTGGCTGGTCTCCGGCGCGAACTCCTTCCCGAGGTACGGCGGCGGGGTAATGCCGTCCGTCCCTGTCCACAGACCGAACACCCGGTGGTTCTCGGGACTCAGGCGCTCCTCCGGGTTGAGCAGCCGGTCCAGGATGGTCGTGGTGGTGTTCTTGTTGTCGGCCTCAAGTGCGCGGGTGATGACGCTGCGTACCTGCTCGGCGCTGGCTTCACGAATGTAGAGCCAGGTCAAACGACTTGATAAGTCGTAGTCAGCGAAGTCATAGCCCATCAGCAGGGCCTCGGGTGCCTCGCGGATGGCGTGCGGCTCGCCGAACTCCGAAGCCAGCTCGAAACTGTCCGAGCTCACCGACTGTGGCACCGCATCAGCAATCGCGGTCGTCGAGTAACTGAGGAGCGCCGTCAGGCGAGCCCTCTCGTTGTTCCAGAGTTGGAGTATCTGGGCGACCTCGGCCCAGATGGTATTCAGGTCGACGCCGTCGGCGGTTTGGTTGACAAGCACATCTCCGGCGGTGCTGTAACCGGAGTCGGCACCGCACAGTGGAACGAGGAAGGGATCAAGGGTAGTCATCGGGACTCCGTTGAGTGGATTTCGCGACCTGCGCGGTGTCGGTGGCCTCTGGCCTGAACGGGTTAAACCTTCAACCTCAATTCTACCCCAAACATGTTGGCGCACATCGCGGGCGCAGTGGCGCGCCCCGTGCGCGGGCTGTATGCTAGTTGCAGCGTTTACTGCTATCGGATTTCTGGGCGCAGTATTACCTGCTGTTGAGCGGACGCGGCGAAAGGAACACCCACGGGGTGTGCCCGCCAGCGACGACCGTCGGCAGCGGGTACATCCTCTCGACAGAGAGGCTGGCAGCAGTGACTAGGAACGAAGCCCCAGAGGGCATTGACGCGCTCGACATTCCCACCATGTCCGAGAAGGCGCTGTACGAATACTTTCGCAATGGTCTTGGGCTGGAATGGGTTACGCCACGGCTGATTCGTGACTCCATCGCCCGCCGTGAACTGCGACCCAACCGCAAAGGCAGCCGCTTCCTTTTCTCCAAGCGCGAGGCGCATCGCTGGCTGGTCACCAGTGCTGACGACGGTGGTGACGCAGCATGAGCGACGTGGATCATCCTGGATCAACGGCCCGGATCGACCAAATGATGGAGACAATTCGCGAGACCGCACGCTGGCACTCGTCCGCGTTCAGCAATGACCAGCGACTGCGTCGGAAGGTAGACCGAGTTCTGGACGCCAGCCGTCGAGCATGTAGTACGGGTGTGAGGTTCGCGAGTCCAGGCGACCCGCCCGTGGGAGGTGGGCGGTCGCTGGCCCCGTTTGCGGATGCAGACTTGCCGATCTGGAACAAGGATGATCCGTGGAGGCCTCACGTGCCTATCGTGGTGTTCGCATGGAAGCCGGAAGACCAATGGGCAGTGCGGATTCCATTGTCGATCAATCACATCCTCGACATGGTGATTCCGCCCGCCAGGTGCGACTGGCACGGTGGTACCACCGGCATTCTACGTCCGAGCCACCTAACGGTGGCCAGAGGCGAGTTCGTGGTGGCGTTTCTGGTTTGCGCCCGTTGCCGCGAGAAGCTGGATCGTCACCACCGAGGTGGGCTCCACTGGTGGCCGGTTCTTGTGGACGACGCACCGTCGTCCGGCGGCTTCGATCCATACGTGGCTCAGTAAGAACCTATAGGGCTGCAACGTAATTCGCCCAACCTAACCGGGTAAAATAGTTGGGCTGGGCGCATTACCTCAAGGAAGTCCGAGCTAGCAACTCGGGTTCGCAGCCGCCAGCGGGAAGACGAAGAACCGCCGAAGAGGGGCCTGAACATGAACAAGCCTACCAGTACAGACGTACGGTCTGCAACTCGGAATACGAAGGAGTGCAGGCGAATTGCTCAGCATTGGCTTGAGTTAGGTGCCTCGCCGATTCCTATCCTCGCCGACGGCAGCAAGAGGTCGGCGATCAAGTGGAGGTTGTATCAGAAGGAGGCGGCCTCACCCGAAGAGATCGACAAATGGTTTTCGCGCCCTCGGGGTTTGGGGATCGTCACCGGCATCGGTGGAGTTGAGCTGTTGGAGTTCGAAACGTCCGTCGTCTGGTGGCAATGGTGCCTGAAAATGCGGGAGCAGGGACACGCTGACGACCTCGCAGCGCTGTGCAATGGGTATCTCGCACGAAGTCCCAGCGGTGGGTATCACCTGATCTATACGACCGACGAGCCCGAACCGAATCAGAAGCTGGCCCAGGAATCTGAGCCGTACGTGCACTATGTGGACTCAGGTCGGAACCCAGTCGAGACGCAGGTGCTGATAGAGACGCGCGGCGTAGGTGGGTACGTGATCGTCGCGGGTAGTGACGAGCGAACACATCCCACTGGTCGCCCGTATGTCCGCGAATCCTGGGATTCAGACCTATTCAACAACATCGTTCGGGCGGTCGCCGGCCAAGAACATGCTCGACTTCCGGTGAGGCACGAAAGCGATCCAGATCCCGAGCCGGACAATTTAGACATTCCTGTCCCCGACCCGGCTCCGACCGAGCTGTTCCACGTCTCCGCCGAACTACGGGAGGACATGTTTGCCGCGGCGCGCCAGCTTGACCAGCCTGCTGCAAAGTGCATGGCCACGGGTGCCGGGCAGCCTGCACACCGAGCCGTCAGGGGGCAGGGAGTGTCCGGTGTGCGCCCCGGTGTGGCGTTTGCAGGGGCTACCGCGTGGGCCGAGATTCTCGAGCCGCACGGCTGGAGGAAGGACCCCACCGCGGACACGGAGGAATCGATCAAGTGGACGCGCCCCGGCAAGGAGTCAGGAACCAGCGCCACCACTGACTACGAGGGAACCGGCCTGTTCTACGTCTTCACTTCGTCGACCGACTTCGAGGCAGGAAGGTCGTACGACAAGTTCGCCGCGTATGCCCTGCTGAATCACGGCGGCGACTTTAAGAGCGCAGCGAAAGAGTTGGTGTCGAAGGGTTTTGGAGACCCGCGGGAGCCGATAACCGACGAAGGTGCGTTCGAACAGCGAGTCGACAAGAGGACGCAGGACCGGTTGGTGTACCTGGAGGCTGACGAACGCGCACGGCGGATTCGCGCCGGACAGAACTTCCGCGAGCCGCCCGAGCTCGGATCGCTGGCAGAGCAGTTGGCAAATCCCGTGGCCCCGCCGGACTTTCTGGTGGATGACGTGTTCCTGGATCGAGGTATCAGTCTTGTCGTTGCGCAGGACAAGGCAGGCAAAACCACGCTGATCAGTCTTGATCTCGTCAAGGCTCTGGTCGAGGGGAACAAGTGGTTGCGGAAGTTTCCCACGCACTTACCGCCGGACGCAGGCGTGGCGATCTGGAACCACGAGGTCGACGCAAGTCGCTTTCAGGGGTGGATGGCCAAAGCGAATATTGCCCCCGAACATCTCGACCGGGTGCATCCAATGCATCTGCGCGGGTTCCCCGTTGATCTGGAAGAACCGACGCAGGAAGCATGGGCGGTTGAGTGGCTCCGCGAGCGCAACGTGAAGGTGTGGATCATCGACCCTCTGTCAAAGATCTTTCTCGGCGACACAAACAGCGACACCGAGTTCAACCGATGGTGGCGTGCGCTGGAGGCCGTCATGGAGCAGGCCGGAGTGGACGCATGCATTATCCCGCACCATGCGGGCCACAACGATAACGAAGACTGGACCCCCAGGGCGAGAGGCACCTCCGCGATGAAGGGCAATCCCGACGTCACGCTCATGTACCGACATGGCGGCAAATACGGCGACCGTCCACCAGACAGCAAGCGATACCTAAGCGCTTACGGACGCGATGTAGACCTACTCGAGATCACGCTCAACCGAGATCCGGAGACTGGCGTTCTCTTTGTGGACGAATCCAGCAGCGGACGCTCCGAGGACAAGCTCGAAGCGGTGGGCTTGAGGCTCGCCAACGCAGTGTGGAACAAATTGCCTGCGGGGGAGGAGTGGTTATCCAAGGGGGATGCAGAGAAACTTCTTCGGGCTGACAACAAGGACAAGCGCCTGGCTTTCGGCTGGTGCGAGGAACGGGGATATCTTCGGATCGTGGTCGGAAAGCGAGGGGTTGCACACAAGGTGTTTCGAGGAAATAAAGAACCGTCCGCGCATGGCGTGCTCCCGACCAAGAGGTCCAAATGATGGTTTTGGGGCTTGTCGAGAGGGGTAGTGAACGGTACCCCGCTGAACCCCGCTTCTACCCCGCTGGACCAAAGTTGCAGCGGGGTAACCACCTACCCCGCTGAGCCCCTATTAGGGGCAGCGGTGGTGGTGGTACCCCTGGGTGCGGTACGCCGCTGGCTGTATGTGTGGCAGCGGGGTCAGGTAGCGGAATTGTGAGATTGGAGTCAGCAATGACAACGAAGAGTGAGCGGACGGCGGGGATTGTCGCGAAGGTGACGTGCATTGCTCGACGGACGAACGGATCGCAATGCTCGAATCGACCTATGAAGGGGCAGAACGTTTGCAAGAATCACGGTGGGGCTGCTCCGCAGGCGAGACGCAAGGCCGCCGAGCGTATTCTGCTGGCGCAAGATCTGGCCGCCGCGAAGCTCGTGGAGCTGATGAACGACCCCAATGTGCCGCCCGGAGTGCAACGGATGGCGGCTGCTGACTTGCTGGATCGCGGTGGAAACGTAGCTGCGCACGTGCTGGCGATCCCGGGGCTCGGCGGTACCGACAAGCCGTGGGAGGTGCTGTTCGAATCGATGCTGGGTGGGAGCCGTGCCGAGAGCCGCGCTCAGCGCGGTGTCCAGGACCGCGAGCCGCCCAAGTGGCTGACCGACGAGATAGCCGCAGCGGAGATAGTGGACGCCGAGGTGGTCGCCGAGGAAGTGTCGCCAGCGTGCGAAGCCTGCGGAGCGCAGTTCCCCACTGAACTACCCGACTGGCTGGACGCGTACCCGCAACTGTGTCGTCCCTGTCGAGAAGAGCGCGGCCTGCCCGACCCCGGCCGAGATGGCCGCAGTTACCCCGCAGGCGCGGTGCAGCAAGGCCAATCAAACCCGGCCAGCCGGGTGCAGGGCGGGCCAGCACCCAAGGGCGGCAGCAACCACCCCAAGCGCAACGGTCAAAGGCCTACAGCCGATCTGAGCAGTAATGGACTTGTGACGATGGAAGAGGCGCTAGGGCAACTTCACCGAGAAGACAGGAAACATCAACGGAGGCAACGTAAGTGAGTTTTGAACCATGGGGCGCGCGTGTAACGTTGGGGCGTAAGGCGTTGGCGTAGCAATACGCCCCAAACCTCAAGGAGGGCAGAGCGAATGAGCAGAGTCGAAAAGAAGTACATGCTTGGGTATGTGCGCGTCAGCACTGACGAACAAGCGCGCAGCGGACTCGGCTTGGCGGCACAGGAGGCCGCGCTCGTTGCGGAAGCGGAGCGTCGAGGTTGGGAGCTGACCATCCTGCGAGACGAAGGCGCGAGCGGGAAGCAGGTGAATCCCGGTCTGCGGAATGCACTCGAGCAGTTGGCTTCTGGGCTGGCGGATGGTCTTGTGGTTGCCAAGATGGACCGGGTCAGTCGCTCGTTGCTGCACGCGGTGGAGATTCTGGACACCGCGAAGGCGCAGGGGTGGGCACTCGTCGTGCTGGACCTGGGCGTTGACCTGACCACGCCAGCAGGCCGCGCCCTCGCCGGGACGATGGCCGTGTTCGCGGAGTTCGAGCGGGAGCTCATTCGTGAACGGACACGTGCAGCGGCAGCAGCAGCGAAGGCGAGGGGCGCGAAGCTAGGCCGTCCGAGCCTCATTCCTACGCGCGTGGCGCGGCGGATCGTGGCAATGCGGGAGTCCGGTCAGTCGTATGGATCTATCGCCCGCACCCTCACTGACGAGCACGTGCTCAGCCCGGCGGGTCGTCCTACCTGGCAGGCCAGCACGGTGCGGCGGTTCTGCAATTCGGTCGAGCTGGCGAAGGCGAGTGCGTGATGGCGCACGTGCAGAAGCGGACAACGCAGGCCGGAGCAGTGCGGTATGTGGTCAAGTGGCGGACGCCCGACGGCAAGGGCCGCAGCAAGGGTGGGTTCGCCACGAAGAAGGCCGCTGAGGACTACGCCACCACGGTGGAGTACAACGCCAACCGAGGCACCACCTTCGACCCGAAGGCGGGAGGGTTCGCGTTCAGGCAGGCGGCGGGGGAGTGGTTGGCCTCGCGGCATGACCTGAAGCCGCGAACACACGTTGAGTACGCGAACCTGTTGCGGCCGAAGGCCACTGGACCACTCGCCATTCGAGCCCTCAGCATCGACGCCACGTTCGGCGGGTATCCGCTGAATGCGATCACGCGGAAGCAGATCAGCGAGTGGGTGCGGGCGCTCACCGCTGCGGGGAAGAAGCCCTCCACGGTGCGGCATGCGTACTTCGTCGTGCGGATGGTGCTGGCGCAGGCGGTAGTGGACGGGCGGCTGACGACGAATCCCGCCGACTATGTGAAGTTGCCCAGCGAGCGCAGCGCAGCCGGAGGCACCCCCGGCGTTGTTGACGACCCGGACATGTTCCTCACGGCCGAGCAAGTGTCCGCGCTGGTGGACTCAACGCCCTGGCCGTTCAACATGCTCGTCCATTTGGCGGCGTGGTCTGGCTTGCGCGCGGGCGAGCTGGCTGGTCTGCAGGTGGGCGACGTGGAGCTGCCCGCTGTGGTGATGAACCCGAACGCACGGCCGAAGCCCGGCACGCTGCGGGTGGAGCGCACGGTGATAGCGATAGACGGCAAGCCCACATACGACACGCCCAAGACCAAGGGGAGCCGGCGGAGAGTGCCGCTGACCCCGGTGACGGTGGCAGTGCTGCGGGACTACCTGGCCGCGCACCCAAACGGGGACGAACCGACGGCCCCGTTGTTCCCCGCGATGCGGCTGGTCGCCGCCAAGCCCACCGGGCTGCGTGCCACCGACGCCTCCGGCACGAGGATCATCCCGAAAGCCGAAGACACCCTGGCGGCTCTCTCGGTGGACGAGGCCGAAGCGCGGCTGGCGCTTGACTGGGATGCGGTGCTGCGGCACCCCACCTTCTACAAGGCGATCTACCGCCCTGCGGTCCTGCGGGCGAACCGCCTCGATGCCGCCCTGCCCCCGGCGCTCAAGTTCCATGCCCTGCGGCACACGTACGCGTCGTTGTGTGTGGCGGCAGGCATCCCGCCGTTGGAACTCGCCCGGTTCATGGGCCACGCCAAGGTCACCACCACGCTCAGCGTGTACGCCCACCTGTTCGAGGACGACCACAGCGACGCGATGGCAGCCCTGGGCGCGATGGGCCAACCAGTCGTCGACCCGGGGAACGTAGTGCCGCTTAGACGGGGTGGATGAGCGCTGAGAGTTTCGTGTGGTGTACCGCCGAGGTCGAGGCTCCGTTTACGCGGTGAAGCGCTGGATCACCGAGACCATCTCCGCTCCCGGCTCAACCTGGATGGTTCCGGAGCCTCTGCGCTCAAACAAGCTGGATCCCTTGTAGAACGCAATCTCTTTGGCTGGCTCAATTTTAAGGATTCCAACGGACTTGTTCCTGTATTGGACAAGACGCGCATTTCTTCCAACGGAGGCAGCTAGCCAGGGTGGAAGGTCGGTGGACGAGCTGATTCGCTGGATGATCCATGTCCAGTACTCACTAATGCTCGTCCCGCGAACCCGTGCTTCCCGATCTATGCCCACAATGCCGAAGCCCCTGAAGTTTGACGCGGTTACACCGTCTAGATCCTGTATGCGCATTGTTGCGGAATCCTTGTCTGCGATCCCGAGCACAATATACCCGGTTGAGGCGGGTCCAATATTTGAGATTGCGGTCATCGTCTCTAGAATTCGATCGTAAAGAGCTGAATCGAATTTGCGGTCTGCGTCCAGTCGATGTAGACCCTGTTTGCACTCGAACGACTGTTGCTCAATCAAGGCATTGGTAAGTAGCGCCTCCAAGTTTACTGGCCAGCCGAAGCTTTGAGGATCCTCGTCGGTATCTGAAATTGCCTGCAAAGAGTCGTCAATAATTCCCTTAAATGCGTTGATGGTTTGCCTCTTGCTCGTCACAGGCCAATCGCCACCGGTTGTGATCGACGCAGCTTTCGCTATCCCGAGAAGTTTGTTCCGAAGTAGTGCAATGTCGTGGACCTGTCGTCGTGGAATTGACTTGAATCGGAACTCCCACAGCGCAATAAATAGAGCATGGAAATATCGGGCACTTCTGCCGGATGGGCGCAAGCCGATAAGCTTTGAAAAGCCATCCTCATCTAGGTCAAGAACCTCGCGGATTTGATCATAAATCAACGTGAAATCGCCGATCAGTTTCTCGCGTCCGTACGCGGTAATGGTTGCGTTGACCGAATTTACTTCGACTGGTTCGGTTCCGGGGTCTTCGCTGGCCCCCTCAAAGTTGTAAGCGGCGTCTCGGACCGTGCCGGTAGTAGTTTCCATAGGTTCAATCAGGCAGTCAAGGAGTATATCAAGGATTACTTGCTCATCGAGTGACTCGCGTATGTCATTGCTACGGAGAATATTCTCCCGTACCCAGAACACTTCGGTGACGGGAATGCCGTAGTCAAGCTGACGATTGCTGATGCTTAGCAGTGGCATCTTTCTGAGCGGGACGATTAGCTCGCGAGAGCTGTCTCCTCGAATTATTGACGATAACTCCCTGATATTGTCGGCGAGTTCGCTTGTGGATCCAGCTTGCCGAAGTTCTTGCTTGGATAGACGCCGACCTCCCGAATTGATTCGGCGAAAAATCTCTTCAACGGAAGCATTGTCGCTTGCGCGAAACACTGATAGAGCTAGTGAATAGTTCGCGAATGCTACCGAGCTGTCCCTGCTCAAAATCGGGGACTTTTGGTGGATTGCGCCGGAATCTTTGAGCGCCTTGGTGTCCGCCAATGTGTCAAGGTCGAAGTAATTGCCTTTGTAATCGAACTCCTGCTCAATGAATGAGAAAATCGCATTGAGCCGTTGCATTCCGTCGATTAATTCCAGGGTTGTGTCTGCATTCGTGGAAGTTTCCGCTACCAGGAATAGCGGTAGAGGTAATGCCAAAAGGATGGAGTCGATAAGTTGCTGCTTTTCTTCAACCGACCAAACTAGTTTTCGCTGATATCTTCGGTTAACGCGGTACTGGTCGAACCTGTACGCAGAATAGGCGCTTTGGATCGGCTCACTGCGAACGGTCAGGGCGAGGGAGGAGGGCGATTCTGCCACGTGTGTTTCCGATCGTAGTCAGTTGAGCTCTGAATTGGGGGATGGTACCAAGAGGATGCCTGATGGAAGGCGCACGCACTCAGGCTGTGGCTTCGGAACAAAGTCTGACCGCGCCGGAGGCCACCACGGAGGTACTGGCTACAGTGAGAATATAAAAGACCCGGCCAGAAAATGCTCTGACCAGGGCTTTCGGTGGAGCCGACGAGGGAATCGAACCCCTCATTCGTTCGACGCATTGTCGCAGGTGAGTGCCCTTTCTCGGCGATCTACGCGGGACGCTCGAAGCGGTGGCACCTGACGCGACCGGTCTCGACATCGGTCGTCGGGGCGACTTAAGTAGTGCTATGAGCAATCTTCGCTGGCTTCGGGCTTCGACTCTCGCGCTGGCAATCGCAGCTGGCGGATTGACGGCGTGCTCATCCAGCGATGAAAAAGCATCGGAACCGATCACAGCAACCGCACAGCAGCAGATGGTGACGGTCACCCCCGAAGCCGTCGACGAATTCGTCGCAGCAGTGCGGGCGCAGAATCTCGTACCCGCAGCAATGCCGGACGAACAAATACGGCCGGTCGTCACCAATGTCTGCCGACTGGCGGGGACTGGCACCTCGTACGGTGATCAATCAGCCGTGGCGGCCGATCAGCT
>SEEV01000203.1 GCA_004211695.1 Rhodococcus sp. (in: high G+C Gram-positive bacteria)
TCGACGAATTCACCGAAACCACCTCCCACGCCATCGAACAGGTCGGCGGCGCCGCCCGCGGCAAGGCCGTCATCATCCTCAACCCCGCCGAACCACCCCTGCTGATGCGCGACACCGTCTACGCCCTGATCGGCGACGCCGACCACGACGCCATCCGCGCCTCCGTCACGGACATGGCCGCCCGGGTCGCCGAATACGTCCCCGGCTACCGGCTCAAGCAGGACGTCCAGTTCACCCCGATCCCCGACGGGGAACCCGTGCACACCCTGCTGCCCGACGGCGGCGGCCCGGTCACCACCAAGGTGTCGATCTTCCTCGAGGTCGAGGGCGCCGCCCACTACCTGCCCGCCTACGCCGGCAACCTCGACATCATGACCTCCGCGGCCCTGCGCACCGCCGAATCCATCGCCCGACGCATCCAGCACACGATTCCCGCGGAGGCACACTCGTGACCACCCCCCAGCTCTACATCCAGGACGTCACCCTCCGCGACGGCATGCACGCCGTCCGGCACCGCATCACCCCCGACGACGTCGGAAAGATCGTTGCCGCGCTCGACGCCGCCGGTGTCGACGCCATCGAGGTCGCCCACGGCGACGGCCTTGCCGGCGGCTCCCTCAACTACGGGCCCGGCTCGAACACCGACTGGGAATGGATCGAGGCCGCCGCCGACAAACTCACCCACGCTACCCTCACCACCCTGTTGCTACCCGGCATCGGCACCATCGCCGAACTCGAACACGCGCACAAGCTCGGGGTGCGCTCCATCCGGATCGCGACGCACTGCACCGAGGCGGACGTGTCCGCCCAGCACATCGCCAAGGCCCGCGACCTCGGCATGGACGTCTCCGGGTTCCTCATGATGAGTCACATGAGTTCTGCCGACGACCTCGCCAAGCAGGCGAAACTGATGGAATCATATGGGGCGCAGTGCGTCTACGTCACCGACTCCGGAGGGCGGCTGACCATGGACGGTGTCCGTGACCGCGTCCGCGCCTACCGGAACGTCCTCGACCCCGGCACCCAGATCGGTATCCACGCCCACGAGAACCTATCGCTGTCGGTCGCCAACTCCGTGATCGCTGTCGAGGAGGGTGTCACCCGCGTCGACGCGTCCCTCGCCGGGCACGGCGCCGGTGCCGGCAACTGCCCACTCGAGGCGTTCGTCGCCGTCGCCAACCTCCAGAACTGGACGCACGGCTGCGACCTGTTCGCCCTCCAGGACGCCGCCGACGACCTCGTCCGGCCCCTGCAGGACCGGCCCGTGCGGGTGGACCGGGAATCCCTCACCCTCGGCTACGCCGGCGTCTACTCGTCCTTCCTCCGCCACGCCGAAACCGCCTCGAAGCAGTACGGCATCGACGTGCGCACCATCCTCCTCGAGGTCGGCAAACGCGGACTCGTCGGCGGACAAGAGGACATGATCACCGACATCGCCCTCGATATGGCCTGACCGCACTGAAGCGCGCCACAGCAGTTGCGCCCGAATCCGCGCAGGTCAACGAGTTGATTGCCCATGACCCAGCGCTCAGACGGTGGTCGTGGCTGCGGCTCTACATTTCAGATGAGCAAGTCATGTCGACTGGGGAAACGATGGACGTACACGAGCAAGAGATGGTGAACTTCGTTAAGAGGTGGCGCTATTACGAGGATGGGGACGAGCATATCTTCCCCGAGTTCGGGATCCCCGCGCCTCAGTTCTACGCTCGTGTAATCGGGCTTCTCGGGAGGGGTCGGACTGCCGGACTCGACGTTGCCGAAGCCAACGTGCTTCGCACCTTCTGTTTGAGGCGCTTACTTCGATACAGGAGCTAGGTCCACTGCGACGGCGAGAATAGTCAATGCCAGTTCGTTTTAGGTCGGCATGACCCCGCAGTCGGCGTCGCTGTCATCGGGCACTGCGCGATTCCGCGGAATAGGAGAGTTTGACCATCTTGTTACTGCCGCTGCAGGTATCGCCGTGCAGCCGTTTGCGAAGCTTGATGAAGAGGACGTTCGGCAGTTCTTCGAGATCAAGTTCTGGTGGGGGCAGTGCCGCGCGATTCGCGCGGCACTGCCCAACATCGCAACTGATAGGTCCACTACCTTGTTCTCCGGATACCTGTACAGGAAGCCAGGCCGCACGGTACTCGGCATTCGCGGTAGCCAATGGCGCGATATAGGGTTTGGTGAAGGTACGTTCCATTGAACTAGCACCACTCCGCGTAAATGTATTGGCCCCTGGCCGGATCGACACTGGGAGAAGTCATCGGTAGCGAGGCCAATAGTGCCCGGATCGATGCGGCCCGAATATCGAAGCCCGCGCGGAGAAAAATTCAGGGTACGAACACTCAACGAGAAATGTGAATTCTTCCTTTATGGTTATGCTAATTTTACACGCAGTACTGGCATTTCTTCAGCTCTTCTTTCGGGCAGTCTCGTCTCCGTCCGGCGGTCACCCGCACTCGGCGAGAAATGACTTTGAAGACCTACACGAGACGTTCATCGCGCGCGAGTCAAACCTGTGACAATCACTTCTTCGACGCACAAGCCGAGCATCGAAGATGCACTCCGAATCTCCGGTGACCCTCGAGGATCGAATGGCGGCGGTAGTTCTCGTGGATCTCGGTCGGGAAACGAGTCGCCGTTCGGGTTCTGCTCCGGCTCCCATCTTCGTGGACATCACGCCTATTCCGTGGTGAGAGTGGCGAGTGCCACCAGCGAGTAGACACATTCAAGGGAGGCAGGTGTCCTAGCCGTCGTGGTCTGCATGTGCTGGTGGGCAATGCGTTTGAGCTGCTCACGATATTTGTCAGAGTTCATGCCCAGAGCTCGTCGGATTCTCTCGGGAGGCGGTCCGCCGAGAGGTAGCCACAGGATCGCGAGATCGAGGAGGTCTTCGTCGGTGTGCGGGTGACGTTCCGAGTGCATATTTTGTACTTCCTAGCTTGCGCTGCAGCGGAAGGTTGAGCAGGAAGGGCACGGTCGTGCACGGAAAGTGCCGGGTGTTGGCAAAGTGGACGCGAGGCACCCAAAGGCCGCTGAAGGCGGCCGGTACCTACTTGGGACTGATGGTGGCCCTACTGCCACGCTGACTCGCTCAAACTTCCACGTATGTTTCGCGATCTTTGTAGTCGTCATCCTCGAACAGAGGCCAGCCGCCGTGGGCCGGCAGGCGACGACGGCGGTGGTGGTGCAACCCGCACCGGATGTGCCTGGGCAGGTGGTGGTACGTGGTGTCGACAGTTCGTGTGTCAGTGCGGGGGTGGGCGCACCGATCGATCTGACGGGGGTGCCGGTGCACCTTGGTGTGCCCGGGTACGCGGGCACGGCGGCGCGGGTGGTGTGGAGCTATCAGGGTGAGCTGCCGGCCACGGGTACGGTGCTGTGGTCGCTGTCGGCGGCTGACCGGGGCGGGAGCAATGCTGTTCAGCTCGGCTACAAGACACTCGACGGCAATCAGATCGCCTACTTCACCTTCTCCGGCGCGCAGCAGCAGAATTTGTCGGGTGCACCGGATGTCAGCGTGCCCGGTCAGGTGACGGCGGTGCTGCCCTCCGCTACGGTGGCCGCTCTCGGTAGCGAGTGGCATTGGCGGGCCACGGTGAATGTCGACGGTGAGGGCGTCGATCGGTGCCCGAACTAGCAAGTGGCGTGCCCACCTGCACCGCGAACAGGCTGAGGTTCGTCCTGCAGTGGCGTAGCCGGGTTGCGGTGATGGCAGCGGGTGACCAGGCTCCGGACGGGGCGGGTCCGTGAAGACTGCCGCTACGGGTTCAGGGCAGGTGGCAACGGGGCTTCTGCCGGATGTGGCGTGGGGTGGAGGTAGTCGCCGCTGTGTCTCATGCCGTGCGAGACCGGGTGTCATTCGATTGAATGACACTGAGTTGCAGGGGCACTGACCCATCACCGTGGTTCGGGGGTGTCTTGGTCGTGGTGTCGGACCGGTCGGTGATACTGGGCTTTCTGGATGGGTGAAGGGGGGGCGGTCATGTCCACGAGTGATGGTGATCCGGTCGGGGCGTTGGAGTCGTTGGAGTGGTCGGAGTCGGTGGCGTTGGCGGCGATGCAGGTGTCGTTGATGCAGTCGGATCTCGATGCGACGAAGTCCGATAAGTCCGTGGCCATCAAGGAAGCGGTGCTCGACGATGCCGTGGCGCGCTTCCGCCGGGTGGCGGCCGAGGATCGGCCGGACCGCCCGGACTGGCTGACACAACTGGTGGTGGACATGGACACCCAGAAGTTCGCGGCGGACGCCATTGCCGCCCACGGCCGGCGCCTTCCTCGGTGCTTCGGTTCGCGGGAGCGGTCGTTGCTGGTGCTGGTCGACCTCATCTTGTTCGACCCGTGGCCGGCGAAAGCCTCCTGGCACGTCGCCACCCGCCGCACCGCCCTCGAAGCACTGGTGGACGAGTTCCCGCACCTCGACCGGGCCGATCTGGATCGGATGCGGGACGAGCGCACACTGCTGCTCCGCCGGTTGAGGCGTAAGAGTGTGCATTGGGGGAAGGTGGCCGTCATCGGTGTGGCCGGACTGGCGGCAGGGGTGGCGACCGGTGGTTGGGCGGCACCGGTGATCGGCGCCGCGATCGGCAGTGCCGCCGGATTGACCGGGGCGGCAGCGACCTCGGCCGGTTTGGCCACCCTCGGTGGCGGCGCGATCGCGGCCGGCGGTTTCGGCATTGCCGGCGGCACCGCCCTGGTGACCGGGCTCGGTGGCATCGCCGGAGCCGGCGTAGCCGCGGCCGGGGCACGCTGGACACCGTGGTCGACAGGTCAGGTGGTGGCGGACGCGATGCGCCTGGATCTGATCGCACGGTGTGTGCTGATCGAGGCGGAGAACCGGGACGAGAAGCAACGCCGCGTCGTGCAGAGCCTGCAGGAGCGGCTCGAGAGGGTCGTCGCCGACGGTGAGCGACTCCTGGACCGGATCCGGGAACTCTCGTATGAGAACGCGCGGCTGACCGCGGAGAACAAGCACTTGCGTGAGGAACTGCGCAGGCAGCACGCGGACGCGAAACGGGCGGAGGGGGCACTCGAGGTCATCCTGGACCGGCTTCCGGAAACCGCCGCGTAATGAGCAGCATGGATGACACTGTCGACCGGAACCTCGACACCCTCAGCCGCCGCCTCGCCGAGCTGGAATCGGCCACCGACACCGCCCTGGCCGGTGGGGTCCCGGACCCACTGCCGCAGAACGACACCGCCGCGCACCTCTCGTATGCGGAGTTGACCGCCGCCAATGACCGACTCCGCTCCCAGCGCGGCTGGACCGACGTCGACCTCGAGAATGCGCTCACCCCCGCCCAGCGGGCCGGTTTCGACCGGTGGCGGGCCCGGCAACGCATCCCGTGGGACCGCGACGACGTCCTCGCGGTCGGGTTCGCGACGGTGCTGGGGGTGGCGGCGGTCTGGTACGACACCGCCATCGACACTTCCGTCGCGAAGGGTTTCGGTGCCACGAAGAGCACGGGGTGGATGCGTGGGTGGGAGCGGGCCGGCAAGCGGTTGCCGATCGACTACACCGGTCCCGGGTTCGGCGGCCGCGCCCACCGGGTCCGCTCCCCGGGGCACGATCTGGCCCGCCCGTTCGAGGCGCTGCGACAGATCCGTAGGGGCGAGTTCCGCGGCGTCCGCTGGGACTACGGCGATAAACACAACATCGCAATCGGGGGCCGGTTCCGTGAGGTCGACTCGCTCGCCGAGGCCCTCGTCCTCTGGGCACAGCACCTGGCGGCAGACGTGGTGACCCCGATGAGCCTGCCGATGCCCGGCTCCTCCTGGCTGAACGAACTCGACAACCGCGCACTCCGTACGTTCGCGCACGAGGTGTACCTGGGTACCTCGGCGGGCAACGGGCTCAACGTGCGGTCCGGGATCCTCACCCCCTCGCTGAGCGTGATCACCACCGAGGTCATTCTTCGGACCCATGTGCATGCCCGGGCGTATGCGGCCACCGGCGGCGCCCGCCTGGACGAGCGGGAGCAGGTGCGGCGTAACGAGCTGCTCCTCGCGGCCCATTCGCTGGTCGGGCTCGCATCGGCGGGGAAGACTCTGGGGCGGATGATCTTCCTCGAAGACCGGAAGGGCATGGCGTTGCGGCACGTGAACGTTCCGGTACTCCTCCGCATGGGATGCCTGGTGGTCCAGGTCGTTCACGATCGGCGGACACGAGGTCGTGCAGTGGCTCAGGACTGGGACGCGTTGGCCGCGGAGCTGATGGAGTAGGGCAGTGCGGCTAGAGCGGTGCCTGCAGCGTTCTTCCCGACACCGAGCGCACAACTCTGAGCATTATCCAGTCGAGGCAGCGTAAGACCTTCAGCGACCGAATCACAGCTGATCTCGAGCATGAACGCGCCATGCTCGCCCATGTACGTGTTTGCTCTGGGTGACAACGCCGGTGACAGCGCCGCAGCAAACTAATTGTTATCTCCATTCATAGTAACGATCCGGACCCTGAGAGGGTGCGTGCTCGCTCGACCGATCTGACTGTGCACGCGATGTGAAGCCGCCTCCGCGCGGACTAACGGATAGCCGCACAGATCGAACAAACTGGATGGTCTATATTCAGCGAATGTCTAGCAATGACGGCTTCGTGCGAGAGCGGTTCCTCCGGGATTATGTCGGAGCTCTCGAAAAGGACAACGCCGCGTTCTTCGCGGGGGCCGGCCTGTCCTTAGACGCGGGTTACGTCGACTGGAAGGGGCTTCTACGAGAGTTCGCTGTTGAGCTCGGACTCAATATCGATATTGAGGAAGACCTGCCGATGGTCGCCCAATACTTTCTCGACGAGTCGAACCAGCAGCGTGGTCGCCTGAATCAGAAGCTTCGAGACGAGTTTGATCGCGGTGCCCCCGTTACTGCGGCCTACAGTGCGCTGGCGCGACTGCCGCTGCGTTCAGTTTGGACAACCAACTACGATCACGGCGTCGAATGGGCGTTCGAAACAGCCGGCGGTGTGCCCGACGTGAAGGCTTGCGGTAACAAGGCCTCATGGACAACCTCGAAACCTGGTGGAACTGTCTCAGTTTTCAAGATGCACGGGGACATCAAGGAGCCGGACAACCTCGTGTTGTCGAAGGACGACTATGACCGATACGCGTCACGGTATCCGTACATTCTCGAATCGCTGAAGTCGCAACTGTCTCAACACACTTTCTTGTTCGCTGGATTCAGCTTTACTGATCCAAACTTGGACCACGTGCTCGCGCAAATTCGTTCGTACCACGGAGACAACTCTCGAACTCATTGGGTGTTGATGAAGCGTGAAGAGGACGCCGGACGCGCGACCAAACAACGCCTCTGGATGCGCACGATGAAGCGGTACGGGTTGGAAACCGTGCTACTCGACGAGTACGACGAGGTGCGGAGCCTGCTCTCCGAGGTCGATCAGAGACTCCGTCGTCGCCATGTCTTCGTCGGTGGGTCGGCGCTCACGGCGGAACCATTCGGTCAGCCCAGACTCGACCAGTTCAGCAAAGCTGTCGGCACACTCATCATCAACATGGGGCGCAACCTCGTAAGTGGGTTTGGCCTCGGTGTAGGAGCGGCGGTGCTCACGGGCGCAGCCGAGGAGGTCTACCGCCAGGGCAGCGATCCCTCCCGCCGTTTACGCCTTTTTCCTTTCCCTCAACCCATTCCGGGGGAGTCGCGTGACAGGGCGCTGGACGAGGAGTGGCGACAGGGAATGCTGCGGAATGCTGGGCTCGCGGTCTTTCTGAGCGGGAATCGGCACGGGGGCGACGGGCATCCGGAGCCGGCGACGGGAGTGCTTCGCGAGTTTGAGATCGCTGTCGACAATGGAGCGCGCCCACTCCCTGTCGGAGCAACGGGGTGGGTTGCTTCGGATCTTCACTCCAAAGTCGGCGAACGATTTGAAGAACTCCTCCCGGGTGCCTCCCGGGAGGCGTTCGATCTTCTGGGTCGGTCCGAAGCCACCGACGAGGAACTACTGAAGGCTCTGAAGGAATTGATCGACTCGCTCAGCCCCTGATCGGCTTCGCGTGGATCTAACCGTTCTTCGCCATTACAGCAAGCACAGCAGCATATCAACTAGGAGGTAGTGTGGCGCATCGGACATTCTTCAGTTTCCACTACGAGCTCGATGTCCAACGTTCTTCCGTCGTCCGAAAGAGCTCCCAGTTCAAGGACCAAATCAACGCAGAGTGGATTGACGCCTCTCTCTGGGAGGAATCGAAGAAGAGCGATTCTGCCATCCGGCGATTGATTGCAAGCGCCCTGGAGGGGACAACCGTCACAGCCGTGCTGATCGGGAGCCAGACCGCGAACCGCCGGTGGGTGAACTACGAGATCAATGAAAGCGTTGCGCGGGGTAATGGCCTGCTCGGCATCTACATCCACAACATCGCGGGTTTCGATGGCCGTGCCTCCGCGAAGGGAATCAACCCCCTTCCTTCGTGGGTCAAAACCTACGACTGGGTACGTGACGACGGGTATCAGAATCTCGGACAGTGGGTGGATCACGCATATGAAATGCGGTAGCTGATGATGGCGCCGCTTGACCGCGGCAGACCTGAGTAAGGGTTTTTCGCTTAGTGCCTCGTTTCGATGCCGGGCAGCGCCGGAATCCCGCGCTGCGCAGCGCATCGCGGGTGGGATTTTTCGGTGACGCAGTTGATCACGACGGTGGAGGTCCGTAAGGGTCGAAGCTCTTTGACCAGACCTGCGATCGCTCTTGCTGTCCAGCCTGGGCGCATCGTGCGACCGTGAGGGTGGTGAAAATGATGGTCGGGTGCGCGATTCGAGTCCTCCGCGAGAGCGGCTCAAGGTCGGGCAGGTCTGTAATTCGGTGATGACGGACGTCGTTGACGACGGAGCAGCCCTGGCGGAATGCGATGACGAAGGATGATCTGTCCGTCGGTAAACAGGGCCTCTTCAGTGGAGACACGAGGCGAGATCGCCTGGTGCTGTGACGCGAGAGCCGACGACGAATTTCAGGCCGACCGGGTTGAGGTCGACGGGCAGGCCCACGACGATCTGAGGGTCGCTCCGCCGCTCCTTCAGGTAGACGACCTTGCATGGGTCATCTTCCTTTTCGGCCTCGAAATACGGTGTGGGCACGTCGTACAGCAGGCGGCTGTGTCCGTCGGATTTGACGGCCTATTCGAAGCGCTGTTGGCGGTCTGGTCGCGGTCGCCACCCCGGGGTGATCTGCCCGTCTTGCACGACATTCTGGCATTCAAAGAAGGACAGAATTTGGGGGAGCGAGAGACTAATGGCAACAAGAGTCTGGCGCGGCCTCGTACTCGGGGGGCAGAAATGGGGAGCGAGTCAACCGCCACCGACAGTGCGCGCTGCGCGCCGAACCGATTGAAGGAGGTAGGAACCGAATGGCCTTCTACACCACCAACACCGTCCGATCTAGAGGACTCACGGCTGCCGCGAGTTCGCGCTTCACCCTTGAAGAACGACGTAGGAAGGCCGCAATCGCGCCCAACTGGGAACGATTTGATGTCTTCCTCAGCCACAGTTTCCGCGACGCTGAAGAAATCTACGGTGTCGTCGCAATTCTTGAGGACCAAGGGCTGTCCGTGTACGTGGATTGGATTGTGGACCGGCATCTATCCCGGGGAAATGTGACGCCGGCGACCGCCGCAACGCTTCGTCGGAGAATGGGCCAGTGCAACTCTCTGATCTTCGCCGTGTCGGGAACATCCTCAGAATCGAGATGGATGCCCTGGGAGCTGGGGCTCTTTGATGGGATGCGTGGCGGGCACATCGCGGTCATGCCGCTGCTCTCGTCAGCGAGCGCACAGTCCCACCCGGGTCAGGAGTATCTAGGTTTATACCCGGCTGTGGAGGCTCCTGGTGGCCCGTACGGCTCTCCGACTGTGAACCCTCGCGAATACGGCGTAGTGGCCTCCGGGCAGTCGCTGGGCGCATGGGCAAAGGCTGTCTAGAATCGTCGACGAGCATCTGCGGGACGAGACCCCGTATCGCTGGTATTTCCGCGGTTCGAGACAGAGAGTGGTTGCGACACGCTCGCACACAGAATGTGGTTCGGGCGAGGGGCCCTCGCGATTCGCGGTTTGTCGTTTGCGTCTGCTCTTGTAGCGCGGCGACAGCGGCCTGGTGATGCGAACGAAGGGGATGGCAGTGTGACCGCGCGTTCGAGGCGGAAGCAGGAGATCTTCAGCTGCAGAAGGAAGTTCTGCTCTACACCCCTGGCGCCGAGCCTGCTCATCGAGCAGGAACAGACGCATTCCTCGGCGAACAAGGATTCGAGCCTGTGACCGAGTGGTTTAGCTGCGGCACTCGCTGGGCTTACCAGGGGCTGGACCCGTGGGCCGTGCCGCTGCATGGTTGTAGGGTAATGATGCAGTTCGATGGTCGACCCGGTGGGCTGTGCGGCGGATTTGTCGGAATGTTGCCTTAATGTCTTTGCATCGGTAGAGATCGGCTCTGCCAGTGATCGATGGAGTTTCGGCGTGGCGAAAACCGTGTTCTACAGCTTCTACTACAAGCGCGATGTGCACCGTGTACAGCTCGTTCGCAACCTCAATGCGTTGGAGGGGCAGCCGGTGCTGAATGCGCAGGAGTGGGAGCAGGTAAAGGGGCGAGGCCCTGCTGCGGTCCAGACGTGGATCGACGACAAGATGAAGTACAAAAAGGCGATGATCGTTCTCATCGGACAGGAAACAGCCAACAGGCCGTGGGTCCGGTACGAGATCGAGAAGGCCTGGCAGGACCGCAAACCACTGCTCGGTGTCCGGATCCACGGCCTGTCCTCGATGGGGTCCGTTGACCGCCCCGGCGCAAACCCGTTCGAGACGGCCAATGTCGGGAGCGGGATTCCAGTCTTCGATCCAACACAACACAACGGGTTCGGCAGGATCGATTCACAGGCCACGTACGCGAACCTTCGCCAGAATCTCGAGTTCTGGTCCGGACGCGGCGTCGTACGGTAGGCGTGAGTACCGCCGAGCCCGAGTGCCCGTTCTGCAAGATTGTCGCCGGCCCCGAGCCGCAGATCTGGGAAATCCGTTCACCGAAGGAAATAGACGTATCGTCCGCGCCTTGATCAGCGCGATCCTGCGCCGCCGCGGCCTGACCGACCGGGTCACGGTGCCGTTGGCGTCGGTGATGCTCGCCGATACCCGCCGCTACTTCGACCACCTGACCCGCTACCGCTCAGGCGATGCCGAGGGTTTTGTCGAGTACGTCGCCCGTGCGGCGATCGTCTCCAGCGAGGCCGCGCAGCAATTGTGCCGACGAGAAGATCATCGACGCCCTACTGGATACGCCTGATCTTCAGCGCCGACACGGCCCAGCGGATCACCGGCACCACCGATGCGAGCGCGTACCGCGTGCTCGGCCGGCTTACTGCGGCCGGGGTGCTCGAGGTGCTGTCTGAGAGCAAGCGCAACCAGATCTGGTCTGCCACCGGTGTTCTCGCCGAACTGGACGCGCTGAGCGCCAGGATCGGCAGACGCGCCTCCGAGCACCTGT
>SEEV01000204.1 GCA_004211695.1 Rhodococcus sp. (in: high G+C Gram-positive bacteria)
AAATCCGGCCACGGGAGGACACCTCCAAACCCTCCCCGACCGCCCACTCACGAATTTCCCCGGACGACTTCTTCACCGAAGCCTTACTCACGACCGTCCTCGCCACTGGCGACTTCGTCACGGCCGCCTTCTTCACCGAAGCGGTCTCCGTCTGAGCCTTCTTTGCTTGTGCGTCGTGGAAGGCTCGTTCGATCTCGGCCGAAATCCGGCCACGGGAGGACACCTCCAAGCCCTCCCCGATCGCCCACTCACGAATCTGCTTGGTCGTGTTCTTCGCCGAACCGTCAGAACCCTTCGGTGATACCGCCATGTGTCTCCTTCGTCGCCGGGCAATCGTCGAACGCACACAGTAACGGCAGGCGAGCACTCCCGGTAATCAAAAAGCTCACCCGAACCGCCAATTCACGTGCCCAACCCATCACCGATCTCGGCAGGCCGACACGATTCCTCCCAGAGTTCCAAACTCATTCCGCATCGAGTTTCACGCAGAATCAGAGCGAATCATACTGGCGGTCAGTGCGGTTGGCGGGACACAGCGACGATGGGCGACTTCGAGATTTCCGCCTCAGAACCGACTATAGCCGGTGGTGGACCGAGTCACTTTGATCCGAGTGATGTCGAGCCGTATCGATCAGGGAGAAACGCGTAAATGTGTGGGTCTCGGGGACGAGCCTGACGGATAGCCATCCAATTGCGAGCCAGATTCACGGTTGCAATTCAGCCGTTCGGGAAGTCGGCCAACTCCTGATATTTCTCGAAGGCCGCTTCCTGGTAGCCGTTGTTGTACAAGATTTGCGACATCTGACCGAGGAGCATGCCCGCCCGCTCGACGGCGTGAAAGACCTCCTCACCGAGCACCATGGCGTCTCCCACGCCACGGACACCAACGAAGACGTCCCAGAGTTGCTGGCCAGGATGTTGTCGTGAGCTGGGATGTTGTTGGTGAAAGCGGACTGCATTCTCCGATGCGAGTGTGGGGTCGAGGTCTGTCACCGGCCTATCCCGGCGAGAACGGGTGCGATCACTCGGTCGAGTGCGGACACATAGTCGGCGGCCTCACCCTGTGTGGCATAAATCTGGAATCCGAATTCGAGGACATCGGCTTCGTCGAAGGGATCCGGCGGGTCCGGAGGTGTGTCCCACACCGTGCCTGCGTAGACGTCGGTACCTCCAACCGGCCCGAGATCCGACGCAGTTGTCTCGACCAAGCACAGCATGGGGTGGCCGTAGAGAGCCGCCAGGCGTGCCTGCCGTGCGAAGATCTCCAGGAACTTCCGGGGGGGGTGCGATGGTCGATCTGCAGCAGCACGTCGAAGTCCGCGATCGCGATGACGGTGCCCGCCGTTGCAGGGTCGCTGTCGCTGCCGTAGCTGAAGGTCGCGACATCGCTGAGGACGTCGCCGAACGCATCGAGGTTCTTTCCGTAGTAGTCCGGGAACGACATCGAGGCCGCGAAAGAAGTGTGCATGTCCTCAACGCAGGCCCATTCCTGAGCGTCGAGCTCATGCACCAGGTAACCGAGGCCTGTGAGTCGCGTGCACGCGCTATCGAGCTGGAACCGAGCGGCGTACCGGAACACGAACCCTGTCTGCAGGAGCGTCCAGTCGAACCGTTGCCGCTGGTCATCGAAAAGTTCCCGCTCAGTCGGATCGAACACCACCGTGCGCACCATCTATCGAGCGTATGCGCATCCGACCGCAACCGATCGATTCAGTGACCGGTCGGTGATCGTCCACCGGTGCGGCCGGTCCAGCGGAATCATTTCCCATGGCGAAGTTTCCACCCGCTGAGGGAAACCAGTCCAGCTACTCCAGTCCCTATCGCAGCACCCACGATCGGTAGTAGCCACCAGATCATAGCGGCTGCCCGGAACTGGACGGCGGAGATCTCAGTCAGACTCTCGGGAAGGAAGCTCGCCGGAAATCCAAAGGGCAGGGCAAGTATCGCGACGGCAGCAAGCAAGCCGAGCGCCAATCCGAAAACAGTAGACAACACCATGAGGGCGCCAGCACCCGTGTCCTTGTCACGAGAGGTGTTCCATCCCAACCATGCGAGAACAGCTCCGACCAATGCCCCCAGTACGGCGCCGACAGCGCAGAAGAAGCCTCCCACAGTAGCGAGGGACGGTATCCAGGGATCCTGTAGACGCGCGGTGGAATAGATCGCGATCCCTGCCTCGAACGTACTGAAACGAGGCGAATTCATCCACCTCCACGCGACGGTGGACATAAGCCCCGCGAGTACACCGAACCCGCTGGTGAGCACGATCACTGACCAGCGCGACCGGAGATTGTGCGACTTGATTGTTGCCATCTCCGAAAGTTTTGTCAGACCCGCTGCAGGACCTCTGGCCTTCGCACTGTAATGCTGACGCGGCTCAGCCGACGATCCGACGATCATCGGCGTCCGGTAGCGGAGTGCTGAGCGGCTTGGATCGGCCGAATGGTGAGTGCCGAGCCCATCCCACAAGCGGATCGTCATCCGGTGCCGATAGCCGTTCCCTGGCCACGAGCGGCTCCTGATCGAAACTTCCGGCCATCTTTTATCCAGCGTCTGGAAATTCATCGATCAGGTCCATCTCCTGTTGACGGTGGTCCTCCCGACAGTTCGTGGATCACTGTCAGTGGTTTCGCAGCCAGCGGTGCGCGGAGCATTGCAGTTTTGTTCCGGATCTAGAGCGTGTCTGAAAAATGTGTCGCGCCGGGGAGTCTCCAGCACGGCCTTTACACCGTCGCGGCAGAACCACGCCCTGAAGTCCTGGGATGCGGGAGAGTTCGCTGGAACGTCGCGGTGATTGATCCAAGGACCGCCAAGGGAACAGCGAACAGAAGCAATCCCCAGTAGGAGGTAGACGCCCAATTCTCCAGCCCGGCGATTGACAAACCTACGAGTGCCGCGACGGCCAACCAGGAAACCCACTTTCACATTGTCAATGCCGCCACCACAGGCGGTGCCGCGAGCAACAGTGCCAGACCGACCAGCGGCCATACCCCCAGGACGTGGACGATACGGTCATCGCACCGAAAATAGGATTGGCTCTCGCCAATCTTCGAGCACGACAACGACACCTCAGCAATTGACCACGAAGTCCCGACATCCGCGGTGAACGCCAACGCGGCCAGAGCTAAGGCCCACCACACTGCTCTCGACACGGCTGCAGCCTAACCCGTCGGATGTCCACCGACCGGGCTCGCAACGGCAACCGACTCTCGGTGCGAGCCCACTCAGCGCACCTGGTGGACGCGCGGAACCGCCTCGAACAGCTCCCTGTGACGAGGTAGTCGTCCGTGCCTGGTCGGTGTCGTTCCGTAACCGATCCCTCAACGGTTCTGCAGGTGAGGATCGTCAAGCGAGGCTGGGGTGGGCACACGGGATCCTGCGGTCGTCCCCCATGACGACGACAACGGAAGGCTTCTCGCGCCATGGTGACCGCAGCACGGCAAGGATGAATCCGTCATCGGCGACATCCGTAACATATTCATCGAGGGAACTTTCGCGATACTCCGCGCCCCACTGGCCACGAAGCCGCTGATGGTGATCCATGAACTGTCGGGAGGACCACCGGCAGCAGAGGGTGGCCCAGTTCGAGAAATTTCCAGGCGTTGGAAGAAAGATGGCCTGAAATCTCGATCAGGGGCTGCTCGCGGCAACTCGCCAACAGATAGGCCCGTGCGGTGGCTAGCGGATTCCGCGTGACCAGGCTGGCAGGACGAGGTCGTCGAGGATTTCGGTGAGAGCTTTTTCGGTGATGGGTTCGAGGGGACGGGCAGGGAGTCGGACCGCCGAGGATGCGATTATGCCGCGCCGTAACAGCACCTCTTTGTGCACTGCCCAGGCCATCCCGGGTCGGACACCGAGGTGAATGAGGGGGAGCAGGCGGGTGAATGCTGTGCGGGCTTCGTCGCGGCGACCTGCGCCGAGGTCGTCGAGGATGGGGCGGAGCAGGTCGGAGAATTCGCACGCGGGCATCGTGCCGACTGCGCCGTTGTCGTACTCCTCGATCAGCGATTGCGCGTTGAGTCCGCCCAGGATGGTCAGATCGGTGTGTTCGCGGATTGCGGCGATCTTCAGCGGTGTCGGCGGTGTTTCGACCTTGATGGAGGTGATGCCGTCGACCCCGGCGAGCTCGCTCACCGCACCGACCTCGATGGTGACTCCGGTGACCCCGGCCGCGTCTTGGATCATCACCGGGATTCCCGCTCCGGCGGCGACCTCGGAGAAGAACTCGATGACCTGCGCAGGGCTGGGTTTGGTGGGGCACGGTGGCAAGACCATCACCTGATCGGCGCCGCCGTCGGCGGCGGCCTGTGCTTGTTCGAGCGCGGTGACGGTACTTCCACCGTTGACGCCGGCGATGATCGGGATGTTCGGGCCGATGAGGTCGCGGACCTCGCGCAGAATGATGGCGCGTTCCGCCGTGGTCAGTGCGAAACCCTCGCTGGCCATGCCGAATACGGCGACGCCGTCGACGCCGCTGGCGAGTTGGAATTCGACCAGCGAACGCAGGGACGGCACGTCCAATTCACCGGTGGCGGTGAACGGGGTGGCCAGGATGGGAATCAAACCGGTCGGGGTGAGCATGGTCAGTTCTCCTTCGCGAGGGTGGCGATGTGGTCGGCGTCGATGTCGATACCCAGTCCGGGGCCGGTGGGCACTTCGAATCCGGTGGGTCCGGCGACCAATGGGGTGCGCAGGATGCTTTGTGCTACCGGGATGGTGTCGGGCTGGTACTCGAAGAAGGGGGTGTCCTGGCTGACAGCGGAGACGTGGATACCCGCGGCCAGGGAAATCCCGAGTCCGACGGAGTGATGGAACGCGACGGGGACGTGGGCTGCCGAGGCGAGTTCGGTGATGGCCATGGCCTCGGTGATACCGGTGCGGGCCACGTCGGGTTGCGCGAGGCGCAGCGCCCGCCGTTCGAGCCAGTCCGCGAATTCGTACCGAGTGCGCAGCGCCTCACCGACGGCGACCGGGGTGGTGATCCTGGTTGCGAGTTCGCGATGCCCGGCGACATCCTCGGGCGCCAAGGGTGCTTCGAAGAACAGGGCGTGGCGACGGTCGAGTTCTCGGCCGAGTTCGACGGCCTCACCGATTCGGTATGCCCAGTGGGCGTCGACCGCGATCGCCAGCGAGGGGGCTGCGGCCGAGACCGCGTCGTAGGTAGCGAGGTCGGTGGCGATTCCCTTGCCCAGGGCCAGTTTGACGGTCGTGGCTCCTTGGGTGACCCAGTCCGCAGCGAGTGCGGCGCGCTCCTCATCGGTGGAACGCGCCAGCCCCGAGATATAGGCGGGGATCATGGTGCGGGTGGCCCCGCCCAGCAGCTGCGCGACGGAGAGGCCGGTGAGTTTGCCCTGCAGGTCCCACAGGGCGATGTCAACCGCGGCCAGGGCGTCGGCTTGGTGCCCGACGAGGTGCCCGCGCTCACGCATCAGATCGCGTAGCCCGAACCACAGGGGCCGGACACCGGTCATCTCCCGCCCACGGAGCCAGCCGGCGAGCATGGTGTCGACCACCGCGGCCGATACCTCCGGGCCGACCGGGGCGAGTGTTTCGCCCCAGCCGGTGGTGCCGTCCTCGGCGGTGATCCGGACCAGCATGGTCTCGTATCGGCCGGAATACAGACTGCGCCAGGGCTCCCGGACGACATATCCGCGGGTTTCGGTTAGTTCGCTGCCGTCCTCCATGCGGCCGAGGTAGGCCTGTGGGCCGGAGAGTTTCAGTACATAGGTGGTGACGTCGGTGATGCGCATCGAGAAGGGTTTCCTTCACTATCGGGTTCAGATGGCACGAGTTTTGCATGGGCCTTGCAAAATGTGCAAGTGGTGCGCATAATTCACACATGGCTTCCGAAACTGGCGGTAATCAGAGTGTCGAGCGGGCCGCGGCCGTGCTCAATGCGTTCAGCCTGGGTCGGCCCACGCTTCGGGTCTCCGATGTGGCCGCCCAGGTCGGTCTGGGTGTCTCGACGACGTCCCGGCTGCTGGCCACACTGGAATCGGCCGGACTGGTCCGGCGCGATCCGATCAGTCAGCTCTACGAACTGGGCTCGGCGGTTCTCACCCTGGCGGGTGTCGCACTCAATAACGATCCGATTTATCGGCAGGCGCGTCCGGCTGCCCAGCAACTGGCGTGGGAACTCGGTCTGGGCGTCAATGTGTCGGTGCGACGAGGAGCGGAACTGTTTTACCTGCTCAACGTCGAGGGCCAGTTGGCGCAGAAGTCGTACTCCTTGATGGGGCAGCGCAACCCGCTGCACGCGACCGCGATGGGCAAGAGCCTGCTGCTAGGTACCACCGCCGGGGAACGAGCTGAGCTACTCGGCCCGGATCCGCTGGAATCGTTCACCACCCGCACGATCACCACACACGAGGCACTCGAGGCGGAGTTGTCCGCGGTGGCCGAACGGGGATACTCCACCGAGGTCGAGGAACTCGCCCTGGGCCGGGCCTGCATTGCCGCGCCGATAAAAGATCACACCGGCGAGGTCATCGCGGCGATCTCGCTATCCGGTGCGCTGTCCACGATTGCCCTCGACGAACGCGAAGCAAAACTGGGCCGAATGATCGTCGAGGCCGCCGATGCGGTCGGTGTCGGACTGGGGTATTTGGGACCGGTACACACTCCCTCACGAGTGGTGCCCTGACCTCAGCCGGGCGGACCGAAAAAGCCTCATCACCCGACCGGGCACCGGCCGGAACTCATCGGCGCCCTTCGGGCCTGACAACGCGGCGACAACACCGTTACGCCGTATCGAGCTGCGCCGGACTCTTGTTGTGCGCCATACCTTCTCCCTTGCTGGAGAGTGCATCGACCAAACGGCGAACCCCGACGAGATCGCCATGCGACAACTGGGCCGATGGACATCCTCGCCCCGCCGCTTCGCTCCCACACCACTAATCCTCGACAGACAATGAGGTCGCAATGTCAGAACAAGCCACGGTCACCAATACGGATGATTCCACTACCACTTCGGCCCGGACAAAGGACTCTTCCCCGCGGAAGGTGCTGATCGGTGCCGGCGTCGGCCACTTCGTCGAGTGGTTCGACATGGGCATCTACGGCACCCTCTCGACGATCATCGCAGCGAACTTCTTCGCCGCCGGTGATCCCACCGCCGCGCTGCTGGCGACCTTCGCGGTATTCGCGTCCGGGTTCGTCGTCCGCCCGCTCGGCGCACTGTTCTTCGGGCCGCTCGCCGACCGCATCGGCCGACAACGGGTCCTGGCGATGATCGTCATCATCACCTCACTGGCCACCTTCTCCATGGGCCTGATCCCCACCTACGCGTCGATCGGGATGTTCGCGCCCCTGCTGCTCGTCGTCGCCCGCCTGGTCCAGGGCTTCGCGGCCGGCGGTGAGACGTCGAGCGCGGTCACCTTGCTGTTCGAATACGCCCCCAAGAACCGGCGCGGCTACTACACCAGCTTCTCGAGCACCTTCAGTTTCGCCGCGTTCGTGTTCGGCTCCGGACTCGTTCTGACCTTGACCGCGATACTCGGCGACGATGCGATGACCTCGTGGGGCTGGCGGCTGCCGTTTCTGATCGCACTGCCGCTCGGTGTGATCGGCATGTACCTGCGTCTGAGGCTCGAAGACACTCCGGAGTTCCGCAGGTTGGAAAAGGCCGGCAAGATCGCCGAGAACCCGATGCGAGACAGTTTCCGCACCGGCGGCAAGGCAATGCTCGCCCTGGCCGGACTGGTGGTGATCAAGGGCGTCGGGCACTGGATTCTGCAGACCTTCATGCCCAGCTACCTGCAGACCAGCATGCACTTCTCGAAAGTGCAGTCCTTCGCGGTGACCACCGTCTGCCTGTCAGTGATCGCCGTCGGCGTACTGGTGATGGGCGCCCTGTCCGACCGGGTCGGACGCAAGCCGCTGCTGGTCGGCAGCACCGTCGGATTCATCGTCCTGACCTGGCCCGCGCTGTGGCTGATGTCGTTGGGCAGCGTCGCGTGGGCGATGGTCGCGATGGTCGGCCTCGGTCTGCTGCTCGCCGCCTACGACGGCGCGATCGCCGCCACCATGGCCGAACTCTTCCCGCCGCAGATCCGATCGGGGGGAATCGCCATCCCATACAACATCATCGTCTCCCTCTTCGGTGGCACCGCCCCCTACGTGGCGACCTGGCTCATCGCGGCCACCGGCAACAGACTGTCTCCGGCGTTCTACGTCATGTTGGCCGCCACGATCACCCTCGTCACCGTGCTCCGGTACGTCAGCGAAACCGTCGGCCCCCGCGCCACCGTGACGATCGACCGGTGAAACCCATCCACCTCCCTCAGCTCCACCAGGAAGACATGATGACAACAGACACCACCTCGACCGTTCCCGTCCACACCCCCCCGGTCAACCCGAAACATGCCAGGACTCAGGCGGTCTCACTGCTGCTGTATTACCCTCGGACGACCCGGAGGTGATCCAGGCTGCCCGAGCCGCAGGAATCGGATCCCTGCCCGGCGCCGACACACCCACCGAGATCGTCTCGGCGTGGCGCCACCGGCCCTCGACGGTCGAGGTCTTTCCCGCCTCCGGCCTCGGCCCCGGCTATCTCGCCGATATCGCCGCCCCACTGCCCCACATCCCGCTCGTGCCCACCGGCGGGGTCCGCGCCGAGGATAGCGCGGCGTACCACGACGCCGGCGCCCCCGCGGTCGGGGCGAGCCGGTGACCGACCGCGCGCCCCCGACCGGACTGATGCTCACATAACACCGCGCCGCCGGCGTCCGCCGAGGCCACTACTACCGGAGGGCATCCGCCGGATCTCGCCTGTGTCCGGACGACCTTCCCTCCACACTGCTCGACAACTGCCGCACACTGCACCCTCACCGGGATCACACCCGCGCTCTCTCCCAGCGCGGCCGACGGCATCCGCACTGCCATCAGCACCGTCCGCGACGCCGGCGGCACCGTCACCTTCGATGCCGATTACCGGGCCCGGCTCTGGCCGGCCGACCAGGCCACCGCAGTCCTCCGGGAACTCACCGCGTCGGCCGACATCGTCTTCGCCGGCGGAGACAAAGCACGCGAATGATCACCGGCGCCACCATCAAGGCCGAGGATCTGGCGGCCGCGCTGTGTGACTACGGCCCCACCACCGCGGTAGTCACCGCGGATCGGTCGGCGCCGGAGACTCATTCGCCGCCGACTATCTCGCCGCCCTACCCGATGGCCACGACGAACACACACCCATGACGACGGCCGCCACGGTGGCGGCAATGTCGGTTGCGACTCAGCGCGACTGGGAAGGGCTTCCGGGGCGCAGTGCGCTCGGATCGATCACGGCCGCGGCCGGAACGATCACCCGCTGACCCCAGGATGCATGGACAACCAAAACGGCGCCCGGAGCCAGGTTCTGGGTGCCACATACACATTCCATGTCACGAACATCGAGATCAAGAGAGACAGCACAACCGATGAAACTGATGGGCGTCCAGAATCCGCGGACCCGAACCACGACAGTCGGACGGGTCGAAAACGATCGGGTGATCGAGATCGCCGATACAGCGTCGTTCTGGGCCGACCCCCTCGAGGCGTTGAAGAGGGCCGATTCTGCGAACGGGATGGGCGTATCGCGCTCCGAGGTCATCGAGGTGCCATTGGTGCCCGACACCGCCCGGGTACTGTGCGTCGGCGGCAACTACGCACCCCCGGACGAAACCATTTACACCGCACCGCAATACCCCACTATCTTCGGCCGATGGACCACATCACTGAGCGTCACCGGGGGTGCCGGTCACGATTCCAGCCAACGAACCCGGACTCGACTGGGAAGTCGAAGTCGCCGCCTACGTCGGCACCCGACTCAACGACGCCGACCCCGATACCGCCCGCCGAGCGGTACTCGGCTACTCCACCTTCAACGACCTCACCGCGCGCACCGCCCAGAAGATCACCAGCCAATGGACCCTCGGAAAGAACGTCGACAACAGCGGCCCGATCGGACCATTGGTCACCGCGGACGAGGTAGGAGATCTCCGAGACGGACTACGAGTCCAGACGCGGGTCAACGGCACCACCGTTCAGGACGCCAACACCGCATCTCTGATCTTCGACGTCGGGGAACTGCTGTCCTTCATCAGTAAAACGTTGACACTCAACCCCGGTGACGTCCTCGTCACCGGAACACCAGCCGGCGTCGGATACGTCCGCCAACCCCCCTGGCTACTCGTCGACGGCGATGAGGTCGAAGTCGAGGTCGAGCGGCTCGGAACCCTCCGTACCCCGATCCGAAAAGCCTGCTAACCCGAACTGCACAATCTTCCTACCGCACCCTCGAGCGACGAGATCCCGGCGTCCGCAGCCGCGCCGAGGTGTTCGTGATCGATGCCGCCACCAACACGGTCAGCACAACCTTTCCTGTGAAGGGCACCCTCGGCGGCGCGGCCGTCACCGGCTACGGAAACACCCAGTACGTCATCGACTCCGAGGGCGGCGCGGTCGCGGTCTTCGACACCGCCACCAACACCGAGATCGCCTATCTTCTCGTCGGCGCGATCACCGGCGACGTCACCGTGTCCCCCGACGGAAACAAGGCCTACGTCACCAGCTCCGACGACACCGTCACGACGATCACCCGTGGCGGCGCGAACGAAGTGTGCACCGGATCGCTGTGCCTGCCGATACCTGCTCGCTGACGGGAACAACAATGAGTGAGGGCGGAACCCAGTGGGTTCCGCCCTCACTCATTCAAGTCAGTCGCACCCGGGTTGCGGGAAGCGACAAGGCCCGTGGCCAACGTGGAGCACTGATCAGAGTCTGTAGATGGTCTGGCGAGGTGACGTGACGGGCGGCGCCCTCCCGAGGAAGCTCGCGGGCCGGTGAACCACCCCATCCCGCCGCCCGCGCCGTTGCCGCGCCCGCTACGAGATGACTTCCGGGGCCGGGCGATGCGCGGCGCGACCACGCTGATTCGTACGCCCACCCGGGCTTTCCAGCACGGGGTCGACCCCTCGCATCGGTCTTCTCCACATCGAGTGACGCTGGATCATCGGCGCAGTCCTGCAGGCACGCGTCGCCGCGCGCACAAGCGCGGTCCTTTGGAGGATGATCCCGGGCGCCGTTCCACCAGCGGGTCTTCGGGCGTCAGCTGAGAACGCGGGCGTTCCGTGCGGCGCGCAACCAGTCCGGGTACTCGCTGAGCAGCAGCTCGTACAGCGCCGCGTCGCTGAGCGTGTCGACGTTCTCGACCGCGAAGAACCCGGCGTTGTCGACGAGTCGACCGGTCAGGTTGTCGAGCTTTTCGAGGACACCGAAGCTGGACTTGCCGATTCCGATGAATTGCCAGAACGCCGGCAACCCTGACGCCGTCCGTATCAGGGTGGTGATCTGCGCTTTTGCGTGGAATCCGCCGTCGGTGAAGAACAGCACCAATGTCGGGACCGCGGCGGTCTTGTCGAGGGTGCCGATGATCTCTTCCATGATCGGGATCTC
>SEEV01000205.1 GCA_004211695.1 Rhodococcus sp. (in: high G+C Gram-positive bacteria)
GTCGCGGTGGGGGTCGACTGGTCCCCGACCACTCTCGGTGCCGCCGCCATCGTGGCAGAGGGTTCCGGCGGGTTGTCCTCGGATTACCGGGGTTGGACCTACGACGACCGCGGCCTCGGTGTCAAGCTGGCCCGCCTGCAGGCCGAAGGCCATCTGCTGCACGCCAAGGCGGCCCGGTTGACACAGCTGGCCGCCACCGCCCCGCCCGAGGTGCGCGCACAGCTGGAGGAGAAGATCGCCGTCCTCGACGCCCACCGCGAGGCGGTGGGCGCCAAGCGGGCGAAGATCAACCGGGAACTGGCCTTCCACTTCGCCTGCCAGGTCACCGACTACGCCGCCGCGGTTGACGCCTGCATGATCGCGGTGGAGGATCTCACCACCCTCGAGACCCGCGGGCACGGCCGGGTGAACAACAACCGGGCGGCGCAGTCCGCCCGACGCCAGGCGGTCGCGGCCCTCGCGCACACCGCCGCCGGTGTCGGTATCGCGGTGGTGTCGGTGCCCGCCCGGGGATCCTCGGCATTGTGTCCGGGCTGCGACGAACCACTCTCCCGCCCCGGCGGTTACCACACCGCGTGGTGTTCACGTTGCCGGGTCGGCGGCAACCGGGACCACATGGCCGGGGTGAACCTGGCCAAACGCGCACTGCTCGGCAGAAACAAGGCCACCAAGCGGCGTGGGCAGTCACCCGTGGTCCGGGTGGCCGAACATGCGCCGGTGCGCCGGTGCCGCGACAAGAACGGTCCGACACCGCGTCGGCCACGGCACCGCCGGGTCCGCCGCAGCCTGCCCACCGCAACACGGCGGTTGGGGGTGAATCCGAAACAGCATGTTCCTGCATCACAAGCGTCGGTGTGGGACACGGTCAAACCCACACCACCGCACGGTGATACCGGTAGCCGTGACACACGTACATCTCAGGCGTCCGCCATACTAGTGGCAGATAGTATGAGATCTACGTAGACGCTTCTCCGCGTCGACGATCGGGAGCTCACGATGGTTTCTCCGACGGATTCGGGTGCGCGACCGAATCCCAGTTCGCGCGAGATCCGGAGATGGCGACGCTACCTCGCTGACGAACGCGCCGAGGCGGCCGTCTACCGCGACCTGGCGAAACGTCGGACCGGTGAGGAACGCGAGATCCTGCTGGCACTCGCCGACGCCGAGGGGCGACATGAGGCGCACTGGCGCGGACTGCTCGGCGAACACGTCGGCAAGCCCGTCCGCGGTGACGTCCGCACGCGCATCCTCGGTGTGCTGGCCCGGCGGTTCGGATCGGTGTTCGTGCTGGCCCTCGCACAGCGCGCGGAGACCCGGTCGCCGTACCCGACCGACGTCGACGCCACCCGCGCGATGGGCGCGGACGAGCGCATCCACGAAGAGGTGGTGCGGGCGCTGGCCGCGCGGGGACGAAATCGTCTGTCCGGCACGTTCAGGGCCGCCGTGTTCGGTGCCAACGACGGACTGGTCAGCAATCTCGCCCTGGTGCTCGGCATCAGCGGCAGCGGCGTCTCCAATCACATCGTCCTGCTGACCGGGCTCGCCGGTCTGCTCGCGGGAGCGTTGTCGATGGGTGCAGGCGAGTACGTGTCCGTGCGGTCGCAGCGTGAACTGCTCGAGGCCTCGGCGCCGGGGCAGGGCGCCCGTGATGCGGTGCCGCTCCTCGACGTCGACGCGAACGAACTCGCACTCGTGTACCGGGCGCGAGGCATGCCCGCGGAGGACGCCGAGAAACGCGCGGCCGATGTGCTGCGGAGAGCCGTTCAGCCCGAGCCCGTTTCGGGGACGGAGGCCGTCGACGAGCACGAGGCCATCGGCACCGGACTCGGTGCGGCCGCCGCGAGTTTCTGCTTCTTCGCGTCCGGTGCCGTGATCCCCGTGCTGCCGTACCTCTTCGGGATGGAGGGCACCGCCGCTCTCGTAGTCGCGGCCGCGCTGGTCGGCATCGCGCTGCTCGGTACCGGTCTCGTGGTGGGGTTGCTGTCCGGCGGGCCGCCGGTGAAACGGGCGTTACGTCAATTGGCAATCGGGTACGGCGCAGCCGCCGCCACCTACCTGCTCGGCATGCTGTTCGGAACCGGCGGCTGAGCGGCGGAGCGCCAATCGGGACGGAAATGTTACCGCCAGGTATGGCGTGTGGTAACCGGCGAGCGTCGACAGGCGATGTTATGTTCCCCCCGCCGGGAGTGGCCGGAGTTGACGGAGGGGTCGGGGATGTCGAAGAGGTGGGTCGCGTCGGTCGCGGCTGTGGCGATCGGGTCGGGCATGATCGCCTACTCGAACCAGAGCGCTGCCGTCGCGGAACCCGAGACCGTGTCCAACGGAATCCCCGGCAGCGGTCCGTGCGCGAGCGAGGTGTCCAACGAGACGCACTCGCTCATCCCGGACAAGCTCGAGATCCCGATCCCGTACCCGAAGATCACGACCGTGCCGTATCCCGCTCCGGTCACGGACCCCGTCCGCGTCTCGCAGGCGTTGCCCGCCGACACCTGTACCGATCCGTGCCCCGACCTCACCGACGAGACCGACCAGACCCCCGGAAATCTGTCGAGTGTGCTGAACATTCCGGACGTCAGGGTGAAGTTCACCCCCTTCCACTTCGGCATCCCCGTCCCGGGCGCGGACATCCAGTTGCCCCCTCCGCCGCCCCTCGTGCACCCCGCGACCGAGGAGGCGCCCCGCGGCCCGGCTCCGGCAACCCCGAAGATCGGCGACGTGACCCGCGTGGCCAAGGTGACCGGGCCCGGTTCCGTCAGCCGCACCGACAAGCGTTACCAGGTCAACGGCACCGACCTCGGCATTATGTGGGAGAGTGCCCCCGACCAGATCGCCGTCGCGTTCGGCGACACGGTCGGCAAGGGATTTCAGCCGCCCGGCGGCCAGGGCGGCGACTGGCGCAGCAACGTCCTCGGGTTCAGCTCCGACCGCAACCTGTCCGACGGCATGAGCCTCGACAGCATGGTCCAGGACAGCCGCTGCCACGCGGCCGAACTGCTCGACAGCCGCAAGCTCGACAACGTGGAGATCACCACCATCCCGACGTCCGGATTCGCCGTCGGGAACCGGCAGTACATGAGCTACATGTCGATCCGCACGTGGAACAGCATCCCCGCCACCTGGTGGACGAACTACGGCGGCATCGCCTACTCGGACGACGGCGGGTCGACGTGGACCAAGGACCCGTACGCCAAGTGGGACAACATATTCGGGGTCACCAAGTTCCAAGTCGCGTCGATGGTCCCCGCCGGCGACTTCGTGTACATGTTCGGCACCCCCAACACGCGGCTCGGTGCCATCGGTCTGGCGCGCGTCCCGGCCGCCGACGTGCTGAACACGTCGGCGTACCAGTACTGGCAGAACGGCAATTGGACGCCGGTCGGCGGATACACGGAGGCGACGCCGATCGTGGACGCCCCCGCCGCCGAGTTGTCCGTCCGCTACGAGGAGGCCACCGGCAAATGGCAGATGGTCTACCTCGACACGTCCAAGGCGGCCATCGTTCTCCGTGAGTCCGATTCGCCGCAGGGCGTCTGGTCGGACGGTGCGCCGATGGTCAGCGCCGCCGAATACCCGGAACTGTACGGCGGTTTCATCCACCCGTGGTCGAGCGGCAACGACCTGTACTTCACCATGTCGACGTGGTCCGACTACAACGTCTTCCTGATGAAGGCGGACGTAGGCGGCTAGCGCCCGTGCGCGGTTGACGAGTCCAGGGACTCCTTAACCACGCACGAGCCCGGAGGGCCTACAGCAGGCCGTGCCGGGGCGGGACGGTGCCCGAGAGTGTCCACCGGCCGATGTGCTGGATCTTCCACCGGGTGGGGTCGTGCAGGGTGTGGGTCCGGGCGTCGCGCCAGTACCGGGACAGGTTGGACGTGTCCGACGCACTGCGGGTGCCGCCGAGTTCGAACAGCACACTCGACGCCTCGAGTGACGCGCGTGCGGCGGCGACCTTGGCTGCTGCGGCGTCGATCGACGCGGCCGCGGCGGTCTGCTCGGTCAGCTCGCGCCTGGCTGCGTCGATGCTGCGCGCACCCTCGCGGAGGAGTGCCGTCGCGGAGCGGACGCTGACCGCCGCCTCACCGGCCAGCTGGATCAGCAGGGGGTCGTCGACGGCGTCGGTGACACCGGCCTCGAAGTAGGGCCGGGCCCGGCGTGCCTGTCGCACGCCCTCGTTCAGGGCTGCCGCGGCGATCCCGGCGTCGAGGGCGGCGTGCAGGATCTGGGCCTGCGAGCCGTACGTGGTGGGGGCGTCGAAGATGGGGGAGAACGGCACGACGTGGAATGCGGGCACCCGGACGGAATCCAGGGTGACGGTTCCGCTCGCCGTCGTCTTCTGCCCCATACCGTCCCAGTCGTCGACGATCGACAGTCCCGCGGCGGCGCGCGGCACGTAGGCGACGGCCTTGGCGGGTGTGCCCGTCGGCGTGATCTGTCCGGGAAGCGTGGCCCGCACCGCGATCCAGTCGGCGAACAGGGCGCCGGTGCTGTAGTACTTGCGACCGTTGACGACGAAGTCGTCTCCCTCCTGCACGAGGGTCGTCTCGTCGATGTCGATCGTCTTCGTTCCGCGCTCGCTCTGGGCGTTGGCGAACTGCCGGCCCGCGAGCACCTCGGAGTAGAAGAACTCCTGTTGGGCACGGGTACCCTGCCGGCGCAGCACCTCCAGGAACGTGTAGTGGCTGTGCGGTATCTGCGCGATGCTCGGGTCACCCTCGGCGAGCAGGCGAAACACCTCGGTGAGTGTCTCGGTTCGCGCGTCGATGCCACCGTGCTCGACGGGAACGCCGAGCGCGAGAAGCCCGGAGGCGGCGAGTGCGCGGACCTGTTCGTACGGCAGCTGCCGCCCGGCATCGCGAGCGGCCGCCTCCTCGGCGAACTGCGCGGCGAGATCGGCGGCGACGGTGAGGGCTTCGGCTTCGTCGCTGATGCGGTGGGCGTTCTGGACGGCGGTCATGGTTCTCCGTGGGTCGGCGGTGCGGACGCACCGAATCCGGCCACCGTTCCAACGGTAGCCGGATTCGGATTTCGGAACTTCTAGGTGTACCAGGTGGGTTCGGGCAGTTCGCCGGTCAGCAGGTGACTTCCGACCTCGCGCCTCTTGTACGCCACGGGATCGTGCAGCGTGTGCGTCCGCGCGTTCCGCCAGAAGATGTCGAGGCCCACCGTGTTCGAGGTGGCACGCGCACCCGTCAGTTCGAACACCGTGGTCCCGATCTCGAGGGCGACGTCGGCGGCTCGGATCTTGGCCGCAGCGATCCGCACCGCGAGCTCACCGCGGGCCTGCTCGGTGAGGTTCTCCCGCGCGTCGTGGAGTACCGCGTTCGCTTCACGGTTCACCTGGTCGACGAAAGCCTCTGCCGCCCACAACTTGGACTGCAGGTCGCCGTAGCCCTCGCGCAGGTACCACTCGTCGGTCGCGAGTTCCTTGTCGTCCCCGCCGTACGGCCACGGACGCGTCCGGGTGCGGGCGTACTCGGCGGCGGTGTCGAGGGCGCCGCGGGCGATGCCGACGTAGAAGTTGGCGAACACGATCTCGAGTGCCGGAAAGTTCAGCGTGTTGTAGACGAGGGGCTGAAACTCCTTGTCCACGAATCCGGCTGCGCCCGACCAGTCCACCTCGACGTCGTTGATCTCGACCGACCCGGAGTCGGTGAGGCGCTGTCCGAGATTGTCCCAGTCGCCCCGGAACACGATGCCCTCCTGCGCCGTCGGCACGATCGCGAACACGTGAGTGGCGGTTCCCTCGATGATGCCCTCGAGCACGGTGAGGTCGGTGGCCCGTCCGCCCGTCGAGAACGACTTCACCCCGTTGTAGAGGAGGGTGTCGCCGCGGTCGACGATGGTGAGGTCGGTGTCGCGGGGATTGACCGCCCCGCCGAAGAAGAAGCGGTTGCTCGTGTACAGCTCCTCGACGGCCCCGATCTGCGGTTCGGTGCCCACGAGACGCACCGCCCACGCCCACAGGTAGTGGTAGCCGAGGAGCTGCCCGATCGATCCGTCGCCGCGCGCGATCTCGCGGACCACCTGGTAGGCGGTCGCCCACGGCTGTCCGCCGCCACCGAACTCGGCAGGCCCCAGCAGGGTGACGAGTCCGCTGTCCTTGAGGAGCAGGACTTCCTCGAACGGTGCCGCACCGGCGCGGTCGCGTTCGACGGCGTCGCGGGCGAGGATCGCGCTCACCTCACGTGCACGTGCGACCCAGCCTTCGGCGGTGGCCGGAGCGTCCGCCCAGACCTTCTGTTCGGTAGTGACGGTCATGCCTTTTCTCCCTGTGCGCTCGGTGCGGTGCCGATGGCCCACACGTAGACGGGTTCGGTTCCGTTGATTTCGAAGTCGCCGACCACCTTGGCCTTGAACACCGTCGGGTTGTGGCTGGCGACGGTGCGTGCGTTTCGCCAGAAGCGGTCGAGGTCCCACTCGCGGCCGACCCCGGACGCGCCGAGTGCGTCGAAGATCTTGGCGGTGGCGGGGACGACGAGTGCGGTGGACGAGATCTGGCCCTGTGCCGACTCGATCTCGGCCGCGATGTTGGCGGACTTCTCCTCGTCCGGGCTGCCGGTGAACGCGGCCTCGTACGCCCACTGGGCGGGTTCCGCGGCGTGCAGTGCGATCGCCTCGGCGGCGTGCGCGGCGGCCGATACCTCGCCCACGACCTGCTGGATCTGCGCGTCCTGCGCGTAGGTGGGGGCGTTGCCGTGACTGAACGTGCGGGTGCGCGCCGCGACCCGGCGGGAGATCGCCTCTGTCGCCGCCCGCGCGATTCCCGCGAGCGTGGCGAGGTGGAACAACTGGTAGAACGCGGTCTGGTACTTGAACCGGGTGGAGAAGTCGAAGATGTTCTCCGGCAATACGAGAGCGTTGTCGTACGTCGAGGTGCCGGAGCCGGTAGTCTGCTGACCGAAACCGTTCCAGTCGTCGCTGTGGGTGACGGCCGGCTGACGCGCCTCGACCGCGGCGATCACGAACGCACCCGTGTCGGTCCGTTGGGAGTACAGGTCGATCCAGTCGGCGAAGATCGACCCGGTGCTGTAGTACTTCTTGCCGTTGGCCACGAAATGGGACTCCCCGGGGACGGGGGAGACCTTGGTATTCGCCTCGCCGAGAGCGACGCCGCCGATCTCGGTCCACGCGTTGCCGACGAGCTGACCGTCGGCGAACCGGCGCAGCCACGTGTCGCGGTCGGGGCCGTCCGCGGCGACGAGCCGGTCCTCGACGAACGCGAAGTGTCCGCGCAGTGCCTGCGTGATGTTGGAATCCGCAGCGGACAGTTCGACGAGCAGTCGGAACAGTTGGGGAATGCTCGCACCCGAACCGCCGTGTGACGTCGGCACCCGCACCGCCCCGAAACCGGCCCGCTTCAGGGCGTCGATCTGCTCGTAGGGAAGGACGTGGTCGCGCTCGCGTTCCACCACCCCCTCGGCGATGTCGGCGAAGATTGGACGGAACTTGGCGGCGAGAGTGAGGTAGTCGGTTTCGCTCGCGATCGGTTGTGCAGCTCTTCGTTCCTGTACGGCTGTCATGCCGTCGAACCTCACACGGGCCCGGGAACCGAGTGAAGGGTTGAACGCGCACTGATTAGAAGGGTGGGCGCGGGCACGGCGGGCGGGTTGCATGCTGGGTATGTCAACCGAACACATCGCTGAGCAGATCAAGTTCGCCTACTGGGTGCCCAACGTCAGTGGCGGGCTGGTCACGTCCGACATCGAACAGCGGACCAGCTGGGACTACGAGTACAACAAGAAACTCGCCCAGGCCGCCGAGAACAACGGGTTCGAGTACGCGCTCAGCCAGGTCCGGTACGAGGCCAGCTACGGGGCCGAATTCCAGCACGAGTCGACCAGCTTCAGCCTCGCACTGCTGCTGGCCACCGAACGGCTGAAGGTGATCGCCGCGGTCCATCCGGGCCTGTGGCAGCCCGCGGTCCTGGCGAAGCTGGGCGCCACCGCCGACCACCTGTCGAACGGCCGGTTCGCCGTCAACGTCGTGAGCGGCTGGTTCAAGGACGAGTTCACCCACCTCGGGGAGCCGTGGCTCGAGCACGACGAGCGGTACCGGCGCAGCGCCGAGTTCCTGCAGGTGCTCCGCAAGATCTGGACCGAGGACGACGTCGACTTCCGCGGCGACTTCTACCGAATCCACGACTTCACGCTCAAGCCGAAACCGCTGAACACGCCCGACCGGCCGAACCCCGAACTGTTCCAGGGCGGCAACTCCGCGGCCGCGCGGGAGAACGCGGGCCGCTACTCCGATTGGTACTTCAGCAACGGCAAGGACTACGACGGCATCACCGAGCAGATCGTCGACGTGCGCCGGGTGGCGCGCGAGCACAACCGGGAAGTGAAGTTCGGGCTCAACGGATTCATCATCGCCCGGGACACCGAGAAGGAAGCGCGCGACACCCTCCGCGAAATCATCGAGAAGGCGAACAGGCCGGCGGTCGAGGGATTCAGGTCCGCCGTCCAGCAGGCCGGCGCGTCTACCGCCGACAAGTCGGGGATGTGGGCGGACTCGACGTTCGAGGACCTCGTCCAGTACAACGACGGTTTCCGCTCCCAATTGATCGGGACGCCGGAGCAGATCGCCGAACGCATCGTCGAGTACCGCCGCCGCGGAGTCGATCTCATCCTGGGCGGTTTCCTGCATTTCCAGGAGGAGATCGAGTACTTCGGCGCGAACGTCCTGCCGCTGGTCCGCGAACTGGAGGCCGCCGAGAGGCTCGCGCCCGTGAGTGGTTAGCGAGTCCAGGGACTCGTCAGCCACGCACGGGCGGCGGAGCCGCCTACAGCGCGCGGGCCAGCGCCCGACCTGCGGCCCGGCCGGAGAAGACGCAGCCCCCGAGGAAGGTGCCCTCGAGTGCGCTGTACCCGTGGACGCCGCCACCGCCGAATCCGGCGACCTCACCGGCGGCGTACAGACCCTCGAACGGTGTGCCGTCGGGCCTGATCACCTGCGAGTCGAGGTTGGTCTCGAGGCCGCCGAGGGTCTTGCGGGTGAGCAGGTGCAGCCGAACCGCGATCAGGGGTCCGTTCTTCGGGTCGAGCAGCTCGTGCGGGCTCACGACGCGGGTGATCTTGTCGGCCAGCAGGTTCCGGGCATTATGGATCGCCATGATCTGGAAATCCTTGCTGTAGCTGTTCTTCACCTCGCGGTCGCGGGCTACGATCTCGCGTTCGAGGTCCTCGTACTTCAGCGGTGCATCCGGGGTGAGGGCGTTCATGCCGTCGACGAGGTCGCGGAGATTGTCGCGGACCACGAAGTCCACCCCGTGCTGCTTGAACGCCTCGACGGGACCGGGCGCCCCCTTCCTGAGGCGTTCGGCGAGCAGTTTGAAGTCGCGGCCGGTGATGTCGGGGTTCTGCTCGGAACCTGACAGCGCGAATTCCTTCTCGATGATCTTCTGGTCGAGGACGAACCACGTGTGGTGGTGGCCGCTGTTCATGATGTGGTCGAGGGTTCCCATGGTGTCGAAACCGGGGAAGTTGGGGCTGGGGAGGCGTTTTCCGTTGCCGTCGAACCACATCGACGACGGGCCGGGGATGATGCGGATGCCGTGGTTGGGCCAGATCGGGTCCCAGTTCTGGATGCCCTCGGTGTAGTGCCACATGCGGTCGCGGTTCACGATGTTGCCGCCGGCGTTCTCGGTGATCTCGAGCATGCGGCCGTCGACGTGGGCGGGAACGCCGGCGAGCATGTTCTCCGGTGCCTTGCCGAGCCGGGCGGGCCAATTCTTCTTGACCAGTTCGGGATTGCCGCCGATGCCGCCGGACGTGACGACCACCGCCTGCGCCGAGAACTCGAATTCCCCGACCGCGGTACGTGAACTCTTCACGCCGCGCGCTTCGGTGGACGGTTCGAGGACGGTGCCGCGCACGCCGGTGGCCGCGCCGTCGGTGACGACGATCTCGTCGACCTGGTGACGGTGCTTGAACGTAACGAGTCCCCGCTTCGACGCGGCGAGGACGCGGGTGAGGAAGACCTCGACGACGCCCGGACCGGTACCCCAGGTGATGTGGAATCGCGGGACGGAGTTGCCCTGTCCGAGAGCGGATCCGCGTCCGCGTTCTGCCCACCCGACGTTCGGCATCAACCGCAGGCCGAGGTCGTGGAGGTACTGCCGCTTCTCGCCGGCCGCGAATTCGACGTACGCCTGCGCCCACAGTCGCGGCCACTGGTCTTCGCGCTCGCGATCGAAGGCCGCGGTGCCCATCCAGTCCTGGATGGCCAGTTCGTACGAGTCCTTGATGCCGAGGCGTCGCTGTTCGGGGCTGTCGACGAGGAACAGGCCGCCGAGCGACCAGAAGGCCTGCCCGCCGAGGTTCGCCGGACTCTCCTGATCGACCACGAGGACCTTCCGGCCCGCCTTGACCATCTCGTGGGTGGCGACGAGTCCGGCCAATCCGGCGCCGACGACGATCACATCAGCCTGTTCGGTCACGAGGACCCCTCTTTCCGGTGTGTGTGGGTGTGGGTGGTGTCGGGTTCGGTGTACGCGGCCACGACGTGGGTGAACAGTTCGATCAGGCACTGGACGCTCGTGCCGTCGTGCAGGGCCACGAGCGCGCGGCCGAGTACCCGGGGATCGCCGACGACGCGGCGCCCGAGCCGGTGCAGTGCGTTCTCGAGGATCGGCACGATGGTGTCCAGGATCGTGTCCTCACGGGCTGCGAGGGCCTTCTTCAGCGGCGGGTTGCGCAGCGCGTGGGCGGTGAATTCGGCGTTGATCCGGTACCACTGGTCGTCGACGGGGACGACACCGAGCACCAGTTCCGTGCCGGCACGAAGTTTTTCGTCGGCGGTGAGCCCAGAGAGGTCGATTCTCGACGAGTCGGCGGCGAGCCGGATCTGCGCGAGCATCGCGCTGGAGCGCTGTTCCCACATGGCGAAGAACATTTCGTCCAGCGACGCGAAGTTGGAGTAGAAGGCGCCGCGCGTGTAGCCGCCACGCTCGCAGATCTGCTCGACCGTCGACCGTCCGAAGCCGTTCTCGGCGAACACCTCGACCGCGGCGTCGAGCAGACGCCGGCGAGTCTGGCCTCGCCGTTTCGTCACCCGCGGGGGTGTGTCGGTGGCAGGCTCGGAGGAGCGCGCCGCTGACGTCGGCATGATCCCTCCTCCGATCGGGTCGACAGCAGTGTTCGATACACTAGCGTATCGGATACGCCAGCGTATCGAACTCGGCTATCGGAGCCCGTTCGGCGAGGTCAGAGGTCTCTGCGGTCTCAGAGGTAGAGGTCCTGCTTTCGGATCAGGGCCGTGGCCACGACGCTGACGACCGAGGTGGCGACGAGGTATCCGCAGGCGAGCCAGGGAGTTCCGCCGCCGGCCGCGATCAGGGCCGTGAGGATCATCGGCGTGACGCCCGACGCGTAGATCCCGGAGAACTGGTACACCACCGACAGGCCGGTGTAGCGGATCTCGGTGGGATACAGGCTCGCGTACAGCGTGCCCTGCGCCCCGTAGAAGAGCGCATGGACGACACCGAACACAAGCACCATCGCGACCCCGAACAGGACGAGGTTCTCCGAGCCGAACAGCGCGAACGCGGGGAACACCGCGAGTCCGTAGGCGCCGATCCCGATGAGGTAGATCCGCTTGGCGCCGTACCGGTCGACCAGCAGGCCGGAGAACGGCAGGAGCACGGCCATGACCGTCGCGGCCACCGTGACGACCAGGAGGACGGGAATCTTCGCGAACTCGAGGTTCTTGGTTGCGTACGTGATCGCGAAGACGCCCCAGGTGTTGAACGCGGCGCCCTCGCCCCAGCGGGAGAGCAGTCCGAGGATGCTGCCCCGGCGTACCCGTCCGCGGAACACGTCCTTCAGTGGGGCGGAGGAGCGCTTCTCGAGGTCGTGGACTTCCTGGAACGCCGGCGTCTCCTCGACCTTCAGCCGGACCACGAATCCGACGAACACGAGAATCAGGCTCAGTAGGAACGCGATTCGCCACCCGTAGGTCAGGAACTGGGCGTCGTCGAAGAGCACCTGCAAGGCGGCGAACACTCCGGTGCCCAGAGCCAGTCCCAGCGCCAGACCGATCTGGGGGATGCTGCCGAAGATGCCGCGTTTCTTCGCGGGACTGTGTTCGACGGCGAGGAGCACGGCGCCCGCCCACTCACCGCCCAGCGCGAATCCCTGCAGGACGCGCAGCAGGAGCAGGAGGATCGGCGCGATCACCCCGACCTGCGCGGCGGTGGGCAGCACCCCCATCAAGGCGGTGGCGATGCCCATGATGAACATGGTGAGGGCGAGCGTCTTCTTGCGGCCGATGCGGTCGCCGATGTGGCCGAAGACGACTCCGCCGATCGGGCGGACCACGAACCCGACCGCGAACGTGGCGAACGCCAGCATGGTGCCGACGAACGAACTCTGGTCGGGGAAGAACAACTGGTTGAACACCAGGCTCGCGGCCGTGGCGTAGAGGAAGAAGTCGTACCACTCGACTGTCGTACCCAGAAGGCTGGCTGCGACGACGGTCCGGAGCCGCTTGCGCCGCTCGAGGTCGGATTCCGTCGCGGATGTGTAAGGGGGATCGGACAGCGTAGTCATAGCGCCCCGATGCTATGACCTTTCACTCCGGCGGCGCACCGGTCCGAATCACCGTGATCGAAACCCTCGCGCCTGGGCCCGCCCGGTGATGAACTGGATGGTGCTGCCCAGCTGTCGTCGACAAGAGGATCGCGCGTGTCTCTGCATTTCCACTGGTTCCTTCCCACCTACGGTGATTCCCGCAACCTGATGGCCGGCGGTCACGGGAGTTCCATGGCAGGAGACCGCCCCGCGACCCTTCGCTACCTCAACCAGATCGGCGCGGCGGCGGAGTCGAGCGGGTTCGAGTCGGTCCTGACGCCCACCGGTGCGTGGTGCGAGGACGCCTGGCTGACCACCGCCATGATGCTCGAGACCACCGAGACGCTGAAGTTCCTGGTGGCGCTGCGGCCGGGACTGCTCAGCCCCACGCTGGCCGCGCAGATGGCGTCGACGTTCCAGTGGCAATCGCAGGGCCGGCTGCTGCTCAACGTCGTCACCGGCGGCGAAGACCACGAGCAGCGCACGTACGGCGACTACCTCGACAAGAACCAGCGCTATGCGCGCTGCGGCGAGTTCCTCGACGTCATCCGGAAGCTGTGGGCGGGAACCGGCCCGGTCGACTACACGGGCGACTACATCCGGGTAGAAAATGCTCAGCTGCAACGCATCCCCGACCCGGTGCCGCCGATCTTCTTCGGCGGTTCGTCGCCGGCTGCGGGCACCGTCGCGTCCCAGTTCGCCGACACGTACCTCACCTGGGGTGAGCCGCCCAGCGCCGTCGCCGCGAAGATCGCCTGGATCCGCGACCTCGCCGACGTGCAGGGCCGCACACTCGACTACGGCATCCGGCTGCACGTGATCAGCCGCGACACGTCCGAGGAGGCATGGGCCGAGGCCGACCGCCTGCTGTCGGCCCTCGACCCGGCGACGGTCGAGCAGGCGCAGCAGAGCCTGGCCCGGTCGGGGTCCGAGGGCCAGCGGCGCATGCGGGAATTGCACGGCGGCGGGAGCGCGTACACGAAGGACGCCGGAGCCCGCGCGCTCGAGGTGGCGCCCAACCTGTGGTCCGGCGTGGGACTCGTCCGCGGCGGTGCCGGTACCGCCCTCGTCGGCTCCCACGAGGAGGTCGCCGACCGCATCGCCGAATACGCGGCACTCGGACTCGACCACTTCGTCCTGTCGGGATACCCCCATCTCGAAGAGGCCTACAACTTCGGTGAGGGTGTCCGGCCGATCCTCGAACGCCGCGGACTGGTGCAGTCGCGCACCCACCGTCCCGGCGACCTGTCGGGGTCGACGGCCTTCCTGTCCTCGGGTCGGTAGCCACTGCCAGACTGGGGGCATGGCGTCGACTGCCCGAGTGCCCGAGGAACTGCTCTCGCACCTGCGCCGTGCCCGCGACCTGGCCGACCGTGACTACGCCCAACCGCTCGACCTCGGAGAACTCGCGGCGACGGCGGGGGTGTCGAAGTACCACTTCCTCCGTTGCTTCGCGGCGGTCTACGGCCGGACCCCGGGGGTCTACCTCGCGGAGCGTCGCGTCGAGCGGGCCCGAAATTCGCCGAGCACGGGGCACCGCGCATCCCCGGCTGCTACGTGTTCATGCACGGGCTGAGCGATCGGCGCTGAACACCGCAATTTCCGAGAAGCGGCGTCCGTCGCGCCGGACATAGGTTGGTCGCATGATCACCAACGTTTCTCTCGTCACCCTGTGGGTCACCGACCAGGACGAGGCCAAGAAGTTCTACATCGACACGCTGGGTTTCGCCGAGGGCATCGACGTCACGATGGGCGACGGGTTCCGGTGGGTGACGATCCTGCATCCCGACCACCCGGAGCTCGAGGTCACGCTGATGAAGCCCGGGCCGCCGCTCGACGCCGACATGGCGGAGGCGATCCGTCGGTCCCTTGCCGCCGGCACGATGGGCGGATTCGGCCTGACCACCACCGACTGTCATGAGACGTACCGCGATCTGGTCGCCAAGGGCGTCGAGTTCACCCAGCGGCCGGCCGAGCGGCCCTACGGCATCGAGGCGGTGATGCGGGACAACTCCGGCAACTGGCTGGTGCTGGTGGAGAAGCGGGAGTACACCGGAGAAGCCTTCCCGCACTGAGAGACACGGGTCAGCGCGCTCGGTGACGTCGGACGGCGTCCCGGTTCGCGCACTTCGGTGAGCAGTACCGCTGACGGCCGTTGCGGGAGGTGTCGGCGTAGATGGCGGTGCATTCCTCGAGTGCGCAACGGCCGAGCCGGTGCATGCCGCGGCCGACGAGGTGCAGCGCGGTGCCGACCGAGAAAAGGGCCTCGAGCACACCGGCGAGCGAGTGCTGGTCGTCGCGGTAGTGGAGGTGCCAGCCGTCGCCGGCGTGGTTGGTCAGTCGCGGGTAGGCCGACGCCTTCGTGAGCATCAGGTTCACCTGTTCCGCGCGGGCTTCGTCGGAGGTGGTGTCCGCGATCGACGACCACCGGTCGAGCATCTCGACCACGTCGGCGACGTCGTCGTCGGTCACGGCGAAGTCGACGACGATGCCGGCGTCGACGCACCGGGCGACGAGTTCGCCGGTCGATTCGGGTGGTCGGTTCGCGAGGTCGGCGGCGAGCGTGACCGCGTATTCGCCGTAAGGGTTGAGATGCACAATGCCATTACATCACGCTGGGTGCATGAGCGAACATCACGAACACGACTGGCAGGAAGTATCTCGGCACCGGACGAGCACGGGAGTGGTCACCTACCTCGGCTGCTCGTGTGGTCGATGGCAGTTGTCGCTGGTCGAGGCCTCGCTAGAGGAATCTAGCCATATCTACGTTTGATCGCAGATGTAAATAGATTCGTATACAGATCGCCGGGCGGGCGCGCGAGGGTCTGGCATTTTCGACCCGAGGCGCACATAATCACCACGTGAGCCAAGTTACTGTTACTCCGAGTTCACCCATTTTTGCCCAGTCGGGAGGGGAGGGTGGCGGTGCGGCATTCGACCAGATCATCGGAATCTCGGTGGCGACGGCGATCATCACTGTGGGTCTGCTGTGGATCGCCTACCTGCACCGCACACGCAAGATCACGTGGCTGGAGACGGTCGCCGACGCGGCCGGACGCGCGCTCGACCGGCCCCCGTGGGTGGCGCTGCCCCTCGTGACGTTCGTCGGGACCATCCTCACGGCGTTCTTCGGCTTCATCTGGGACGTCAGCCTGCACATCGGGCGGGGCCGCGACGACGGGCCTCTCGCCAACCCCGCGCACTACTTCATCCTCGTCGGACTCTTCCTGCTGTTCATCACGGGAATGCTGGCGATGATCCTGCCGCGCGACGAGAAACCCGGCCCGGCGGCGATCAAGATCACCCGCACCTGGTACGTCCCCGTCGGCGGCGTCCTCGTGGCCGGGGCAGGGCTGTACGCCCTCATCGGGTTCCCGCTCGACGACGTCTGGCACCGCATCTTCGGTCAGGACGTCACGCTGTGGGGTCCGACGCACCTCATGCTGATCGGTGGGGCGGGACTGTCGCTGATCGGCGTGCTGCTGCTGGACTACGAGGGCCGGATGGCGACGCCCGGTGAGCCGAAACAGGACAGCAGGCTCATCTGGTTCCTCCGGTGCGGCATGTTCGGTGGCCTGCTCATCGGCCTGTCCGTGTTCCAGATCGAATACGACTTCGGTGTCGAGCAGTTCCGTCTGGTCCTGCAACCGATGATGATCGCCGGGGCGGCCGCGTTCACCCTGGTAGCGGCCCGCATCGTCCTCGGACCCTTCGCCGCGATCGTGGCCGTGGCGGTCGCCGGGGTGGTCCGCCTGCTCACGGCCCTGATCGTCGGACCGGTTCTCGGCGCCCCCACCAACGTCTTCGAGTTGTGTCTCGGCGCCGCCGTGCTCATCGAACTGCTCGCTCTCACACCACTGATCAAGAATCGGGTGGCCTTCGGGGCCGTCGGCGGACTGCTGGTCGCGACGATCGGGCTCTGGCTCGAATCGCTGTGGATCGACGCGGTGTACATCTACCCCTGGCCCACCAGCATGTGGCCCGAGGCGCTGGCGATGGCCGTGCCCGTGGGTATCGCCGCCGGGGCCTGCGGTGCCCTGCTCGGCCGGGTCCTGCGATCCGAGGGTCTTCCTCGCCCGGCGATCAGCCGCACCATCGTGGTCGCCACGGTCCTGGTGATCGCCGGGGCCACGGCCAACGGCCTCATCGCCACCGTCCCGGACAAGGCCACCGCCACAATCGCTCTCACGGAGGCTGCCCCGGACGGCGGCCGGATGGTCGACGCCGAGGTCCGCATCGATCCGCCCGACCTCGCCGGCGAGAATCCCGAATGGGTGTCGATCCTGTCCTGGCAGGGCGGCCCCGGACTGGGCAACGGATTCACCGTCGACCGACTCGAACGCACCGGGCCCGGCACCTACCGGACCCACGAACCGGTACCGGTCCACGGAACGTGGAAGACGTTGCTGCGGGTGCAGGACGGGCGCACGATGACGGCCGTCCCGATCTTCCTGCCCAGCGACCCGGGCATCGGCGCCGAGGAACTCCCGGCCGTGGCGTCCTCGACCCGCGACTTCGTCCCGGAGATCACCATCCTGCAGCGGGAGCGGAATTTCGATCACCCGTCCTGGTTGTTCGCCGCCGCGTCGCTGGTGGTACTCGTGTGCACGCTGGCACTGGTCACCGCACTGGCGTGGGGAGCGGGCCGGATCAGCAAGTACACGCAGGGGCAGGCGAGCACGGACACCCGCGAGGACGTGAAGGTGACGTGAACCCGGTGAACGACCCGGATGTCGTGTACCTCGCTGATCATTCGGTGCTGCTGGCGATCCCAGCGTTCGTCCCCGCGTTCCTGGTGGCCGGACTGGTGATCTACCTGGCGGTCCGCGATCGAAAGGCGGAGGCCGCGGAGAACGCCGACAAAGCGACGAACGGCGCGAGCGAGAAAGACGAGGAAAACTAGGTGATCAGGCGGTTGGCCGGACCTGTCGTCATACCCGCTGTCGCGCTCGCCCTGGTGGCGGGCTGCGGACGCGAAAACGATGCACCGGCGACGAACGACGGCGTCGTCATCGACGTCGTGATCGAGGGCGGCACGGTCACACCCAGCGACGAGCGCATCGATGCCGCGGTGGGGGAGACGGTCACGGTGCGGATCGACAGTGATGCCGACGACGAACTGCACGTGCACGCCGTGCCGGAGCATTCGTTCGAGATTCACCCGGGAACGCAGGAAACCCAGTTCGCCGTGGACGTTCCGGGTCAGGTGGCGATCGAACTGCACGACGCGGGCAAGACGGTGGCCACCCTGCTCGTGCGTCCATGATCGCTGTTCTCGCGCACGGTCTCGGCGGCTCCACCGATCTTCCGATTCCGTTCACGTACGCCCTGGTCGGGGCCAGTTGGGCGCTCACCGTCTCCTTCGTTGTGCTGGCCTGCGCCTGGCGCACACCGAAACTGGACCCGGACAACCCGGGACGCAGGCTGCCCGGCTGGGTGACGCGGTTCGCCGACTCGCCGATCACGCGGAACGCCCTGGCGGTGCTCGCCCTGGTGTTCGCGGTGTGGGTGGCGCTCGCGGCCTTCTTCGGCCCGTCGGCATCCTCGGAGAACGCCCTGCCGGGCGTGTTCTACGTGCTGCTCTGGGTAGGGCTCGTCGCGGTGTCGCTGGCATTCGGCCCGGTCTGGCGAGTGCTCTCGCCGGTGCGTACCGTTCACCGGGCATTCTGCGTCGTGACAGGCCGATCGCCGACGGAAGGTGATGCGCGCTACCGCAACTCGTGGGGGTACCGGCCCGCGGTCGTCGGTCTGTTCGCCTTCGTCTGGCTCGAACTCGCCTCCGGCGATCCGGGTTCCGTGGCGGCCGTGCGTACCTGGCTGCTCGCCTATGTCGTGATCACCGCGGCCGGGGCGTTCGCGTGCGGCGAGCGCTGGTGTGAACGCGGCGATCCGTTCGAGGTGTACAGCACGCTGGCGTCACGCCTGTCGCCGCTGAGCCGCGACCGGAACGACGGCCGGATCGTGTTGCGCAACCCGCTGGACCACCTGGGTTCGATGCCCGTCCGCGCCGGTTCGGTGGCGCTGATGGCAACGCTGCTGGGCTCCACTGCTTTCGACAGTTTCTCCGCGTTCCGGTGGTGGTCGCGGATGGTGGACGGCATCGGCTCCCCGATCGGTGCCACCCTCACCCGCACCGCCGGCCTGCTCGTCTTCATCGGCTTCGTCGGGGTGTCGTTCTGGTCGGCGTCCCGGGCCGCGGGCGGCCTGCGCCCCGAGCAGCGCGCCGCCCTGCCCGGGCAGCTGTCGCATTCGCTGATCCCGATCATCATCGGCTACGTCTTCGCCCACTACCTCACCTACCTGGTGGAGAAGGGGCAGGCAACGATGATCCTGCTGGCGGACCCGATGGGCCGCGGATGGAACCTCCTGGGCCTCGCCGATGCCGACGTCTCCTACGTCCTGTCCGAGCACCCGGCCGCGACGGCGTCGATCAAGGTGCTGTGCGTTCTCGCCGGACACGTACTCGGAGTGATTGCGGCGCACGACAAATCCGTGCGGGTCCTGCCCCGGGGCCATCAGCTGACCGGACAGCTGGCACTGCTGCTCACCATGGTCACCTACACCTTCGGTGGGCTGTACCTGCTGTTCGGAGGCTGACGGCCCGCCGTGCGTCAGCGTGCGAGGACGACGGCCGCCTCCGCGGTGAGCGAGGCGAACGTGAACGTCTCCTCGAGATAGAGCGTGACTTCGGTGGCGGTGTGGCTGTCGTAGCCGATCGACAGGTCCGTGCCGAGGGTCAGCTGGTTGTCGCCGCCACGAGTGGACAGCACGTACCCGCCGCTGATGGCGGGCGCCCAGATGATGTCGCCGGTGACCAGGTCACGGAGGTGATGGAACACCGGATGTCCCTCGTCGCGGGTCTCGCTGACCGCGGTGTACGCGTCGGCGTCGAGCACCACCGAATACGGTCCCTCGACACCGGCGAGGCGCAGCGCCGACAGCGCGGAGGCGACGGCGTCGGGGATCAGCAGCGGATCCTCCGGCAGGCTGAGAACCGGGTTGTCGCTGGACGGCCCGAGCCCGCGGATGCCGGCCTCGTCGAATCCCTGGAAGATCGACTGGTCCTCAGCGAATGCGACGGCCTTCGCGGCATCCTTGACGGGCTGCCAGTCGGAATCGAGGGAACCGCGGGCGACGTCGTCGACCTCGGCGCGGCTGAGCGTGAACGGGAACCGGAGTTCGACGAGAGGATCGATCTGCCGCTGCTGCGCCCGGATCCTGCTGTCCGAAGTCTTGATGGGTGTGACCCGCCCGAGGTTGTGGGCCGAATAGGAGTATCCGAACGGTCCCGCCACGTCGACGACACGTCGACCCGCGACGTGGCGCTTGAATGTGCGGGTGGCCTCTTCACCGATCTGCTGCCAGGCGGCTTCCGTGACGGGCGCCAGATTGCGGTGCAGATTGCTCGAATCACTCATTGCGATACTCCTTTGAGGCCACCGATTTTCAGGGACAGTTCGTACGGATCGGCCGCAGCGGGCTCGACCGGTTCTTGTTCCTCGGGTGTCGACTCCGCGGCGGCCGCTTCGCTGCCGAGCGACTCGAGCACCTCGCGGCTCGGCACGAAGAACAACGTGCCGGTGGCCGCCGTGGAGAAGTCGAGGATGCGGTCGTAATTGCCGGGCGGCTCCCCGAGAAACATTCTCCGCAACATCAGCTCCGTGACGGCGGGATCCTTGGCGTACCCGATGAAGTAGGTGCCGTACTCGGCGGCGCCGAGGCTGCCGAATGCCATGTTGTCGCGCAGGATCTCGTGTTCGACGCCGTCGTCGTCGACGATGCTGTTGAGGGTGACGTGCGAATTGCTGGGCTGGACGTCGTCGTCGAGTTCGACGTTCTCGAGCTTGGTACGCCCGATGATCCGTTCCTGTTCCTCTGTGCTCAGCGTGTTCCAGTCGCTCATGCCGTGCAGGTACTTCTGCACGATCACGTAACTGCCGCCCCGGAAGTCGGGATCCTCGTCGCCGATCAGTGCGGCGTCCGCGGCATCGTCCTCGGTGGGATTCTCGGTGCCGTCCACGAATCCGAGGAGGTCGCGGGAGTCGAAGTAACGAAAGCCGTGCACCTCGTCGACGACGGTGGCGGCGGATCCCAGTGCGGAGACGATCTGGCGGCCCAGCTCGAAGCACAGGTCCTTGCGGGCGGCCTTGATGTGGAACAGGACGTCTCCCGGAGTGGACGGCGCGCTGTGCACCGGCCCGGACAGCGGGACGAAGGGATGCAGATGCGCCGGCTTCGACGACGGATTCACCCGGTCCCAGAACTCCGAACCGACCCCGGCCACGCAGGACAGGGTGCCGGCGAGTTCGCGGAATCCCACTGCCTTGAGCAGTCCGTCGATGCCGGAGATCACGTCGCACACCGTCGCACGGGCTTCGTCGGAGTCCGCGGCGACGAGCACCAGGAACAGGGCGGCAGGGCTGGGCGGAGTGAGGACTGCTTGGGGTGCCAATCTCGCGACTGGGCCTGGCATCTTTGCCTCCGTTCACTTCGACGTACGACGCTGCACTGTCCGGAACCTCAGGTCCCATCTAACCGTTTCGAACCGTCAGGTTCCATTCAATCGGTCCGCCGCGCCGCCCCGGACCAACCGGGATCTGTCGGTGAGGGCTCCTATCGTCGAGGTCACGGAGAAGGCGCGGCTCATCGAGGCGGCGGGGCGGTTCACCATGATGGTCGAACGGGTCGAGCCCACCGTGCGATACGTCTCCGTCGAGGGCGCGGTGACGCGAACCGCCTCGCGATCCGCCGACATGGGGTCTGCCTGACGGTCGACGGCCCGGTCCCCGCTCGCCGAGCGTGTAAGCGATATCCGGTTGAGGGTGAGGGGTAGAACTCCAAGATATTGCTGTGAACTGTGGAAACGGGAATTCCTCTGCATCCATGAGAAAGCGTTTACAAATTCGGTGACGTGGGTCATAGTAGTCGGGTTCCGGCAGTTTCCATTCACAGTCAGGAGTTCTCGATGGGCATGACCGAACTCGGCACCGAGCGGGCCACCGCGGTGCCGCACGGGTCGGCAGGGCAGCAGCGCCGCCGGGTGATCAAGGCGAGCGCGGCGGGAACCGTGATCGAGTGGTACGACTTCACGCTCTACGGACTCGCCGCTGCCCTCGTCTTCGGGCCGCTCTACTTCCCCGGGGCGGGATCCCTGGCCGGCACGATGGCCGCCTTCGGGACGTTCGCCGTCGGGCTCGGTGCCCGCCCGATCGGTGGGCTGGTGTTCGC
>SEEV01000654.1 GCA_004211695.1 Rhodococcus sp. (in: high G+C Gram-positive bacteria)
ACGTCGGTCAAGGCGGCGTGAGCGCGGCGACGCGCCTCGACCCCAGTGCGGTAGTACTCGGAGCCGAGGTCAATCGCCGGCGTCTCCTGTGCAGCGATGGTCGTGCTGTAATCCGCGGCGTCGTCGTCGCGCAGTCGCCTGATTCGACGGCGCGGGGGGTGCTGCGGCGCAAATGCCGGTGCGGTGCCCGGCGATGACCGCCCAAATCTCGGCACCAATCATCGCCGCGACGGGCAGCGGCAGATGGCGGCCACACCGGCCGATCGGCGCCGCGACCGAACCCGGTCTGCCCTACATCGATTAGCACCGCACACGCGCCACTCGAGAATTCCACCGCAACGACGCCGACAACGCACGGCTGCTGCCCGAGGGTGAATTAAGGTTGCGCCGCATCCCTACCTCCGAAAAGCGCGGAACACTCTCCGACATCACGAGCCATCAAGCATCACGAGTCATCAGACGGCGGTGCGCTGGCTTCGGCTCCGAAGCATGGTGGGCAGGACTATCACGACCGCCAGAAAAACCTGGATCAGTGCGAGTGCGCTCGCACCATAGAACAGCAACTCGAGCGTACCGCTCGGCGGAGGGGCGGCGTCCACGGTGTGGGGGGCCGAGCGGTGACGGTGTCCGGGGGTCGCGGTGTTCGCTGCGCCGATGAGGGTGTTCGTCATCGAGACCATCATCATCGCGTGTAAGACGAGCATCCCGGCTGCCAATGCCCCCGTGGTGGACCAGTCGCGGATGGTCGGCTTGGTCCACAGATGCCCGACGCAGAACAGGCAGGCGCAGGAGAGGGCGAGCATCAGCAGGCTGGTGCCGGGAGAGTGGGGCAGGTGGGTGAGCAGCACCGGAATGTGTGCTGCGACGCAGGCCAGAACCAAGAGGGCAGCGACCTTCCCGGCGGCGGTCGCCCGCACGGGATTGACCGGCAGGGTGGGCCGCCAAACGGTGGCGGCGGCGGAGGTGGCCATGAGTTCTCTCCTTGGGTTCACTCGTGGTTCCCGGCAAGGACGCGCCCTGAGCTGGGTACGGAAAGAGGGCGCACAGGTTTTCGGCGATGGTGCAGTGCGGCGGGTTTGCCAGAAGTGTGTGGCCGGCCCGCACCCTGATGGGCGCGGACCGAACCGGTCACGGTCATCTGTTGTCGAGTTCGGATTCGGCCTCCTCGAGGGCGGCGAATTCTTCTTCGGGTGCCTTCGCGACGAGGTGGTGTCGGCTGTAGAAGGCGAAGTACGCGATCATCACCGCGTACGCGGCGGCCGCGTACAACACCACCGAGGGGTCGACCATGAACCCGGCTGCCAGGGCGGCGACGGCCAGGACCAGGGCGATTCCGGAGGTGAGCATTCCACCGGGGGTGCGGTAGGGGCGGTGCAGGTGCGGTTCCCGGATCCGCAGGACGATGTGCGAGATCATCATCAGGATGTAGGAGACGGTGGCCCCGAACACCGAGATCAGGATGAGCAGGTCCCCGGAACTGGTGAGGGACAGAATGAATCCGATCACCCCGGGCACGATCAGCGCCAGGAACGGGGTCTTGCGCCCGTTGGTCAGCGACAGCACCTTGGGCAAGTAGCCGGCCCGCGAGAGCGCGAACGTCTGCCGCGAGTAGGCGTAGGTGATGGTGAAGAAGCTCGACACCAGACCCACCAAGCCGATGACGTTGACGAACTGGCTCAGCCAGGTGGTGCCGCCGTTGGCGGCCTCCATGGCGTCGATCAACGGGTTGTCGGAGTCCTGCAGGGTCGATGCGCCCGATCCGCCGGGTCCGAGGGTCAGCAGCAGCGCGGCGAGGGTGAGCAGCACCAGCACACCACCGATCAGTCCCTTGGGGATGTCGCGCACCGGGTTGCGGGCTTCCTCGGAGGCGAGGGGGACGCCTTCGACCGCGAGGAAGAACCACATCGCGTAGGGCAGGGCGGCCCAGACTCCGACGATGCCGAATGGAAGGAAGCTGCTGGCGCCGACAGCATTGGTGGGGGCGATGTCGATGAGGTTGCTGACATCGAAATGCGGGATCATTCCGATCGAGAAGGCCAGCAACCCGATCACGGCGACGATGGCGATGCCGAACATCAGCTTGAGCACCTGCGAGACGCCGTACAGGTGCAGACCGATGAAGGCGATGTAGAACACCGCATACACCAAGGGTCCGCTGATCCCGAAGAGGCTGTCGACATAGGCGCTGATGAACGTGACCACCGCGGCCGGGGCGAGGACGAATTCGAGGAGCACGGCGGTGCCGGTCAGGAAGCCGCCCCACGGTCCCATCGCGCGGCGGGCGAAGCCGTAGCCGCCGCCGGCCGTGGGGATGATCGAGGCCATCTCGGCCAGGGCCAGGCACATCGCGGTGTACATCAGGCCCATCAGTCCGACCGCGATGAGCATGCCACCCCAGCCGGCGTGGCCGATTCCGAAATTCCAGCCGGCGTAGTCACCGGCGACGACGTAGCCGACGCCGAGTCCGATCAGCAGGACCGGTCCTGCGGTGCCGCGGCGCAGCTGACGGCGGAGCATGTAGTCGTCGGCGACGTTGTC
>SEEV01000206.1 GCA_004211695.1 Rhodococcus sp. (in: high G+C Gram-positive bacteria)
CCCGTGCTGCGCACACATCTCGCCGGTTCATTGCGAGCCGAGCAGGCCCAGCAGACCGTAACCCTCACCGGTTGGGTTGCCAGGCGTCGTGATCACGGCGGGGTGATCTTCATCGATCTGCGTGACGCGTCCGGCGTGTCGCAGGTGGTGTTCCGGGAGGGCGCTGCCGCCGAGCAGGCTCATCGTCTGCGCGCCGAGTACTGCGTCAAGGTCACCGGTGTGGTCGAGGTCCGTCCCGAGGGCAACCAGAACTTCGAGATCCCGACCGGCGCGATCGAGGTCAACGTCACCGAGCTCGAGGTTCTCAACGAGAGTGCTCCGCTGCCGTTCCAGCTGGACGACCAGGCCGGTGAGGAAGCGCGTCTGAAGTACCGCTACCTGGACCTGCGCCGCGAGGGCCCTGGTCACGCCATCCGGTTGCGGTCGAAGGTCAACGCCGCGGCCCGCGCCGTGCTTGCGCACCACGAGTTCGTCGAGGTCGAGACCCCCACGTTGACGCGGTCGACGCCCGAGGGTGCCCGAGACTTCCTGGTGCCCGCGCGCCTGCAGCCGGGCAGCTTCTACGCGCTGCCGCAGAGCCCGCAGCTGTTCAAGCAGCTCCTCATGGTCGGCGGCATCGAGCGCTACTACCAGATCGCGCGTTGCTACCGCGACGAGGACTTCCGCGCGGACCGTCAACCCGAGTTCACCCAGCTCGACATCGAGATGAGCTTCGTGAACCAGGACGACGTGATCCTCCTCGCCGAGGAGGTGCTGACTTCGCTGTGGAAGCTCGTCGGGCACGAGATCAAGACGCCGATCGCGCGGATGACGTACGCCGAGGCGATGCGCCGTTACGGCTCCGACAAGCCGGACCTGCGCTTCGGGGTCGAACTGGTCGAATGCGCCGAGTTCTTCAAGGACACCACGTTCCGCGTCTTCCAGCAGGAATACGTCGGCGCGGTGGTGATGCCCGGCGGTGCGAGCCAGCCGCGCAAGCAGCTCGACGCCTGGCAGGAATGGGCGAAGCAGCGCGGATCCAAGGGGCTGGCCTACGTACTCGTCGGCGAGGACGGCACCCTGGGCGGACCGGTGGCCAAGAACCTCACCGACGCCGAACGTGAGGGACTCGCCGCGCACGTCGACGCGAAGCCGGGCGACTGCATCTTCTTCGCGGCCGGTCCCACCAAGTCGTCGCGGGCGCTGCTCGGCGCCGCGCGCGGCGAGATCGCCCGCAAGCAGAACCTCATCGACCCGGACGCGTGGGCGTTCGTGTGGGTCGTCGACGCGCCGCTGTTCGAGCCGACCGCGGACGCCACCGCGAGCGGCGACGTCGCACTCGGGTACAGCGCCTGGACGGCGGTGCACCACGCGTTCACCTCGCCGAAGCCGGAGTCGATCGACACGTTCGACACCGACCCGGGGTCCGCTCTCGCGTACGCCTACGACATCGTCTGCAACGGCAACGAGATCGGCGGCGGCAGCATTCGTATCCACCGCAAGGACATTCAGGAACGGGTGTTCAAGGTGATGGGCATCTCCCACGAGGAGGCCGAGGAGAAGTTCGGGTTCCTCCTCGACGCCTTCGCCTTCGGTGCGCCGCCGCACGGCGGAATCGCGTTCGGCTGGGACCGCATCACCGCGCTGCTGGCCGGTGTCGATTCGATCCGCGAGGTCATCGCGTTCCCGAAGTCGGGTGGCGGCGTCGATCCCCTGACCAGTGCGCCCGCTCCGATCACCGCGCAGCAGCGCAAGGAATCCGGTGTCGATGCCAAGCCGGAGCCGAAGGGTGTGGCCGCGGCAGCCAAATCGGACGCACCTGCCGCCACTTAGGCGGGCCCTCCGGCGCGCTGTGCCGGAGGTACCCGAACAGCGGACGACGCGGAACAGCCGGGGGACACGATGTTGCACCTGAGAGTGATCTGTCCGGCCGGGCGCACCGAGGACGTCCTCGGTGTGCTCGCCGCGGAACCCGGCGCCACCCACGTGGTGGTGCTCCGCGCCGCCGCGATCGACCCGGCCGGCGACGCGATCCAGGCCGACGTCGCCCGGGAGTCGGCGAACGACGTGATCGACGCGCTCGAGGCCCTCGGAATCGAGCGCACCGGCGCGATCACGGTGGAGCCCGTCGAGACGGTGCTGTCGAAGGCCGCCCGGGAAGCGGAGAAGGCGGCTCCGGGCGACCCGGCGGACAGCGTCGTCTGGGAGGAACTGGTCAGCCGGACGCGTGAGGAGTCGACGCTCAACGGCACGTTCCTCGCGTTCCTCACCATCGCCTGCCTGCTCGCGTCGGTGGGCGTGGTGACCGACTCGCCGATCACCGTCGTCGGGGCCATGGTGGTGGGACCCGAGTTCGGTCCCCTCGCCGCGCTGGCCGTCGCCCTGATGCGGCGCAAGCTCGGTCTGGCCCGGCGGTCGCTGATCGCACTGCTCTGCGGTTTCCCGTTCGCGATGGCGGCCACCCTGATCGCGACGCTGCTGATGGAGCGGATCGGCTGGATGGAGTTCGAGAGTATCGAGGCACTCGACCAGGTCGATTTCATCTACCGGGTCGGCCCGCTCTCCCTGGTCGTCGCGCTCCTCGCCGGCGGGGCCGGAATGCTCGCACTCGTGTCCGCGAAGTCGGCGGCCCTCGTCGGGGTGTTCATTTCCGTCACCACCGTTCCCGCGGCCGGATTCGCCGTCGTCGCGGTCACCGTCGGCGAATGGCGGGTCGCGGCGCTGGCGGCTCTGCAACTCGGGGTGAACATGACCGGCATCGTGATCGCCGGCGTCCTCGTGCTGGCGCTCCGGCTGCGCAAGGGCAGCGATCCGCGGCGCCTGCTCGAGCAGGCGCGGAAAGAGCGCACCCTGTCGCCGCGGAGAATCCGATGAGCGTCTCGCCGCACGACGGCGCGGGATACGACGAACTCTTCGGCCGCGACGGCGCGGTCCGGGAACCGTGGGCCGAACTGGCCGAGGACTTCGCCGGCGGCGGGCCGGATGCCGTCCGCCGCCTGCAGTCCCGCATCCGGCTACTTGTCGACAACCACGGGATCACCTATAACCCGCTCGACGGGTCGGACGCCCCGACCGCGCCGCCGCGCTGGGAGATCGACGCGGTCCCGCTGGTGGTCGCGCCCGGGGAGTGGGAACAACTCGAGGCGGGCTTCGTCCAGCGCTCACGGCTCCTCGATGCGGTGCTCGCGGATCTGTACGGTCCGATGGCGCTCGTCCGGAGCGGCGCAGTACCGGCTCGCACGGTGTTCGGGCACCCGGGCTACGTCCGTGCGGCGCACGGCATCACGGTGCCGGGGCGGCATCAACTGTTCCTGCACGGACTCGACGTCGGCCGCGGCGCCGACGGAACGTTCCACGCACTGCGCGACCACACGCAGTCCCCGGCGGGCGCCGGTTACGCGATGGCGAACCGCCGCGTCATCGCCCGGGCGATGCCCGGCATCTACGAGACGGTGGGTCCGCGCCCGCTGTCGTCGTTCGCCCAGTCGATGCGGCTCGCGGCGATCGACGCCGCCCCCGCGGGCACCGAGGACCCCCTGGTCGTCGTGCTCAGCCCCCGCACCCGATCCGAGGCGGCGTTCGACCAGGCGTACCTCGCGACGGTCCTCGGTTTCCCGCTCGTGGAGAGCGCCGACCTGGTGGTCCGCGACGGTCACGTGTGGATGCGTTCGCTCGGCAACCTGGAACGCGTCGACGTGATCGTCCGGCGCGTCGACGCCGACCTCGCCGACCCTCTCGACCTGCGACCCGACTCACGATCCGGTGTGGTCGGACTCGTCGAGGTGCTGCGACGGGGTGCGGTGACCGTCGTCAACACGCTCGGCAGCGGGATCCTCGAGAACCCCGCGCTCACCCGGCTGCTTCCGGACCTGTGCCGACGGCTCCTCGATGAGGATCTCCGCCTTCCGTCGGTGCCGAGTTTCTGGGGTGGCGACCGGTCCGAGCTGTCCCACATCCTGGCGCACGCGTCGACGATGGTGCTGCGGGAGGTGCGCGGCGGGTCACCGATCGTGCCCGCGGAACTCGGCGACGCGGACCGGGAGGCAGTGCTGGTCCGGGTGCGCGCCGAACCCGACCGATGGGTGGGGCAGATCGTCCCGGACCCGTCGTATGCGCCCGCCGCCGACGGGTCGGGCGACATCGTCCTCGCACCGGTCGGGATGCGGCTGTTCAGCGTCGCGCAGCGGGTGGGGTTCACCCCGATGGCCGGTGGCCTCGGCACGTCCCTGGTTCCGGGCGCCGAGCGCGGGGACCGGCGGCACGCCGGCGCGAAGGACGTCTGGATCCGGCTGGCGCAGCGCACCGCGTCCACCGAACCGCGGGACGGTTCGGAGCGGGACGGGGACGCGCTGCCCACGTACGCGGCGACGACGTCCGACCTGATGACGTCGCCGCGCGCGCTGACCGAACTGTTCTGGATGGGCCGGTTCGCCGAACGCGCCGAGGGCGCGGCACGACTGATGATCGCGGTGGGGGAGAAGTACCGCGACTATCGCCTGCGACCGTGGCTGGCCGGCGGCGGAAGCCTGCCGATCCTCCTCGACACGGTCCTGCGGGTCGCCGACGCCGACAACCGTCCCGCCGACGGGTTCGATCGGGGCCGCGAGGCCGACTCGGATCCGGTCGCCGACCAACGGCGGGTGCGGTCCGAATTCCGCGCGCTGACGGCCGACGCGGACCGGGACGGGTCGCTCGCGCACGCGGTCCATGGTGTCGAGCAGGCCGCGCGGGCGGTGCGGGGGCAACTGTCCAACGACATCTGGGCCGTCCTCAGTTCGGTCGAACGCACACTCGGCCAGGTCGCCGCCGACCCGGTCGACGACGGGTCCGTGCTGTTCGAGGCGCAGTCCGCGGTGCTCGGTGGGATGCTCGCGCTGTCGGGTGTCGCGGCGGAATCCCTGGTCCGCGACACGGGCTGGCACGTCATGGACATCGGCAAACGGATCGAGCGGGCGTCCACCCTCATCGCGCTGGTGGAGTCGACGCTGAGCCGGAGGACGGATCCCGCGACCGAACGCGCGGTGATCGAATCGCTCCTCGTCGCCACCGAGAGTTCGGTGGTCTACCGTCGCCGCAATCGGAGCATCCGCCCGGCGGCCGTCGCCGAGTTGCTGCTGTTCGACGTGAAGAACCCTCGGTCGCTGGCATTCCAGCTCGAGGCGCTGCGTACGAATCTCGCCGCGCTGCCGGATGCCTCGGGTGCGTCCCGGGCGGAGCGGCTCGTCGAGGACATGGTCAATACGGTGAGACGCGTCGACCCCGCTCAACTCGAATCGGTCGACGCCACCGGGTCCCGGAAGGAGCTGGGGGAGCTGACGACCACCATGCGCGCCCTGTTGCGCGAGTTGTCCGACGTGATGCTGAAGGGGCAGCTGTCCCTTCCCGGCGGCACCCAGCCGCTGTGGGGCAGCGGCAGCGCATGGAGCACCTCGCCGGGCGGAGTGCCCGCATGACGGACGTGTCACCCCCGGCGGGCGAGGCAGCGGAGCGGCCGGTGCTGCGCCGATTCACGATCACCCACCGCACCACCTACACGTACTCGGCTGCGGTGTCCTCGTCGTACGGCCGCGGGTACCTCCTGCCCCGCGACACCGACGAACAGCGGTGCGTGAGTTCCGTCGTCGACATCTCGCCGGCACCCGCCGACCGCTCCTCCGGTTCCGACGCGTACGGCAACCGGAATCTGTACTTCCAGGTGAGCACACCGCACGAGGAGCTGGTCGTGGCCGCCGAATCCGAGGTCGAGGTGTACGGACCGGACAAGAGCAGGCTCGCCGCCGCGCCGGCGAACTCGCCGTGGGAGCTGTCGCGCCCCGTGGGAACCGAGGGGGCGATGGCGCAGGAGTTCGTGCTGGACCTCGAACCCCCCGAGATCAGCGACGCCGTCCGCGAGTACGCGGCCCCGAGCTTCCCGCCGGAGCGGCCCCTCGTCGACGCGGTGGTCGATCTCACCGCCCGCATCCACCGCGACTTCCGGTACAAGTCGGGGTCGACGTCCGTGTCGACCCGGGTCGCGGAGGTCCTCGAGAAGCGGTCGGGTGTGTGTCAGGACTTCGCCCGGCTCGCCATCGCCTGCCTGCGGTCACGGGGCCTCGCCGCCCGGTACGTGTCCGGCTATCTGGCGACGCAGCCGCCGCCCGGCAAGGAACGGATGATCGGCGTCGACGCGACCCACGCGTGGGCGGCGGTGTGGATGCCGGGGGACCGGTGGCTGGCGTTCGACCCCACCAACGACCAGCTGGTCGACGAGCGATACACCGTGGTCGCGTGGGGCCGCGACTACGCAGATGTCCCTCCACTGCGGGGTGTCATATACACAGAGGCACGAAACAGCACCATTGCGGTGTCGGTTGACGTGGCGCCGATGGAAGTGCTCGCACCGGATCAGCGGAAATGCTGAAATTCATCGGGGCTTCCCCAGGAGGACTCGATGATCCGTGTCACTAGCAGGTAAGTTGGTCCGCGATGACTGCAACACTGGCAGACCCCGTTTCAGAGGTAGTTGCCGCAGCCGAGAAGCTGCTGACCCGTCGCACAGGCGCACCCGTGACACTGGTGGATCCCGTGGATCTCGGCGGCAGTGGCCGCACCATCGTGCTCCGCGTGCGCGTGGCGGAGAATCCGTTCTCCCTCCCGCGGACATTGGTGATCAAGCAGGTTCGTGAGGAGTCCGGGGTGTCCGGAGCGCGGGCCGTCGATCCCGACGACCTGTCCGGAGACAGCGGCAGCGCCTTCCTTCGCGAGGCTGTGTCCTACCAGTTCGCGACCGCGCTGGCGACGGACAGCCGTCCCGGCGCCGAACTGCTCGCGTCCGACCTCGAAGCCCGGCTCCTCGTCCTCAGCGACCTCGGTGACGCGACCCCGATCAGCGCGCTGCTCGAGCACTCCGACGCCGACACGGTCACCAACACGCTCATGGCCATGGCCCAGGCGCTCGGCCGCATGCACGCGGCCACCGTGGGCCGCGAAGAAGACTTCACCGCGTTGCTGCGCCGCGCCGAGGTCGCGCACTGCGACGACACCGTCGCCGAACAGGTGGAGCGGGCGGTGCCCGCCGTGCCGCGCCTGCTGTCCGAGATCCTCGGCGTCGACGTCTCACCCGAGCTGACCGAGCAGGTCGCGCGCGCCGCCAAACTGTTCGAGAGCGGCCGGTTCCGGGCGTTCAGCCCCTCCGACCTGTGCCCGGACAACATCATCGTCAACGACGAGGGCGTGCGGTTCCTCGACTACGAGTGGGGCGGTTTCCGCGACGCCATGCTCGACATCGCGTATGCGCTGGTCTCGTTCCCGGGCTGCCTGTGCAGCATCGACCTGTCCGACGAGCGGACGCAGGCGATGATCGAGGCCTGGCGGGCCGAGGTCGTCGGCATGTGGCCCGCTCTCGCCGACGACAACGTCCTCGCCGCCCGCATGGTGGAGGCGCAGCTGATCTGGGTGTGGCTCAGCACCTACCTGTTCCTGCCCGAGAACCACACCCGCATCGCCGCGGTCCGCGAGCATCACCTGTCCGTGCCGCGCTCCGAGGCGCTGATTCAGCGGTGGGACAGGCTGGCCCGTTCGGCGGATCACGCAGGGAACACGGTGGTCGCCCACCACGCCCGGACCATCGCCGACAAGATCCGGGGACTGTCCGTCGGCTGACCCGCGGTCCGGCCGGACTGGGTCGGACGGTGTGCTGCCGGGTAGCGTCGAACTTGTGAGCGATCTTTTCGGTTCGGATGTCGGCGAGGACGAGTCGGCAGGACTGTTCGAGACGCCGCGGCCGGACGAGGCAGCGGCACCGCACTCCATCCCCTCTCCCGTGTCGGTCAATCCGCACGCACCCCTGGCCGTGCGGATGCGTCCCCGCACCCTCGGCGAGGTGGTCGGGCAGCAGCATCTGCTGGGTCCCGGGGCGCCGCTGCGGCGCCTGGTGGAGGGGTCCGGGGCGGCGTCCGTGCTGCTGTACGGTCCGCCCGGCACCGGGAAGACGACGCTCGCGTCGCTGATCTCGGGCGCCACCGGCCGCCGCTTCGAGGCACTGTCCGCCCTGTCCGCCGGGGTGAAGGAAGTGCGCGGCGTCATCGAACTGGCCCGGCGCCGCCTCCTCGCCGGCGAGCAGACGGTGCTGTTCATCGACGAGGTGCACCGCTTCTCGAAGACTCAGCAGGATGCCCTGCTGGCGGCGGTGGAGAACCGGATCGTGCTGCTCGTGGCCGCCACCACGGAGAACCCCTCGTTCTCCGTGGTGTCCCCGCTGCTGTCCCGCTCGCTCGTCCTGCAACTGCAGTCCCTCACGGCGGACGACATCGAGAACCTCCTGGAGCGGGCGCGCACCGACGAGCGGGGTCTCGCCGGGGAGATCGAGATCGCGGGCGACGCGATGGACCACCTGGTGCGGCTCGCCGCCGGCGACGCCCGGCGGGCGCTCACCGCGCTCGAGGCGGCGGCGGGGGCGGCACTCGACCAGGCCGGTGACGCCGACCGTCCCGTGCTGCTGGATCTCGCGACGGTCGAGGCGAGCGTCGACAAGGCTGCCGTCCGCTACGACCGCGACGGCGATCAGCACTACGACGTGATCAGCGCCTTCATCAAGTCGATCCGCGGTTCCGACGTCGACGCGGCCCTGCACTACCTGGCACGGATGCTCACCGCGGGGGAGGACCCGCGATTCATCGCGCGGCGGCTGGTGGTCCACGCCAGCGAGGACATCGGGATGGCCGACCCCACCGCGTTGCAGACCGCGACGGCCGCCGCGCAGGCGGTCCAGCTGATCGGCATGCCGGAGGCCCGCCTCGCGCTCGCCCAGGCCACGATCCACCTCGCCACCGCGCCGAAGTCGGGGGCTGTCATCGCCGCTCTCGGCGCGGCGATGGCGGACGTCGCGGCCGGAAACGCCGGACTCGTCCCGCCCCATCTGCGCGACGGCCACTACGCGGGAGCCGCGAAGCTCGGCAACGCCGTCGGCTACCGGTATCCCCACGACCACCCCGACGGCGTGCTGGCGCAGCAGTATCCGCCGGACGAGCTGGTCGGTGTCGACTACTACCAGCCCACCACCCACGGCGGTGAGCGTGACATCGCGGGGCGGGTGGACAAGCTGCGCGCCATCGTCCGCGGCACGAACCGTCAGGGGGGCCGGTTAAGCTGAATGTTGCCGAAGTGCCGGGTGTGCCCAGCCGCCCGGCGACCGTAGTTGCCCTCGAGACAGACAATAAGGATCACTGACGTGCAGACCCACGAGATTCGCCGGCGCTTCCTCGACCATTTCGTCAAGGCAGGCCACACCGAGGTACCCAGCGCCTCGCTGATTCCTTCAAACGCGACGCGATCAAGCACGCCTGGGCGCTGCTGACGTCGAGCGTCGACGACGGCGGTTACGGATTCGACCCGGAGCGGATCTGGGTCACCGTCTACCTCGACGACGACGAGGCCCGCGACATCTGGCGTGACGAGGTCGGCGTTCCCGAGACGCGGATCCAGCGTCGCGGCATGGCCGACAACTACTGGTCCATGGGCATCCCCGGCCCGTGCGGCCCGTGCTCGGAGATCTACTACGACCGCGGTCCCGAGTACGGCCGGGAAGGCGGCCCGGAGGCCGACGAGGACCGGTACATCGAGATCTGGAACCTCGTGTTCATGCAGAACGAGCGCGGGCTCGGCATCAGCAAGGACAACTTCGAGATCCTCGGTCCGCTGCCCAAGCAGAACATCGACACCGGCATGGGAGTCGAGCGCGTCGCGTTCCTGCTCCAGGGCGTCGACAACGTGTACGAGACCGATCTCGTGCGGCCGGTCATCGCGAAGGCCGAGGAACTGTCTGGCCGCAAGTACGGCGCCGTCCACGACGACGACGTGCGCTTCCGGGTGATCGCCGACCACGCGCGCACCGCCGCGATGCTCATCGCCGACGGCGTGAACCCAGGCAACGACGGACGCGGCTACGTGCTGCGCCGCCTGCTGCGGCGCATCGTCCGGTCCGCGAAGCTCCTCGGCGCGGACAAGCCCAGCATGCGTGAGTTCATCACCGTCGTCCGCGACACGATGGCTCCGTCGTACCCGGTCCTCGACACCGACTTCAGCCGCATCGAAACGGTCGCCGTCGGCGAGGAGACCGCGTTCCTCAAGACCCTGACGTCCGGGTCCAAGCTCTTCGAAGGCGCCGCCGAATCGGTGAAGGCGTCCGGCAAGTCGACGATCGGCGGCGACCAGGCGTTCGCGCTCCACGACACGTACGGCTTCCCGATCGATCTCACCCTGGAGATGGCGGCCGAAGCGGGACTGACCGTCGACGAGGAGGGTTTCCGCACGCTGATGGCGGAGCAGCGGCAGCGGGCGAAGGACGACGCGCAGGCGCGCAAGCACGCCCACGCCGACCTCACCGTCTACAAGGAACTCCTCGACCGCGGGCCCACCGAGTTCACCGGATTCCACGAATTGGTATCCGAGGCACACGTTCTCGCGCTGATCTCCCAGGGGCACCGGATCCCCGTCGCGACGGCGGGCCAGGACGTCGAGGTGATCCTCGACCGCAGCCCCCTGTACGCGGAGGCCGGCGGCCAGATCGCCGACCTCGGCACCCTCACCGGTCCAGGGCTGCGGGTGAAGGTCAACGACGTCCAGAAGATCGCCAAGAAGCTGTGGGTCCACAAGGTGACCGTGCAGGAAGGCCAGATCACCGAAGGTGACGTCGTCCTCGCTCAGGTCGACGCCGAGTGGCGCAAGGGCGCCACCCAGGGCCACTCCGGCACGCACATGGTGCATGCCGCGCTGCGACAGGTGCTGGGTCCCAACGCGGTTCAGGCCGGCTCGTTGAACAAGCCGGGATACCTGCGTTTCGACTTCTCCTGGCAGGGCGCGCTGACGGAAGCGCAGAAGCAGGACATCGAGGTCGTTGCCAACGAGGCCGTGGCCGCCGACTTCTCGGTGAACACGTTCGTCACCGACCTCGACAAGGCGAAGTCGATGGGCGCCATGGCGTTGTTCGGCGAGAACTACGGCGACGAGGTGCGGGTCGTCGAGATCGGCGGACCGTTCTCGATGGAGCTGTGTGGTGGAACTCACGTCGGCAGCTCCGCGCAGATCGGCAACGTCACGCTGCTCGGCGAGCAGTCGATCGGTTCCGGTGTGCGCCGCGTCGAGGCCTACGTCGGACTCGACTCGTACCGCTACCTGGCCAAGGAACGCGCACTCCTTGCCGGTCTGTCTTCGTCGCTGAAGGTGCCCTCGGAAGAGGTGCCCGCCCGCGTCGAGGCGCTGGTGGAGCGACTTCGGGTGGCGGAGAAGGAACTCGAGCAGACCCGCGCGCAGGCGGTTCTCGCCTCGGCGGGCACATACGTCGACAAGGCGCAGCGGGTCGGGCCGGTGCTGCTCGTCACTGACTCCGCCCCGGCCGGGGTCGGGGGCAACGACCTGCGCGGGCTCGTCACGGACATCCGTGGCCGGTTCGGCACCCAGCCCGCGGTCGTCGTGCTGCTCGGTGACGTCGACGGCAAGGTTCCGTTCGTCGTCGCGGTCAGCAAGGCGGCCCAGGAACTCGGACTGTCGGCCGGCGACCTCGTCAAGGAATTCGGACCGAAGATCGGCGGCCGCGGAGGCGGAAAGGCCGACATGGCACAGGGTTCCGGATCGGACATCAATGGAATCGCGGCCGCTCTCGATGCTGTCCGCGGACAAGTCGCGGACAAGGTGGGGAGCCAGTAGCGGTGGATCGCGCGGAACAGGGTCCGGATCGACCAGGAGTCGACGACCCTGGGCGCGGTCGGCGTATCGGCATCGATGTGGGCAGTGTCCGGATCGGGGTCGCGTCGAGCGACCCCGACGGGATCCTCGCCACCCCCGTGGAGACGGTGCCGCGGTCCAAGGAGCGTGGACCCGACGCGCCGGATATCCGGCGCATTGCCGACATTGTCGAGGAATACGAGGCGGTGGAGGTTATCGTCGGTCTGCCGCAGACCTTGCGGGGTGAACGGGGAAAAGCCGCCTCGATCGCTACTGTGTTCGCGAAGCGATTGCGAAGGAAGGTCGACCCGATCCCGGTGCGGATGGCAGACGAACGTCTGACGACCGTCACTGCCGCGCGGGCGCTTCGCGAGAGCGGTGTCAGTGCGAGAGGCCAGCGTCCGGTGATCGACCAGGCTGCGGCGGTGGCGATCTTGCAGGGATGGTTGGACGAGCGGAGCAGGTCGGTGAACGCAGTGGATTCTGGTGGGGACGTGCAGCTACCGGAGGCAGGCCAGTGAGCAATCATCGGCGACCGGTAGGCGAACCCGACTTCCACTACGTCCCCCGCGAACCGCGGCGGCACCGCTACCTCGACGAGGACGACGACCAGGTCGACTACGCGCCGCCTCCCGACGACGACGACGTCGTCACCACCGGCCGGCACGCGGTGATCTACGACGACCGTGACATCGACGAGCCCGACATCGACCACGCGGAGCCGGTATACGAGCCGCCGGTTTATGAGCGACCGCTTCACGATCAGCCGTACGACCCCGAACCCGTGTACGAGGACGGCTACGGTCCCCGCTCCTACGGCGACGCCCGCGGCCACCGTGAGCCCGCCGCCGACGATCACGCCTACGTCGACCAGCCGTACGAGCCCCACACCTACCCCGACGAGGGGTACGAGCAGATTTTCGACCCCGAACCCGAACACGACGTCGCGTTCGCGGAAGCCGAGACGCAGATAATCTCGGCGATCCCCGAGGAGATCCCGCCGACGCGCACCCAGGCACGGCGCCGCAAACAGGCCCGTGGACGCGCCCGCCGCGGCAAGGTGTTCGGGGTCCTCGCCGCCGCGTCGGTGCTGATCGTGCTGGTCGGCATGGTGTTCGTCGGAGGCAAGATGTTCTTCGGCGGCACCGACGCCCCCGCGGACTACGCGGGCCCCGGCGGCCCCGAAGTGGTCGTGCAGGTCCATCCGGGCGACACCGCGGAGCAGATCGCGTCCACGCTGGCCGACCGGGACGTCGTCGCCAGCGGATCGGCCTTCTTCAACGCCGCGGTCCAGAGCAACGCGATGAACTCGGTGCAGCCCGGCTACTACAGTCTGTCCACCCAGATCCCGGCGGAGGACGCGGTGCAGGAACTGGTCGACCCCACCTCGCGGGTCGGGCAGATGATCATCTCCGAGGGACGGCAACTCCACGACACGACCGACGTGCAGACCGGTGCCAAGAAGAAGGGGATCTACACGCTGATCTCCGAGGCCAGTTGCCTGGGTGACGCCGGTTCGGAGAAGTGCATCAGCTACGACGACCTCAACGCCGCCGGCGCGGGCGACCTGTCCGCGCTCGGTGTGCCGGACTGGGCGAAGGACTCGGTCGCGGGTGTTCCGGACCGGGATCGCCAGCTCGAGGGGTTGATCGCCGCGGGCAGTTGGGATTTCGATCCGACCGCCGGTCCCGTCGCGATTCTGCAGCGGCTGGTCACCGAGAGTTCCGCGAGCTACGAGAAGACCGGAATCCTCACCGCGGGCAACCAGGTCGGTCTCCCGCCGTACAAGATGCTGATCGCGGCGTCGCTGGTGGAACGTGAGGCGATGCCGGACGACTTCTCGAAGGTCGCTCGCGTCATCCTCAACCGGCTCGCCGTCAACCAGGCGCTGCAGTTCGACTCCACCGTCAACTACGCGCTCGACACCACCGAACTGGCCACCACCGACGCCGACCGCGCTCAGGTGACGCCCTGGAACACGTACGCCAGCCCCGGTCTGCCGGCCACCCCGATCTCGTCGCCGAGCATCGGGGCGCTGCAGGCGGTCGAACAGCCGGCGCCGGGTGATTGGATCTACTTCGTGACAGTCGATTCGAAGGGGACGACGCTGTTCACGAAGAGCTACGACGAACACCTGGCCAACATCGACCAGGCTCTGAACAATGGGATTCTCAACAGTGGACGATGAGTTGGTGACCGCACGCAAGGCTGCGGTGCTGGGTAGCCCGATCGCGCATTCGCGGTCGCCGCAACTGCACCTGGCGGCGTACCGGGCGCTGGGTCTGACCGGGTGGACGTACGACCGCATCGAGTGCGACGGCGAACGGCTTCCCGGCCTGGTGTCCGGGCTCGGCCCGGAATGGGTCGGGCTGTCCGTGACGATGCCGGGCAAGATCGCGGCACTCGCGTTCGCGAACGAGCGCACCGAGCGAGCCGTCGCGATCGGGTCGGCGAACACACTCGTCCGGATCGAGGGCGGTTGGCGTGCCGACTGCACCGACGTGGACGGCGTCAGCGGAGCGCTCACCGCGGGCGGTGTCGGAACCATCGCCGGCGCCGACGCGGTCGTCGTCGGGGCCGGGGGAACGGCCCGGCCCGCGCTCGTGGCGCTCGCCGACATGGGCGTGAAATCCGTGACCGTGGTGGCCCGCGATGCGGGTCGCGCCGCGGGCGCGCTGGGCTGCGCGGAGTCGGTGGGTCTCGACGTCCGGTTGCTCGGATTCGACAGTCCGGAACTCGGTGCCCGCTGCGCCGCGGCCGCCGCACTCGTCAGCACGGTTCCGTCCGCCGCGATCAGCGAGTACGCGGATGTACTCGGGCGGGCGCCGTTCGTGCTCGACGCGATCTACGACCCGTGGCCGACCCCGCTGGCAGCAGCGGTCGAGGCTGCCGGTGGCACGGTCGTCGGTGGCCTCTCGATGCTCCTGCACCAGGCGTTCGGGCAAGTGGAGCAGTTTACCGGTCGCCCCGCGCCGCGGGAGGCGATGGCGGCCGCTCTGGGCTAGTTGTCCACAGGCCGAGTCGCTATCCACAGGCTCGTCGTTCCGCCAGGTCACCGTGACCTACGCGGTGGTCGGGTCGCGCACGCTGGTCGTCATGTGGTGGCTGATCGCGACAAGTGTGGTGGCCGGTGCGGGTGCGGGATGGGGTGCGCGCCTGACGGCCGGCCGGTACGGGGGGAAGGGTCCGGCCGGGCTGGTGTGAGGCCCTGTGCGCTTTCGGCGTCGCTGTCACGGTCCGGGGTGGGGTCGTGGACACCACCCCGTGGTTGCTGCTGCCGTGCGCGACCATGTTCTGGTGGTGGTGCGTCGCCCTGGCCGCCACCGACCTGTGCGTGCGGAGGTTGCCGAACCAACTCACCCTTCCGGGGTTCCTCGTGATCGCCGGTTTCGGCGCGGCGACCGGGTCCGCGGGCGCCGCCCTGCTCGGCGGGCTCCTGCTGGCATCGGCGTATCTCGCGCTGTTTCTCGGTGCGCCCGGTTCGATCGGCGCGGACGACGTGAAACTCGCGCTCGGAGTCGGCGCGGCGACCGGCCTGGCCGGGGGAGAGGCGTGGGTGTGCGCGGCCGTGATCGCGCCGGTGCTGACCGCGCTGGCGGGCTGCGTCGTCCTCGTCGTCCGGCGGGCGCCGCCGGCACTCCCGCACGGACCGTCGATGTTCGCCGCGACACTGGTCGCGCTGTTCGCCGCGCACGTCACGTGAACGAGTGCCCGCGCTCCACCCGGTTGGGAGGACCACCGTCACTACCGAGTGCGGCGACATGGAAGGATATTGGGCGTGCTGCGCTGGATAACTGCCGGAGAATCCCATGGTCCCGCTCTCGTCGCGATGCTCGAGGGGATGGTCGCGGGCGTCGAAGTGACGTCCGAGGACATCTCGACCCAACTCGCGCGTCGTCGCCTCGGTTACGGACGCGGTGCGCGGATGAAGTTCGAGGCCGACAAGGTCACCATCGTCGGTGGTGTGCGCCACGGGCGCACGCTGGGCGGTCCGATCGCCGTCGAGGTGGGCAACACCGAGTGGCCCAAGTGGGAAACCATCATGTCCGCGGACCCGGTGGACGCCGAACTGCTCGCCGATCAGGCGCGGAACGCGCCGCTCACCCGCCCGCGCCCCGGACACGCCGACTACTCGGGCATGCTCAAGTACGGCTTCGACGACGCCCGCCCGGTGCTCGAACGCGCGAGTGCGCGCGAGACCGCGGCCCGTGTCGCGGCCGCGACGTTCGCCCGGGGTTTCCTCCGCCAGGTGTTCGGTGTCGAGGTCCTGTCGCACGTGATCTCCATCGGCGCCTCCGATCCGTATGTCGGACCCGAGCCCACCGCGTCCGACCTGGCCGCGATCGACGCCAGCCCGGTCCGTGCCTTCGACAAGGCCGCCGAGGAATCGATGATCGCCGAGATCGAGGCCGCGAAGCGGGACGGCGACACTCTCGGTGGTGTCGTGGAGGTGGTCATTCACGGCCTCCCCGTCGGTCTCGGCTCGTTCATCAGCGGCGCCGACCGCCTCGACGCGCGTCTCGCGTCCGCCCTGATGGGAATCCAGGCGATCAAGGGTGTCGAGGTCGGCGACGGTTTCGAGACCGCGCGCCGGCGTGGCAGCCAGGCGCACGACGAGATGCGTCCGGGGCCGGACGGAATTCTGCGCTCGACCAACCGCGCCGGCGGCCTCGAGGGCGGCATGACCAACGGTGAGGCGCTCCGCGTGCGCGCCGCGATGAAGCCGATCTCGACGGTCCCGCGCGCGCTGGCCACCGTCGACATGTCGACCGGTGAGGAAGCTGTGGCCATCCACCAGCGTTCCGACGTGTGCGCCGTGCCCGCCGCCGGTGTGGTGGCCGAGGCAATGGTGGCGTTGGTCGTCGCTCAGGCGGCGCTGGAGAAGTTCGGGGGCGATTCGGTTGCGGAGACTGCCGCCAACTACGAGCGCTACGCGTCCGGCGTCGCCGCCCGGCTCGCGCGATGACCAGCCCGTCTGCCCGCGCAGCGGGGCGGTGACCGGTGATGGCACCGAAAGCCGTGCTCGTCGGGCCGCCGGGAGCGGGTAAGTCCACGATCGGGCGGCGCCTCGCGCAGGCGCTGGACCTTCCGTTGTTCGACACCGATGTGGCGGTCGAGGAAGAGGCGGGGCGCACGATCGCCGAGATCTTCGTCCAGGAGGGCGAACCGGCCTTCCGGGCGCTGGAGGAAGAGATCGTCCGCAAGGCCATCGAGAGCCACGAGGGAATCGTCTCGCTGGGCGGTGGATCGATCCTGTCCGAGCGCACCCGCGAGTTGTTGAAGGGCCAGACGGTGATCTACCTCGAGATCAGCGTCGCCGAGGGGCTCAAGCGCACAGGGACCAACACCGCGCGCCCACTCCTCGCCGGTGGTGACCCCCGCCAGAAGTACACCGAGTTGATGCGCAAGCGCCGACCGCTGTACCGGCAGGTGGCCTCCATCCGGATACGCACGGACGGGCGGAGCCCCGCCCGGGTGGTGCAGCAGCTGGTGGCGAAACTCGCCGAATGATCGGCGGCCCCGGCGTAACAGAGACATCCGAGTATCTCGGACAAGACGGAGCGGAGCAGCAGACAGTGACCGAACCGGTACGCGTACAGGTGCAGACGGCCAACCCCTACCCGGTCATCATCGGGCGCGGATTGCTCGGCGAGCTGGTGGACGAACTCACCGGCACGCGGACGGTGGCGATCTTCCACCAGCCGCCGCTCGCCGAGACCGCGGAGGCGGTGCGCGCGGCGCTCGCCGAGAAGGGCATCGATGCGCACCGCATCGAGATCCCGGACGCGGAGGACGGCAAGGACCTCGCCGTGGCCGGGTTCTGCTGGGAGGTTCTGGGCCGGATCGGGCTGACCCGCAGCGACGCCGTCGTCAGCCTCGGCGGCGGCGCCGCCACCGACCTCGCCGGATTCGTCGCGGCGACGTGGATGCGCGGTGTGCGCGTGATCCACGTGCCCACGACGCTGCTCGCGATGGTCGACGCCGCGGTCGGCGGCAAGACGGGTATCAACACCGAGGCCGGCAAGAACCTGGTGGGGTCGTTCCACGAGCCGTCGGCCGTGCTGATCGATCTGGCGACGCTGGAGACGGTCCCCCGCAACGAGATCGTCGCCGGGATGGCGGAGGTCGTGAAGACCGGTTTCATCGCGGACCCCGTCATCCTCGACCTCATCGAAGCCGACCCCGAAGCGGCGCTGGATCCGACGGGAACGGTTCTGCCCGAACTGATCCGGCGGTCGGTGGAGGTCAAGGCCAAGGTCGTGGCCGCGGATCTGCGTGAGTCCGACCTCCGCGAGATCCTCAACTACGGGCACACCCTGGGGCACGCCATCGAACGGCGCGAGCGGTACCGCTGGCGTCACGGCGCGGCGGTGTCCGTCGGACTCGTGTTCGCGGCCGAACTGGGGCGCCTGGCGGGACGACTCGACGACGCGACGGCGGATCGCCACCGCACCATCCTGGAACTGGTGGGCCTGCCCACCACGTACGACGCGGACGCATTCGGCCAACTGGTCGAGGGCATGCAGACCGACAAGAAGAACCGGGCCGGTGTTCTGCGGTTCGTCGTGCTCGACGGACTCGCCAAGCCCGGACGGCTCGAGGGCCCGGACCCGTCTCTGCTGGTGGCCGCGTACTCCGCCGTCGCCCGCGAGGAGAAGCCGGGCAGTGGCGGGGCCATCCTGCTGTGAGGTAGCGACCGGAACGCACGGACGCGGCGGTGTGAGCGAATGCGCTCACACCGCCGCGTCGTCTGTCGGTGTCGGGAACCCCGGGAGCTACTCGCCGCGGCGCTGATCGTCCGACGTGCGCTTGCCGAGGTCGACAGGATCCTGCCAGCCGGTGTCCCCGCCCTGCGTGTGATCGAGATCCGACGTGTCCTCGCGGTAGTTGTGCACCGGTTCGAACACGGCCGTGTCGGCGTCGGACCCGGCGTACCCGGTCTGCTCGTAGGCCTGGCCGGGGTAGTTCTGGCCGTAGCCCTCGTCGTCGGCGACGGCTGCGGCCGCGGTTCCCCCCGCTGCGGCTCCGGCGGCCGCTCCTGCCCCGTGCGCCGTCGGCTGCCGTTCGCTGCGGTCCCTCACGGACTTCTTGGAATCGCGGCCGACGAAGAACCGGCCGAGGAACACGGCGAGCATGGCCGGAACGAAGATGAGCAGGACCGTGAAGGCGGCCCCCGACGTGATCTCGAAGAAGAACGAGTTCTGCGTGACGTTGAGGTTCGGGACGAGGTTGGCGAGCCAGCTCCCGACACCCGCGACGACTCCCCCGAGGAGCGCCGCCTTCAGCCACAACATCGTCAGGTCGGCGCCGTCCTCCGGATCCGGGTTCCGGCGACGGTCCCGGATGCCGTCGATGCCCGCCCAGATCAGCGCCACGAACACGACGACCAGCAGTGCGAGCCATCTCAGAGCGGAACCCTGGAGGGGCCACTGTGTGATCGACACACCGAGGATCACACGAACGAAAACATGTATCAGGGCCATGCCGAGGCCGCGTACCACCCACGCATTCATGGGCACAGCGTAACCAGCGGGATTTGCGGCGTGTGGTCTAACCCACAGGGTCGCGCTCTGGAACCTGTTCTCGCTGTCGACGGGGGCCGTCGATCCGTGCCCTCCGGGTGGCGATTTGCCGGTACGTTTGACGGCATGCCTGCTGATCATGGTTCGCGGCGCGCGGCGTTGCGCGCGGCCCTCGCCGCCCGGGATCTCGACGCACTGCTGGTGACGAATCTGGTGAACATCCGGTACCTCACCGGGTTCACCGGGTCCAATGCCGCGCTGCTCGTGCACGCCGCCGACGCCGAGGGAGCCGAGGAGCGCACCGTCATCTGTACCGACGGCCGTTATCTCACGCAGGTCGGGGAACAGGTTCCCGATCTGCGGGCCGAGATCGATCGCGCGAGCGCCGCGCATCTGATCGAGACGATCGGGCGGGGGAGCCCGTCCTCGCTGGCATTCGAAAGTCACGTCGTCACCGTCGACGAGTTCGCCGCCTGGTCGCTGCTCGCACCGGATGCGCGCCTGGATCCCGTTCCCGGTCTCGTCGAGGAACTGCGGATGGTGAAGGACGATCACGAGGTCGAGTTGCTGCGTGCGGCGTGCGCGGCGGCCGATGCGGCGCTTGCCGAGCTGATCGAGCGTGGCGGTCTCCGGCCCGGACGTACCGAGAAGGAGGTGGGCCGGGAACTGGAGGCGCTGATGCTCGCGCACGGAGCCGACGGCATCTCGTTCGAGACCATCGTGGCGGCGGGCGCCCACTCGGCGATCCCGCATCACCGCCCGACCGAGGCGGTGCTGAGCAGCGGCGACTTCGTGAAGCTGGACTTCGGCGCCGAGGTGGGTGGTTACCACTCGGACATGACCAGGACGTACGTCCTGGAGCGGGCGGCCGACTGGCAACGCGACGTATACGAGCTGGTCGCGCGGTCGCAGGAGGCCGGCCGGGACGCCCTGCACCCCGGCGCCGAGGTGTCCGCGGTGGACGGCGCCGCACGCCGGGTGATCGAGGACGCGGGCTACGGGGAACTGTTCCTGCACGGGCTCGGACACGGCGTCGGCCTGGAGATCCACGAAGCTCCGGGAATCGGCAAGCTCGGCACCGGTACACTTCTGGACGGTGCGGCGGTGACCGTCGAGCCGGGCGTGTACTTCTCCGGGCGCGGAGGCGTGCGGATCGAGGACACGCTCGTGGTTCGTGAGCAGGGACCGGAGCT
>SEEV01000655.1 GCA_004211695.1 Rhodococcus sp. (in: high G+C Gram-positive bacteria)
AGCTGACCGACTCGGTCGGCGGCGGCCCCGCCCGCGCGGACATCCACGACGGCATCAAACGGCACCGACGGGTACTGCGGGAGAAGGCCGCGGCCGACGCCGGCGAGCAGGCCCGCGCGACAGCACTGGCCGTCGGCGCCACCACGGCCGAGGCCGACGCGGCATACGCCAAGGCACACCGGCGCGCACTGGGAACCCAGACGGTCGGCGGAGGCACCATCCCGCACTTCGACCACGACATCCCACCGCAAAGCCTCGGCGCCGACAACCACGCCAGCCTGTGGCGCAGCGGAATCCGCGCCTACGGCAAGGAAACCGCCGACGACTACCCGGTGATCGCCCAGCGGGCCGGGGACCTGAAGGCCTGGGGATTTACGACCGGACCGGGCGGTCACGTGCAGACCTCGAACATCGGCGCGCTGACCACCTCGAACACGCAGTTCGTGCAGAAGGTACTCAGCTACCAGGAGCGCAGCGCACTGACCACCTACACCGGTGGCAGCTACCGCTCGATCAACGCCGCCATCACCGGCCGCGACGCGAACCCGTCCGGGCACATCAAGACCGTGGTGTCCCAGCTGGACTCGGCATTCGACAAGTTCCGCGGCCACAACCCGAATCAGGCGCCGATGACACTGGTCCGCGGCACCCAGGTCCCGAGCGGGTGGAAGGGCAGCACCGAGGAGTACATCGACTCGGCCTTCACCGTCGGTTCGCGGATGGAGATCGGCAAGGTCACCAGCTTCTCCACCAACCACGGCACGGCACACAACTTCGCCGGCCACCCGCCGTACATGATGGTCGTCCGCACCCGAGACGGGCTGCCGGTCAAGTCGATCTCGAGCTACTCCTCCGAGGACGAAGTGGTTCTCCCGATGGGCACCCACCTGCGCTGCGTGAAGGTCGACCATCACGGCATCAGCGGCAGGCCGACGGTCTACATGGTCGCCGAAGACCTCGTCGCCGAAGCCGCCGACGGCACCGGCGGCAGCGCGACCACAGCCGCGTAACCCATTCTCTACCAGCTAAAATGACACGTCCCCTCCTGCAGAGGGGCGACGACGGAAGGACCACCACCATGGCCGCACTCACCGACGAGCAACTCGACGAGATCCGCCGGCACCTCGACGAAGGCATGACCCCCGATGCGATCGCCGACTACCTCGGACAAGTCGCCGACCTAGACCTCATGGACATCGTCACCATCCGCTCCGCGGCCGTCGCCCTCTCCCGTGGGGAGACCCCATGACCGCACCCACCGCCGGCAGCGACACCACACTGCTCGCCCGGTACGCCAACGCCCTGACCGGACTGGCCGCCGGCGACGCCTGGGGATATCAGGTCGAATTCACCAGCTACACACGGATGCCGGCCTACCCGGTCGCCCCACCGGCGGTCCGGTGGGTTATCTCCGACGACACCCAGATGACCATTGCGCTTCATGGGGCTCTGGCCGAGGTTTCCGACTTCGGCGACATCGAAGCCGTTGCCGACGCGATTACTCGGCAGTTCCTGCTGTGGCAGGTCGACCCCGACAACACCCGGGCCCCGGGCCGCACCTGCATGACGTCGCTGCGCAACCTCCGTGCCGGTGCCCGCTGGTACGACACCGACGGCGCTCTCGAATCCGCCGGCTGCGGGGCAGTGATGCGCCTGGCCCCCACCGCATTCGCACCCGACCTGTATTGGTTGGGCCTGACCGCCCTGCAAGCGGTGATCACCCACAAGCACCCCCGCGCCGTGGTGCCCGCGCTGCTGCTCGCCGACGCCACCCGCCACGCCCCGGCCCAGCGCGGCCGGTTCCTCGAGCACGCACTCACGACTGCCGCGCAGATCTACAACGGCACCAGCACCTGGACCGAGGATCCGTACCTGCGGGATGTCCTCGCCCCGATCACCGGGGACGTGCCGTCATACCTGGTACAGGGGCTTAACGACGGCACCGCGGACATCCTCACCGCCGCCGCAGGCCGACTCGACCAGCTCCGCCCGCTGCCGCCGGCCGAATTCGGGGACCCCTGTGCCGGGATCGGTGAAGGGTGGGAGTCGGCCAGCGCGGTCGCCCTGGCCCTGCTGGTCGCCGACCTCGCCACCACCTCCGACAATGATCCCGCGGCCGCAGCCCTGACCGGGCCCGACGCGCTCGCCTGGGCGGCCACCAGCAACGGCGACTCGGACTCCATCGCCTGCATCGCCGGCGGCCTCATCGGCTCAGCCCACCCCGAGAATGGTTACTGGGCCGGAGCGGGCCTGACACCTACCTTCGAGCCCCGCTACGCCGAGGAAATCATGGCTGCGGCGAGCCGGCTCCCGGTCGGCTGACACTCCTGCCGCGTCTTCGTTCTGCGACGTACGGCCCCGCCATGGAGCGGGTGTCAGGTCAGGTCGTCGGTCGGGGCGGTTGCTGCATTGGATTTGATCGACTCGATCCCGTTCTGGGCCGCCGCCTTCGATGTGTAACCCTGACTGGCCGCGATGATTTCGCCGTTCGCAGCCTTCAGGTGAAACCGAAACTGTCCGGCGGTGTCCTTGAA